>DATIBF010000117.1:0-2247 GCA_035457655.1 Gaiellaceae bacterium
GATCTTCTTCCGCTACATGGTTCACCAGCTGGCGGAGCGCAAGGGCCGCGACGAGGGGCGGCGGATCCTCGCCACGTTCATGCCGAAGCCGTTCTCTCACCTGACCGGCAACGGCTGTCACTTCCACATGTCCCTCTGGGACGGCGAGACGAACCTCTTCCTGGACGAGAACGACCCGCGGGGGCTCGGGCTCTCCGAGACGGCCTACCATTTCATCGGCGGCCTGAGGAAACATGCGCGCGCCTACAGCGCCGTGACCGCGCCGACCGTGAACTCCTACAAGCGGCTGAAGGTGGGGACGACGGCGAGCGGCGCGACGTGGTCGCCGGTCTGGATCAGCTACGGCTACAACAACCGCACGCAGATGCTGAGGATCCCGGGGCCTGGCCGGGTCGAGGACCGGACGATCGACGGCTCGTGCAACCCGTACCTCGCGGCCACGGTGATCCTGGCGGCGGGACTGGACGGAATCGCGAACGGGATCGACCCAGGCGAGCCGAACGCGGAGAACCTCTACTCGGTCCCGTACGAGGAGCTGAGGGCGCGCGGGCTGGAGACGTTGCCGGCGAACCTCCTCGAGGCGACGCACGAGCTGAAGACAAACGACGTGATCCGCAAGGCGCTCGGCCGCGGCCGGGACGAGGACTACGCCGACTACTTCATCCGCGTGAAGCGGGAGGAGTGGGATCGCTACCACGAACAGGTGACACCCTGGGAGGTGGCCGAGTACCTGACGCGCTTCTGAGGAGTATGTGGAAAACATCCATATGAAGTTCGGTGAAATCGTCCTTTTTGCTGGTTTTGACTCGCCTGTCCACATGTAGATTTCGGACATATGTGCGGCATCGTCGGCCTCTTCTCGAAGTCGCCTGAGATCGAGCAGTCGCTCGGCCCGCACCTGGCGGCCATGCTCGAGCAGATGAGCGACCGCGGCCCCGACAGCGCGGGCGTCGCCGTCTACCGCGACCCGGCGCCGAGCGGGTCGAGCAAGGTGACGCTCTTCTCCGCCGACCCGCTCCAGGACTGGGACGCGCTCGCCGGGGAGCTCGGGAACGCCTTCGGCGGCTCGCCGGCGCCCGAGCTGCGGGCGAGTCATGCCGTCTTCGTCGTCCAGGCGGACGCTCCCGAGGCCGAGGCCTGGGTGCGGAGCGTCCACCCGGAGCTGCGCGTCATGAGCGCCGGGCGAACGATCGAGATCTACAAGGAGGTCGGGCGCCCGGAGGAGTTCGTGCGCGCGTTCGCGCTCGAAGACTTCCGGGGCACGCACGCGCTCGGGCACACCCGGATGGCGACCGAGAGCCGCGTCACCACCGAGGGCTCTCACCCCTTCTCGACAGGCCACGACCTGTGCCTCGTCCACAACGGCTCGCTCTCCAACCACAACCGCCTCCGCGAGAACCTCCGTCGCGAGGGCATCCAGTTCCAGACCGAGAACGACACCGAGGTCGCCGCCGGCTACCTCGCGTGGCGGCTGCGCGAGGGCGCCTCGCTGGAGGAGGCGCTCGTTGGCTGCCTCGAGGACCTCGACGGCTTCTACACCTTCCTCGTGGGAACGGAGGACGGCTTCGCCGTGCTGCGCGACCCGATCGCCTGCAAGCCGGCGGTGCTCGCCGAGACGGACGAGTGGGTGGCGATGGCGTCGGAGTGGCGCTCGATCGCCACGCTCCCCGGCGCGGCGGAGGCCCGCTCGTGGGAGCCGGTGCCCGGCGTGGTCTACGCCTGGGAGCGGGCGCGCGTCTGATGGAGGCGGCCGAGGTCGAGGCGGCGGTCGAGGTCGTCGACCTCGCCGAGACGCCTCTCCGCGAGCTGAACCAACGACTCCACAACCTCGCGACGACGCCCGGGCCCCGGCACTGGCGCGTCCTCAACCCCAACGGCGCGCACGCCGTCGCGTGCGGTCTCGACGCGGACGTGGACGTCGAGATCGACGGACACGTCGGCTACTACTGCGCCGGGATGAACAAGCGCGCGACCGTGCGCGTACACGGGAACGCGAGCACCGGCCTCGCCGAGAACATGATGTCCGGCACGGTCGTGATCGAGGGGAACGTGAGCCAGTCGGCCGGAGCCACGGGTCACGGCGGCCTGCTCGTCGTCCACGGGGACGCTTCCGCCCGCTGCGGCATCTCGATGAAGGGCATCGACATCGTCGTGCGCGGCTCGGTCGGGCACCTGAGCGGCTTCATGGCGCAGACCGGCCGGCTCGTCGTGTGCGGCGACGCCGGCGAGGCGCTCGGCGACTCGATC
>DATIBF010000118.1:0-34843 GCA_035457655.1 Gaiellaceae bacterium
GGGCCGTGTCTCAGTCCCAGTGTGGCTGATCGTCCTCTCAGACCAGCTACCGATCGGAGCCTTGGTGAGCCATTACCCCACCAACAAGCTAATCGGCCGCGGGCCCATCCTCAGCCGGAAGCCGAAGCCACCTTTTCTCACTCGCCCGAAGGGTCGTGAGGCTGTCCGGTATTAATCCGAGTTTCCCCGGGCTATCCCGGTGCCGAGGGCAGGTTACCCACGTGTTACTCACCCGTTCGCCGCTTTCCCCAGGGCCGAAGCCCTAGTTCTCGCTCGACTTGCATGTGTTAGGCGCGCCGCCAGCGTTCGTCCTGAGCCAGGATCAAACTCTCCGTGAAGACCTTTCGCAGTCAGGCCCGGAGGCCTGGTTGCTAACGGTTCAGTTTCGAGCTTGAGCTCAAAGTCCCCTCGCTGAGAGGAGACGGGTTCAGTGACCTCCCGCGCCGAAGCGCGCGAGGTTCTCGACGTACACGCTGTTGAGTTTTCAAAGACCAGCGCCGCACGGGACGGCACGAAAAAGGCCTCCAACTCGCACGGGAGGCCCTGGGAAGAAGCGATACTCGGTCGTATCAGGCTTCGGCCGAAGGGCTCTCCGTTGTCTCGTGGGTTGCCGGTTTCCGTGCAGCCGTCTAAACGGCCGACCAATGATAGCAGCCAGCGGCCGAGGGGTGTCAAGCGCCGCGCCGACGAGCGCCTCAGCCGGCCCGAAGCCGCATGAACTGGCGCTTCCCGACCTGCAGCACCGTGCCCTCGAGCGAGGCTCGCGGAACGTCGAGGTCGGCCGTAGCGGCGCCGTCCAGCTTCACCCCTCCCTGCGCGATCAGTCGTCGCGCCTCGCTCGTCGAGAGGCCGAAGACCTCGCGAATGAGCGCGGGCAGGTGGATCGGGTCGCCTGCCGGCAGCTCGGCCTCCCCGATCTCCTCCGGCGCCTGACCTTCCCGCACGACCCGTGTGAAGTGCGCCTCAGCTTCCCGGACAGCCTCGTCGCCATGCGAGCGACGCACCACGAAGCGGGCCAGCTCCAGCTTCGCCGCCATTGGATCGAGGGTCGAAGGGTCGACATCGGACTCCATCACCAGCCGGTAGTACTCGGGCAGGAGCTCGTCGGAGATCCGCATCGTCCTCCCGAACTGCTCCTCGGGAGGATCCGTGAGCCCGATGTAGTTGCCGAGCGACGCGCTCATCTTCCGGCCGTCCAGCCCGAGCAGGAGCGGCGTGGTGAGCACGACCTGGGGCTCGAGGCCGTACGCCTGCATGACGTCGCGGCCGGCGAGGAGGTTATAGAGCTGGTCGGTGCCCCCGAGCTCGACGTCGGCCTGGATCGCCACCGAGTCGTACGCCTGCATGAACGGATAGAGCAGCTCGGAGACCGAGATCGGCGTCTTCGCCTCGAAGCGCTGCTGGAAGTCGTCGCGCTCGAGCAGACGCGCGACCGTAATCGTGCGCGTGAGACGCACGACTTCGGCGAAGTCGAGCTTCGCCAGCCACTCGCCGTTGAAGCGGACCTCGAGACGCTCAGGAGACGTATCGACGATCTGAGCCGCCTGTACGAGGTACGTCTGGGCATTCGCGTCGATCTCCGCGTCCGAGAGGATCGGCCGCTCGCTCGAGCGCCCCGACGGGTCGCCGATGCGCGTCGTGTAGTCGCCGATGATGAGGACGCCGACGTGGCCCGCGCGTTGGAACGCGGCCATCCGCTGGAGCGGGATCGCATGGCCGACGTGCACGTGCGGGGCGGTGACGTCGATCCCGAGCTTGACGCGCAGCGGCCGCCCCCCGGCGAGCTTCTGTTCGAGCTCCCCGTCGGGCAGGACGTCAACGGCGTTGCGGGTGAGCTCGGCGACGAGATCGGGGGCGGCCATGGCCGCCCCCGATCATAAGCCGCTAAAACGGATAGGGAGTGAGGCTCCAGGCGGAGGTCGCGTACCAGAGTCCGAACGCGAGGCTCGCGGTACCGAGCACGGGGGCGACCGTGCCGAACGACGAGCGTATCGGCCTGGAGACGAGCGTCCGACCGAAGCCGCCCGACAGCAACGTCATCGAGACCGCCGTGAAGAGGGCGAGGAGCGCCAGAGACACGACGGCCAGCGGGGTCGACTCGACCGAGGCGACCAGAAGGATCCCGACCCCGGCGCTCCCGCCCATGCCGTGGACGAGGCCGATCCCGAAGGCGCCAAGCCGGCTTCTCGGGTGCCGGTGGTCGTGTCTCGCGTGCACGTGCGAGTGTGCTTCGTCCCCATGCCCGTGCGCGTGCTCGTGGTAGTCGCCACGCCGCCAGCGAAGAAGCAGGCGCACCGCCAGGTAGGCGATGACGACGGCGATCGCGGTCTCGGCCGCCTGCTGCGCGCGCTCGGGCAGGTAGCTGTCGAGAAGCAGGATGGGCAGGCCGAATGCGAACAGCGTGACGGCATGCCCTCCGCTCCAGGCGAGCCCGAGCTCACCGGCGCGGCGGGTGGCCCGCTCGCGGCCGCCGGCGACGAGAGCCGAGACCGCGGCGAGGTGATCCGGATCCGTTGCGTGCCGCAGGCCCAGAAGCACCGCGACCGCGAGGACGATCCACAGGGAGCCTCCGTTCGAGAAGGCGGCAATGTGTTCATCGAGCCCGAACATCAGAGAACCTCCGGGAGAGCGTTGACCGTAATGCCGACTCCGACGGCGAGGATCAGAAGCGCGCTCGCCGCGGGAAGGGCGCGGACGACCGGTCCGTCGAGCGAGAGCCGGCCGAAGGCCCGGCGCGCGAGCACGGCGAGGAGCCCGACCGCCGTGATGGTGGCGGCCAGGCCGAGGCTGAAGGCGACGATCAGCGCGAGCCCGAACCCCACGCGTTGCAGCGCGATCGCGCTGAGAAGCACTACGAGCGCCGACGGGCACGGCAGCAGTCCGGCCGCGATACCGACGCCGAGGAGGCCGCCGCGACCGTATTCCGAGTGATGGTGATGGTGATGGTGTCCGTTCGCATGGGCGCGCGCGTGCCTGAGGCGTCTCGCGAGGACGCTCGCCCCGACGCCGACGACGAGCAGTCCCGAGCCGAAAGTGAGCCACGGGTAGAGCCGCTCGGGAACGACGAACTCAGAGAGCGTCAGTGTCACAAGACCGAGCGCGAAGACCCCGGCGGTGTGCGTCACGGTGACGACGAGGCCGAGGAAGACGGCGTGACGCGCCTTCCCGCGCGTCCCGACGAGGTAGCCGGCGACGATCGCCTTGCCGTGGCCGGGCGTGAGCGCGTGCGCCGCTCCCCAGAACATCGCCACGAGCAGCGACACGAGGATCAGCCGGATCCCGAGCTCGTCGCGGACGATCAGCGACTCGAACCCGGACGAGGAGACGGCCTCCGCGGCCGGCCCGGCGAGCGTCGGCGCCCTCCCCTCTGCCTCCCCCGGCTCGTAGACGAGACGCGCCGACGCCACCTCCAGCGCTGAGGAGAGAAGGTCGTTCGGGTAAGAGCGGAGGGCGTCGCTCACGCTCGTCGCCGGGACATCCGACACGAGCAGGCGGGCGCCGCCGGAGGTGACCGCGACGACCTCCTTCCACCCGAGGCGGCGCTCGAAGTTGAGGTCGCGGAATTCGAGCGTTCGACCCTGCGCTCCCTCCGGGGCGGCAAAAACGGCGTCGAACCTGAGCGTGTCGAGCCCTCCGACTCCCGGCCGCGCCTGCACCGAATGCTGCAGCGGCACCAGCGGCACCCGCCGCCCGTCGAGCTCGAGGACGAGCTGCTCAGCGGCCGCGCGGGCAAAGCCGGAGGCCCGAACCGCGTCGCCCTCCTGGACGGTCGGGATCTCTGCCAGGTCAAGTGCGTAGCGCACATAGACGCGGTCGCCCGAAAGGACGATCTCGCTGTAGCGGTTGACGGTGAAGTTGCCGAGCGGATGAGCGAGCGCGGCCCCAGGCAGCGCCAGGGCCACGAGCGCACTGAGCGCGACGAGACCCCTCCTCATCGCACGGCCTCTCTCGCGACGGGCGCCCAGCGGGGCGAGAAGTACGGGTTGACGGCGAGCGCTGCGCGGAATGCCTCCCGGGCCGCCTCCCGCCGGCCGAGGCAACGCTCGATCACGCCGCGGTGGAAGAGCTTCAGCGCGTCAAGGGTCCCCAGCCGCAGGGCGCGTTGCGAGTGGCGAAGGGCTTCGACGTAGCGGCCGTTCCGGTAGAGCGCCCACGCCAGGACGTCCTCGGCCTCGATGCTCCGGCGCTCGGCGTAGGCTGCACGCGCGCGCGCGAGAGCGTCGGCGACGTGGACGCCCCGGTCGAGGTCGACGAGCGCCGTCTCGAGCTCGGTGCGGGCGCCGCTCGCCTCGAACAGGCGCTGCATCGCGTCGACGAGCTCGTACGCCTCGTCCGCCTCGGCGTCCCGACCGGCGGCCGCCAGTGTCTCGCCGAGGCGGGCAGCGTACTCGGGGAGCGGGACGGCCTCGAGCGCGTCGCGATAGAGGGCGACGGCCTCGTCGACCCGCCCGCGTGCGGCCTCCACGCGGGCCAGTGCGGCCCGGGCACGGTGGTATCCCGGAAAGCGGGCGAGCGCCTCGCGGTATGCGCGCTTCGCGGGGCGCAGTCGCCCGCCGTTGTAGTAGAGGTTGCCGAGCTCGACGAGCGCCCAGGCGGCCGGCTCCTCGGTGCCGGCCGCGGCTCCGACTGCAAGCTTCATCGCCTCGATCGCGCCGGCTGTGCGCCCTAGGAGTTCGCGCGCGTATGCGACGCGCGCGTACGAGGCGACCGTGGGCTTGAGCGAGACCATGCGGTCGAACGCCGCAAAGGCGCCGTCGTAGTCGCCCGTCTCGATCCCGGCGTCTCCGAGAACCCCGAGCGCGGCCGTCGAGTCGGGATTCAGTTCGAGCGCTCGCCGAGCAAGGCGCAGTGCCGCGGGAAACCGATGTCTTGAGGCCGCGAGGGCGGCCAGGCCGGTCACGGCGAGATCGTTGTCGCGGCCGAGCACGAGCGACCGGCGGAGCGCCTCCTCCGACCGGGGGTAGTAGCCGGGGTCGCCCGTCTCGCGGGCGCGCTGCTGGTAGGCGAGGCCGAGGAGCGCCAGGCCCTCGGCGTCCTCGGGATCTGCCTCCACGCGGTCTTCGAGCTGGGCCACGTAGTCCGCCGTGTCGCCTGTGCCGAACCCGCTGAGTAGACGGGCGGCCGCGGCTTGCGGGCTCGGGGCGGTCGGCGTCCCGGCGCTGGGACCTCCCGTGAAAACCCCGCCGAGGAGCGCGATGCCCGCCAGCACCACTGCCATGGCTCCGAAAAGGTGTCGTGTCTTCATCGCATGCCTCGAGCGAGGAGGTGGAGGGGCCCGCCGCCGCACAGCGGGCCCTCCGGCGTCCTCTGCTCACGGCCCACCCATCGCGTCGTGATGCGCGTGCGCGTAGCCCTGGTGGGGCACCGGGACGTACGGGAACGACGCCTGGAACGGACGGTCGTTCGCGTCGACCCGGTCGCCGAGCATGTTGTTCGGCGAGCGGTTGGCGTTCCCACCGCAGAAGCCGAGGCTCTCGATGAGCGGCCCGACGGTCGGGCCGTAGCCGCACATGAGCGCCCGGATCTCGATGTCGGTGACGTCGTCCTCGAGCCGGCGGCCGTTCGGGAACCCGGCGAAGTCGCCGCCGAGGACCCCGAGCCGGTTGCCCCCACCCACCGGAGAAGTCGGCGCGATGCCGGTGTTCAGGCGGATGAGGTCGGCCTTCTTGGGACCGGTGAAGTTGAGCCCGGGGACGCCCGTGAGCAGGATGGCGGCGAGGTCGCCGCGGCCCGTCTCGGGTGCGTCGTCGAGCACCGGGTAGAGCAGGTTCCCCAACCGGGTCAGCTCGGGGCTCGTGTAGTGCGAGAGGAAGTCCGCGTCGTCCGACGGGTCGGACGCGTTCCAGCGATCCTTCTTCCGCAGGGGGATGACGACCTCGTTGATCAGCGGCTCGGCAAGCCGGGAGACCTGTACCCAGTTGCCGTCGTCACGCCGCCGGCCGTCGGTTTCGATTACCTGCACCCGCTGCCGGCTCGCCGTCGCGTAGACGCCGATCACGGCCTCCGGGTCGTCCGCGTCGTGCAACTGCCCGTCGCGGGTCAGCTGGGTGATCGGGACCTGGAGGACGATGGCATGGGTGTTGTAGCCGCCGACCCCGTCCACCCCGTTCTCCGCGTCGAGCGGAATGACGTGGGCAGGGTTGAACGGCCTCAGGCCGGCCAGGTCGAAGATAGAACCAAGGTCGACGAAGAACGGGTCGTCGCTCTGACCCGCGAAGACCTTGATCCCCCCGGACAGCTGCCGAACAGCGGACTGCATCAACGCGCCGTAGTTCGCCGTCGAGCGCGGTCCGATGTTGACAGGGGGGGTCGGCAGGTTGCGCCCGAAGACGGTCGAACCGCTCCGCTTGACGCGGGTGACCTTGTATCTCTGGGGTCGGTTCCAGTCCGTGTCCGAGAGGCTGTCGATCGGGCCGGTGTTGTAGAGGAACGTGTTCCCGTTCCGAGTCTGCGTGTCGAACTCGAACTGGTAGGACACGTCCTCGCGACCGTCGCCGTTGTTGTCGACCTTCAGCTCGTAGAGCACGTCGTCGGCGAACTTGTTGAAGTTCGGGCCGCCGGCGGGCTCCTCGAGCGGGATGTAGTTGGCGACGATCGTCACCGTGTTGGGCCGGTCGGGACTGACGAACGCGTACACGTCCGTGTTGTCCGCGGTCGGGTCCTCGCTGATGACGGGCGCCTCGCGATGGCTCGACGCCACGCCCTCTTCCGGGCCCGCGCCGCGCACGAGCGCAGCGGCGAGCACCGCGACGAGGAGCGCGCCGAAGAGCGCGATGTGTCTCATTGTCCTCTCCTCCGTGGGGGTTGAACGCGGCTTGTTCGGCCCGACGGGGCGATCGGTTCGGTGGGCGGACCGAACCGCCGCGGAGACGCGCCCGAATGCCTTGCATGGCTGCCGTGCTAGCGTTGCGCGCGCCCCGACGAGGGCGTGGGATCATGGGTCGCGGGCTTGCCCATCTGTCCGACGAGGCGCTCGTGGCGCTCGTGGCGCGTGCCGACGAAGACGCGTTCGCGGAGCTCTACGACCGCTTCGGGCGCGTCGCCTACGGCCTCGCCCTCCGAATCGTGCGGGACCCGGCCCTCGCCGAGGACGCGGTTCAGGAGGGGTTTCTCGCCGTCTGGCGATCGGCGGCGCGCTTCGTCGCCGAGCGCGCGAAGGCGAGCACCTGGATCCTCACCTTGATCCACCGGCGCGCGGTCGACCTCGTGCGCAGAGAGCAGCCGCGGCGCGCGGAGCCACTCGACTCGGCGCCGCACGAGTCCGGCCACGACACCGAGGAAGAAGCCTGGCTCCGCCTCCGCCGGACGCGGGTCCAGGAGGCGCTCGAACGGCTGCCCGACAAGCAGCGCGAGGCGCTCGAGCTCGCCTACTACGGCGGCTTCACGCAGTCCGAGCTGGCCGACCGGCTTGGCGAGCCTTTGGGCACTATCAAGAGCCGGATGTTCGCCGGCCTGGCCAGCCTCCGTGAGCTGCTCGCGGAGGACGACCTCGAGGAAGAGCGATGGAGAGAACCGAGATCCACGAGCTGAGCGCCGCGTACGCGCTCGACGCCCTCGACGCCGACGAGCGCGAGGCCTTCGAGGCACACCTCGCGCGCTGCGCCGAGTGCCGCGAGACCGTCGCGTCGTTCCAGCAGGTCGCCGCGAACCTTGCGTACGACGTCGACGCGCCCGAGCCTCCGCCGACTCTCCGCAGTCGGATCCTGGACGAGGCAGCCGCGGAGCGCCCGAACGTCGTCTCGCTGCCCCGCCGCCGCTGGGCTTTCTCCGTCGCGGCCACCGCCGCCGTCGCTGCCGGAATCGCGGCCGTCGCCCTCGCCTTCTGGGCGGCGGACCTCTCCCAGCGGCTCGACGAGGTCCAGGCCGAGCAGCACCGCGCGAACGAGGCGCTCGTCGCGCTCATCGATCCGAGCGCCAGCCACGTCGAGCTCGAGGGTGCGGACGGCGTGCTCGTGGTCGACGACGAGTCCGGCGAAGGCACGCTCGTGATCAGCGGGCTCGAGCGCGCTCCGTCCGAGATGACCTACGAGGCCTGGGTGATCCAGGGCGAACAGCCGATGCCCGCCGGGCTATTCTCGGGCGGCGGCAACCAGACGGTGGTTCCACTCACCGAGCCGGTTCCCGAGGGCGCGATCGTCGCCGTCACCGTCGAGCCGGCCGGCGGAGTGAACCGCCCGACAGGACAGCCGATCATCACGAGCCAGCAAGCGGCCTAGCGCTCAGCCGGCCGAGCTAGACTTCCCTGCTTCGTGCTGCTCGGTAGACGTAGGCGCGGCGCTCCCAGGCGCCCTCGCCGGATCCGCAAGCTTCGGTTCCTCGCGCTCCTCACCGTCATCGCCTGCGTGATGACGGTGTCGTTCATGTACGGCCTCGTGAGCTCGATCGCGAGCGAGCTTCCCGAGCTCGAACCGGGCAAGGAGCAGCGCACGGAGCGTCTCGGCTACATCTACGCCTCGGACGGCAAGACCGTGCTCGCGGTGCTGCGCGGGTCGGAGAGCCGGATCATCGTCGAGTCCGACGAGATCGCCCCCGTCATGAAGCAGGCGATCGTCGCCGTCGAGGATCGCCGCTTCTGGGAGCACCAGGGGGTCGACATCCAGGGCATGGCCCGGGCGGTCTGGGCGGACCTTCGCTCGCAGGACTTCGTCCAGGGCGGCTCGACGATCACCCAGCAGTTCATCAAGAACACCTACACCGAGGACGAGCGGACGGTCAGCCGCAAGCTCAAGGAGGCGGCGCTCGCATGGCAGCTCGAGCAGCGGTGGTCGAAGGACCGAATCCTCACGGCCTACCTGAACACGATCTACTTCGGGAACGGCGCATACGGCATCGAGATGGCCTCGCGCGTCTACTTCGACAAGCACGCGTCCGAGCTCACGCTTCCGGAGGCGGCGCTCCTCGCCGGCCTACCGGCCAGCCCGGGCGCCTATGACCCCGCCGCGAACCGAGAGGCCGCCAAGGCGCGGCGCACGACGGTGCTCGGCGGCATGCTCGAGCAGGGCCTGATCACGGCGGCCGACTACCGGACCGCCGACGAGTCGCCGCTGCCGCGGGCCGCTGAGATCGGCCTCCCGGGATCGCGCGGCCGCGTCGGGCACTTCGCCGAGTACGTCAAGCAGCAGCTCGTGCCGTACTACGGCTCCGGGACGGTCTTCGGGGGCGGCCTCAAGATCTACACGTCGATCGACCTGGAGCTGCAGAAGCTCGCCCACGAGGCGATCGACAAATGGCTGCCGGGGCGGCGCGGGCCCGATGCCGCCCTCGTCGCCATCGACCCGCGTGACGGACGGGTGCTCGCGATGGTCGGCGGCGAGAACTTTCAGAAGAGCCAGTTCAACCTCGCGGTACAGGGCCAGCGCCAGACGGGGTCGGCGTTCAAGCCGTTCGTCCTCACGGCCGCCGTTGACCAGGGAATCTCCCCGCAGACCGTCTTCACGTCCGAGCCCACGGTCATCAACCTCGGGGACAAGCTTTGGTCCGTCCACAACTACGAGGGCTCCTACCTCGGGTCGATCGACCTCCAGGATGCCACCATCTACTCCGACAACTCGGTGTACGCGCAGCTGACCGCTCAGGTCGGACCCAAGAACGTCGCCGACACCGCGCGCAAGCTCGGGGTCACACGCCCGCTCGACGACTACTTCGCCATCGGGCTCGGGGTCGAGGCCGTGAGCCCCCTGGAGATGGCCCGCGCCTTCGCGACGCTCGCCAACGGCGGCGAGCGGATCGACGGCGCCGTGCTCGGCAACGTGCCGCGGGCCGTCCTCCGCGTCGAGGACGGTCGTACCGCTGACTCGAACGACCCGGTGGGCAAGCGGGCGGTGGACGAGAGCGACGCGACTCTCGTGACGTCGATCCTCCAGCGCGTCGTCACCGAGGGGACGGGCCAGCGGGCAGCCCTCGACGATCGACCCGTCGCCGGCAAGACGGGAACAACCGAGAACTACGGCGACGCGTGGTTCGTCGGCTACACGCCGCAGCTCGCCGTCGCGGTCTGGGTCGGCTACCCCGATCGGCTCAAGCCGATGGAGACCGAGTTCGAGGGCGATCCGGTGGCCGGCGGGACGTTCCCGGCGCTCATCTTCAAGACGTTCGCCGAGCGGGCGCTCGACCGCCTCGAGGAGCCGCCGGAGGCATTCCCCTATCCGTCCTATCAAAGCGTCGTTGCACGCCAGGTCGTGTTTCGCGACAACAAGACGCTGCTCGACAACGGCAACTGCTCGGGCGTCCGGCAGATTCTCTACTTCGCCGGCACGGGCCCGAGCGCCGAGGCGGACTGCAAGCCGAACGAGGTCGACGTTCCGAACGTCGTCGGCATGCGTCTCGCGGCCGCGAAGGACCAGCTCTACTCGATGCCGCTGACGCCGGACGTGATCTGGCGGCCGGCCCGGGCGGGTGACCGTCTCGGTCGCGTGCTCGACCAGAGGCCCGAGTCCGGCACCCTCTCCTCCTGGAGCACCGTGCGGATCTTCCTCCCGCACGCCCGGCACGGGAAGGTTCCGGATGTCGTCGGTCTGACGCTAGAGACCGCGCGCAGCCGCCTCGCCAGGCACATGCTCGGAGCCAGGGCGACGTACGTCGACGGCGGAACGCCGGGCGTCGTGCTGGCACAGTTCCCTCGGGCCCGGCTCGCGGCGACGCGGAACATGACGGTCCGCCTCGTCATCGGGCGCAGCTGAGAGAATCACGCGAACCAAAGGAGGTTTGCATGGAAGCATCGGTCGTCACGACCTCGTCCGGGAACACCGGGCCGCTCGGCCGGCCACGCGGCATCGGCTTCGGGATCCTCATTTTCATCATCACCATCGGCTTCTACGGCTGGTACTGGGTCTACCAGACCGAGGAGGAGATGGGGAAGCACACCGGCGAGGGGATCGGCGGCGTGCTCGGTCTCGTCATCTGGATCCTGATCCAGCCCGTGATGGGGTTCGTGATCCCCTCTGAGATCGGGAAGATGTACCGCAACGACGGGCAGGAACCCCCGGTGAGCGGCTGGACCGGTCTCTGGCTGTTCCCGTTCGGCTTCCTGATCGTCCCGGCGATCGTCTGGTTCGTGAAGGTGCAGGGCGCCCTGAACGACTACTGGGAGTCGAAAGGGGCGACCCCGGCCTAGATCCTCCGGCTCAGGTAGCGCGAGCCCGGGAGCGCATAGCGCCAGGGAAGCTCCGCCGCGCGCGTGATCCCGACGCGCGCGCTCCGAGCCACGTCCACGCCTTCGCAGGCGGCCAGCAGCTCGAACGGCCGACGGTCGAGCGGGAGGCCGTCGTGCTCACCGGTCACGGCTAGCGCTTGGCAGAGGCGCCCGGGCCCGGAGCAGAGGAGCCGCTCGGCGTCGACGCCGCGGCGCTCGCGCATCAGCTCGAGCCCGGCCTGGGGCTCGAGGGCGCGCACGAGCACGGCCTCGGGACGCCCCTCGGAAGCGCAGACGAGGTTCAGGCACCAGTGGATGCCGTAGGAGCGGTAGACGTACGCATGCCCGGGCGGGCCGAACATTGCGCGGTTGCGGGCCGTCGGCCCGCGGAAGCCGTGGCTCGCGGGATCCTCGGCGTCGTAGGCCTCGACCTCGACGATGCGACCTCCGACTCCGTCGACGAGCAGGGTGCAGCCCACGAGCTCGGGCGCCACCTCGTGCACGCTCCGCGCGAAGAAGTCGCGCTCGAGCGCGGTCAAAAGAGCTGTTCGGTCTCCGCCGGCTTCGCGCTCGCCTCGAGCAGCTGCCGGGCGCGCCGGCCGAGGTCGGTGAGGTCGACGCGGCCCTTGTCGGCGTCCTCGGCGATCCGCTCGGCGAACGCGAGCGCGTCGTCCAGGAGACGCGAGCCGGCCGCGGCGTCCTGTCCCATCTCCAGCAGGATCGTGCGCTCGGTGCGGGAGGCGACGATCGGCTCGGAGATCCCGTCCACCCAGACGAGCGTCCGCTTGCCCCCGCCCCGGTCCTTGCCCCGGATCGGCTCGAGCGCGTAGATCTTGTCCGCGCGCGCGTACTTGCCGAAGCCGAGGAAAACCATGCGTGCCGTGCCGTCCGCCACGCCGGGATTATCGCAAGCTCGGCGGAAACTCCGGCAGCCTTCGCCCCAACGGCTCAACCTTCACGCGCGCGGGTAGAGGGAGACCCACCTCCCCAACCCGATGGCTCGAGCCTACTCCAAAAACCCGCGCCTATGGGAAACGGAACTGTGCCGAAAGCGTGCCGGCTAGACGAGCGCCCGCGAGAGTGCCGCGACGACCCGATCCTGCTCCTCGGCCGCGAGGCGCGAGTGGAAGGGAAGCGCCAGCGTCCGGGCGCTCGTGTCCTCGGCGACCGGGAGCATCCCTTCGCGGTAGCCGAAGCGCTCGCGGTAGTACGGCTGCAGGTGGATCGAGGGCAGGTAGGGCTTCGAGGCGACGCCGTCCTCGGCCAGGCGGGCCATGACGCCGTTCCGGTCGATCCCGGCCGCGAGCCTGACGACATAGACGAACCACGAGCGTCGGTGGTCAGCGTCGTCCGGGAGGGGAACCTCGACGCCGTCGACCGAGGCCAGCAGCTCCGCATACCGCGCGGCCACCTCGCTTCGCGCCGCCAGGATCTCGTCGTAGCGCTCGAGCTGGGCCAGGCCGAGCGCGGCGGAGAGGTCGTCGAGCCGGTAGTTGTAGCCGAGGCGCGCGTGGGTAAGCCACTCGCCGGAGTCGCTTCGCCCCTGGTTCGACAGGCTCTTGAGAAGCGACCACTCCTTCTCGGTCGCCACCGCGACGGCGCCCCCTTCCCCGGTCGTCATCTGCTTGTTCGGATAGAAGGCGAAGGCGGCCGGGTGGCCCGAGGAGCCGACCGGACGGCCGCGGTACTCGGAGCCGAGCGCCTCGCAGGCGTCCTCGACGATCGAGAGCCCGTGCCGCTCGGCGATCGCCTCGAGCTCGGCGAGCTCGGCCGGATAGCCGAAGACGTGCACGGGCAGGATCGCCTTCGTCCGCGGCGTGATCGCCGCCTCGACGGCGGCCGGACCCAGGTTCAGCGTCCGCGGGTCGATGTCGGCGAAGACCGGCGTGGCCCCCTCGTAGAGCGCGCAGTTGGCGGAGGCGACGAACGAGAAGGGCGTCGTGACGACCTCGTCTCCGGGCCCGACCCCCGCCAGCCGCATGCAGAGATGGAGGCCGGCGGTCCCGCTCGAGACCGCAGCCACGAACGGGGCATCGACCCGATCCGCGAGCGCAGCCTCGAAGCGATCGACCATCGGCCCGAGCGAAAGCTGCCCCGAGCGGAGCGTCTCGAGTACGAGCTCCTCCTCCCGCCCGTCGATCCAGGGGGCGGAGAGCGGGATCCGCCGAGTCAAGAGCCGGGCGTCGCCGGCGTCTTCTCCGCGTACTCCAGCCACCGGGAGAAGCGCTCGTCGCGGCCGCGGACGGCCGCGAAGAACACCTCCTGGATCGCCTTCGTCACCGGCCCGGGGTCGCCGACCTCGTGGTCGTCGACCGAGCGCACGGGCGTGACCTCGGCCGCAGTGCCGCACATGAACAGCTCGTCGGCGAGATAGAGGTCGGAGCGGATCAGCTGGCGCTCGTGCACCGCGTAGCCGAGCGTCTGCGCGATCTCCATCACGGCCTGCCGCGTGATCCCCTGCAGGATCGAGGCGGAGAGGTCGGGTGTCGAGATGACCTTGTCCTTGACGACGAAGATGTTCTCGCCCGAGCCGTCTGCGACGAACCCGTCGTCGGTGAGGAGGATCGCCTCTTCGTAGCCGGCGCGGGTGGCCTCCATCACGGCGAGCATCGAGTTGAGGTAGATGCCGGTCGCCTTGGCGACGTGCGGGATCGTGTTCGGCCCCACCCGCTTCCACGAGGAGACCTTGGCGCGGATGCCCTTGGCCAGTGCCTCCTCGCCGAGGTACGCCCCCCACGGCCAGGTCATGAGGACGACGTCCACCGGGTTCTTCCCCGGGTGCACGCCGAGCTCGCCGTACCCGTAGTAGGCGATCGGGCGGAGGTAGCACTCGCTGAGGCCGTTCACGGCGACGAGCTCGTGCGTCGCGAGGCGAAGCTCCTCAACCGAGTACGGGATCTCCATGTGCAGGAGCCGTGCCGACTGGTGCAGGCGTTCGAGGTGCGGCGTCAGCCTGAACACCGCCGGGCCCGCCTCCGTCTCGTAGCAGCGGATCCCCTCGAACACGCCGGAGCCGTAGTGGAGCCCGTGGGCGCCAACGTGCACCTTCGCGTCGGCCCAGTCGACGAGCTCGCCGTTCATCCAGATCTTCTCGGTGGCCTGCACGGCTCGAAGGTTACTCCACGCTGAGCTGGGCGGGCCGCGCACGGGCGAGCCTCGCCAGGTCCGCGGGCGCGAGCGCGGCCATGTGCCGGCTCGACCCCGCACCGACCCAGACTGCCTCGTGCGCGAGGAGCTCCTGCTCGATGAGGACGGTCTCGATGCCGGGGAGCGGGAACGGCGACACCCCGCCGGGTGGGAAGCCCGTCAGCCGCTCGACCGCCTCCGCGCCCACCGGCTTCACCCGCTCGCAGCCCGCGGCGGCGGCCACCTTCTTGAGGTCGGCACGCCGGTCGCCCGGGACCATCACGACGATCGCGCGGCCGTCGCAGGCGAAGACGAGCGACTTCACGATCTGGTCGATGGGAGCGCCGACCGCGCTCGCGGCGTCGGCAGCCGTCGGCGTTCCTTCTCCGAACTCCTCGATCCGCGCCTCCACGCGGCCCTCACGCAGCGCGGCCGCCACCCGCTCGACCGCCTCGGGCCAGCTAGAAGTCATTTTGGAATGCTGCGCACCCGGCTTCATTTCGAAAGGAGTTCTTATCCTCGCTCATCGCGCTCTCCCCGCTCGAGCACGATCGCTCGGGGATCGAGCAGGCCGGGCTCGGCGCGGATGCTCTCCAGGACCTCCGGCGGGATCGGGTTGTCGAGCGTCAGCACCATCAGGGCCCGCGACCTGGGCCGGTTCCGGGACACCGCCATGTTGGCGATGTTGACATTCGCGTCGCCCAGGATCGTCCCGATACGTCCGATCATTCCCGGGCGGTCGTCGTTGACCACGAAAAGCATGAGCGGCTGGAGGGTGATCTCGACCTCATAGCCAAGCGCGCGCACGAGCCGAGGCTCGTCGTCGCGGCCCATGGTCGTCCCGCTGACGGGGAACTCCTCCTCCCCGGCCACGGCGGTCACGGTCATGAGGTTCTTGAAGTGCCGGGAGGCCCGCCGCTGCTCCTCGCGCACCTCGATGCCGCGCTCCTGCGCCACGAGCGGCGCGTTGACGTAGTTGACGGGCTCCTCCACGCGACCGCGGAAGGCGCCGTTCAGGGCCGCGACGGTGAGGATGCGCGTGTCCCGCTCGGCCAGGTCGCCCAGGTAGCGGAAGTCGAGCCGCTCCGCAGTCCCCCCCGCGAGCTCGATCGCGAGCGCGCCCAGGTCGGCGGCCAGCGGGATGTACTGGCCCAGCGCCTCCAGGTCCTCGGCAGCGACCGCGGGGACGTTGAGAGCGTTCGTCACCAGGCGGCCCTCAAGCGCGGCCGCCACCTGCTCGGCGACGATCACGCCCGCCCGGTCCTGCGCCTCCTGCGTCGAGGCGGCCAGGTGAGGCGTCACGACGACGTTCGGGAGTCCGAGGAGCGGGCCCGCGTACGGCTCCTCCGCGAAGACGTCCAGCGCCGCGCCGGCGAGCTTGCCGCTCTCGAGCGCCTCGGCCAGGGCGTCCTCGTCGACCAGCTCCCCGCGCGCGACGTTGACGAGCCGCGCCCCCTCCCTCATCCGGGCGATCTGCTCCCGGCCGATCAGCCCGCGCGTCTCCGGAGTCAGCGTCGAGTGCAGCGAGACGAAATCAGCGTCGGCCAGGAGGTCGTCGAGCGTCTCCGCGCGCTCGACGCCGAGCTCCCGGAACCGCTCCGGAGCAACGTACGGATCGTGGGCACGCACGCGCATCTCGAAGCCTCGCGCACGCCTGGCCACCTGCTGGCCGATCCTGCCGAAGCCGACCAGCCCGAGCGTCTTGTCGCCGAGCTCGAGGCCGGCGAAGCGCGAGCGCTCCCACCTGCCCTCGACGAGCGCCCGGTGTGCCTGCGGGATCTGGCGCGTGAGCGCGAGCAGGAGCGCCAGCGTGTGCTCGGCCGCCGAGACGACCGTCGACTCGGGAGCGTTCGCGACGACGATGCCGCGCTTCGAGGCCGCCGCCAGGTCGACGTTGTCCACCCCCACCCCGGCGCGGCCGATCACCTTGAGCCGGCCGGCGCGCTCGATCAGGTCCTCGTTCAGCTCGGTCGCGCTGCGGATGATGATCGCGTCGTAGTCGCCGATCGTCGCCGCCAGGTCGCCGTCGGGCTCCACGTCCACGTCGAATCGCTCGCGGAGGAGGTCGATCCCGGCCTCCGCGATCGGCTCCCTGACCAGGACCTTCACGCCACGACGGGCTCTGCGTGCGCCTCAAGCGCGGCGGGAACCGCCGCCCCGCGCTCGACCTCGGCGCCGGCCTCGACGAGCGCGCGCTCGAGCGCGGCAAGCGCCGCGGCGACGTCCTGCACGTCCACGTACCCGATGTGGCCGAAGCGGACGATCTTTCCGCGCAGCTGGCCCTGGCCGCCGATGATCGTGACGCCCGAGCGGTCGCGCATCGACGCGACGATCGCCTGACCGTCGATCTCGGCCGGCATGCGGATGGCCGTGACCACGGCCGAGCTGTCCAGGTCCGGCGAGAAGAGCTCGAGCCCCATCGCCTTCACGCCCGCTCGGGCCGCGCGGCCGAGCCGCAGATGCCGCTCGTGCGCGGCGGCGAGCCCCTCGGCGAGGATGAGGTCCAGCGCCACGTCGAGCCCGCGGACGAGCGAGATCGCCGTCGAGAACGGCGTCTCGCCGAGCGCCTGCGCGGCGATCGCCCGCTGCCAGTCCATGTAGTAGCGCGGGAGCGAGGCGGTCTCGGTCGCCTCGAGGGCGGCCGGCGAGATGGCGGCGAACGCAAGCCCAGCCGGGCACATCAGAGCCTTGTGGGAGCTCGTGAGCACGATGTCGAGGCCCCACTCGTCCGTCTCGAGCGGGACGGCCGCGAGGCTGGAGATCGCGTCGACCGCGATCAGCGCCCCCGAGCCGGCGAGGCGCTCGGCCGTCGCCTCCACGTCGGCGACACCGCCCGTCGAGGTGTCCGAGTGGGTGAGATAGACGGCCTTTGCGCCGCCGATCTCCTCCAGGCGTGCGGCCACCTCGTCCGGGCTCGGCAGCTCGCCCCACTCGTAGCGGAGATGGTCGAGTTCGAGGCCGTAGCCCTCCGCGATCGCTGCCCACCGCTCGCCGAAGTACCCGTGCGAGACGACAAGCACGCGATCTCCCGGCGAGCAGACGTTGGCGACGGCGGACTCCATCGCGGCAGTTCCCGCGGAGGTGAAGAGGAGCACGTCGTTCTCCGTCCGGTACACGGCCTGAAGCCGCTCGATCACACTGGTGAACGTGCCGCGGAAGTCCGCCGAGCGATGGTGGATCATCGGCTGTGCCGTGGCCGCGAGCACCTCCGGCGGTACCGGGGTCGGCCCAGGCGTGACGAGATAGCGCTTCTCAGGCATGAGCCCTGAGGTTAACTGACGCGCACACCGTGGAAGCCCTCCTTGCCTTCGCCGCCGCCCTCGTCGCCCTCAGGCTCTCCGGCCTGCTTCTCCAGCGCTGGCGCGACCGGGGCGAGCTCTCGTTCGCAGCATGGGGCGCCGGCCTCGGCGCCTTTGCCGTCGCCTCGGCCGCCTTGGCCTGGGGAGCCGCCTCGGGCTGGAGCGACGCGCTCTTCCGCGTCTACTACCTGTTCGGAGGACTGCTCACAGCTGCGCTCCTCGGCGTCGGGTCGCTCCTGCTCGCCGGTCGCGGCTGGGCCGCACCGCTCGGCCTCGTCTATACCGGGCTCGCGGTCGGGGTGGCGATCGCCGCCCCGCTCACCGCGCCGGTCGCCGGTAACTCGATTCCGGAGGCCCAGGACCACCTCGAGTTCGTCCCGGCACGCTTGCTCGCGGTCCTCGGCAACAGCGCGGGGACGATCGCCGTCGTGGCCGTCGCGCTCCTAACCATCCGCCGGCGTCGGCTCGGAAACGCGCTCGTGATCGCCGGCGTCGCCGTCGCCGCGGCAGGGAGCGGCCTGGCCGGCCTGGGCGTGGCCGAGACAGCCGCCTTCGTGGCCGCAGCGGCGGTGCTCCTCTACGCGGGCTTCGTCCGCGCGGGAGGGCGCGGGACCGTTTGACACGGCGGCGCCCGGGTATCAGACTAGCCCGCACCGATAGGGGAGGTGAGGAGATGCCAGCGGGGGCGTCTCGAGGTGGAGGGCACCACCGAGACGCGTGGCGGGCGCAGTGGTCGGGCCACGAGCCAGCGGCGAGCGCGGCTCGCCGGGCTGCTGCATCCGCGCAAGCGCTTATGTCGAACTCCAGGAGGTATTCATGAGATTGCCCGTTCGTTTAGTCATCCTCGCTCTCGTCGCGGTGGGGCTGCTTGCCGGCACGGTCGGCGCGGCGCCCAACCCCGACGCGCGGCAACGGATGAACCTGCTGTACACGAACCCCAACGCCGCGATCAACTCGGATCTCGCGTTCTGGGGCAATCACGCCTTCATCGGCTACTACACCGGAGACGCGGCGCCTCGTGGCGGCGTGCGCATCTTCGACATCAAGAACCCGGCGAAGCCCACGCTCGTGAAGGACATCCAGTGCGACGGGCTCCAGAACGATCCCATCATCTGGGATCGGAACGGAAACGGCGTCGCGGACCTGCTCCTGTTGGCCGTCGACCGGACGATGGAAGGGCCCGACTGCGGGGATCCTCGGTCGATGAATGCCGACGGGACCCCCAACCACACCGACCCGGACGGCTGGGAAGGCGTACGGGTCTTCGAGCTCAGCGACGATCCGGCGAACCCGTTCGCAACGGTGACGCAAGTGGCGGCGGTCTACACGGACTGCGGGGCCCACACGATCACGCTCTGGCCGGGTAAGGCTGAGGGGCCGGACGGCAGTCTGATCGTGTACGTCTCCTCGTATCCGCTCCGGCCCGGTCCCAGCTGCGGTCAGGTTCAGGGACCGGCAACGGGCAACGACCCGCTCCACCGGAAGATCTCGGTCATCGAGGTGCCCCTGGACGATCCGGCGAGCTCCGCTGTGATCGCCCAGCCGCCGCTGAGCTACCCGGGCGACCCGGACGGCGTAATGGACTGGTGCGAGAAGGGCCTCTGCCCACCGGCCTTCGAGCCCGCTGCCGTGGCCTGCCACGACATCGTCGTTCACGTCGAATCAAACATGGCCGGCGCGGCCTGCGCCGAGCAGGGTCAGGTGTGGGAGATCGACCCCGCCACCGGGATCCCCGACACGGCCAACCCGGTGTCGGTCATCGACGACGAGGTCAGCTCGGGCGGCACCGGGAACATCCCCGGAGCGGTCGACTTCTTCCACTCGGTGATGTTCAACAACGACGGGACCGTCCTGAACACCGTCGACGAGTCCTTCGGAGAGGGCTGCCCGCCGATGACGACCTACGCGCCGCGGCCGTGGAACCCGGCAGGCGGCGTCCACAAGACCGGCCGGATGTTCTTCTCCGACACGGAGACTGGCGAGTTCTTCAGCGAGTTCCAGGTCGGAGACGTGCGGCCCGACCCCGGGCCGGGCTTCACGTACTGCTCGGCGCACATGGGGATGGCCATCATGGACATCAGGCGGGACTTGCTGGTGAACGCCTGGTACACGGGCGGTGTCGACGTGATCGACTTCAGCGATCCTGAGAACCTGAAGGAGCTCGCGTGGTACGACATCGCCGGAGTCGGCCCGGCCGGCTCGGACAACTGGTCCGCGTACCCCTACGTCGGGCCGCGCTTCAAGAACGGGGGAACCCCGATCTACGCGTCCGACGGGGTTCATACTCCGGAGGCCGGTCGGGGCTTCGAGGTCTTCCGGTTCGGTAAGCGGGCAGGCCCGTCGCGCGACCACCTCAACCCACAGACGATGGACTAACGAGGCTTACCCCTCGTGCGACGCGGGGCCTCCCTTCGGGGAGGCCCCGCCCCTTTTCACGCCTGATCACGGCGTCGGAGAACTGCCTTCCGGAGCTCCTCGGCGCCGAGGACGAGCGGCGGCCAGACGAGCAGCGTCAACCACAGCCACGGACTGAGCGGCGCCATGTGGAAGGCGTCCGCCAATCCCGGCGTGTGGCTCAGCACGGCGATCATCGCGACCTCGACCGCGATCCCCACGAGAAGGAGGCGGTTGGTGAAGACGCCGACTGAGGCGATCGAGCGCCGGTTCGTCCGCCAGGCGAGGCCGGCGCCGACCTGGGCCATGACGATGCCGGCCATCGTCATCGTCGTCGCCTGAACGTAGAGCTCACCGGAGTCGGCCAGCGGCTGCCACGGGCGCCAGCCGGCGAGGAGGTAGGCGAGGAAGAAGCTCGCCAGCGCCGCGATCCCCTCGAGCGGCCCGATCCAGCCGAAGACGCGGCCGAGAACCGGCCCGCTGAGCAGGCGTTCGGTGCGCGGCCTCGGCGGGCGGTCCATCGTCCCGGGCTCCGCGCGCTCCGTTCCGAGCGCGATGGCCGGAAGCATGTCGGTGCCAAGGTCGATGGCGAGAACCTGCATGACGACGAGGGGGAGCGGAATCGCGCCGCCCGAGACTCCCCAGACCAGGAACGGGATGAGCTCGCCGACGTTCGAGCAGAAGTGGTAGCCGGCGAACCGCCGGATGTCGTCGTAGACGGCTCTCCCCTCCTCGACGGCGGCGACGACGGAGGCGAAGTTGTCGTCGAGGAGGATCATGTCGGCCGCCTCCTTGGCGACGTCGGTGCCGCTGCGACCCATGGCCACTCCGATGTCCGCCTCCTTCAGGGCGGGTGCGTCGTTGACCCCGTCGCCCGTCATCGCCACGACCTCGCCGGCCTCGCGAAGGACGCGCGCCAGCCTGAGCTTCTGCTCGGGGTCGATCCGAGCGAACACGACGTCCCGCTCGCCGAGAAGCGTTCGGAGCTGCTCGTCACCGAGGTCCGCCAGGTCGGAGCCGACGATCACGTGCACGCTCTCCCCGGCGAGCCCGATCCGGCGGGCGATCGCCGCCCCGGTCCGGGGTGAATCGCCGGTGACCATGACGACTCTGATCCCCGCCGCCCGACACCGCCGCACCGCCTCCGGCACCTCGGGTCGCTGCGGGTCGATCATGCCGACGAGCCCGAGCAGCTCGAGGTCTCGCTCGACTTCGTCGGCGCCCTCACCGATGCCAGGAGGCAGCTCACGCCTGCCGAGGGCGAGCAAGCGGAGGGCGTCGTGCTCCAGCTTGGCAGCGGCCTCCTCGACCTCCGCCCGGGCCGCTTCGGAGAGCGTCGTCAGGGGCAGCACGACCTCGACGGCGCCCTTGACGTAGGCGACGCGGCCGCTCCCGGCGAGGTGGATCGTCGTCATCCGCCTGCGCTCCGAGCTGAACGGGAGCTCGCCGAGCCGCGGTAGGCGCGCGGCTTCGTGCTCGTGCCGCAGGCCGCCCTTCTCGGCCAGAACGACGAGAGCCGCCTCGGTTGGGTCACCGACGATCCCCCACCCGCCCTCGGCGTGGACAAGCCGGGCGTCGTTGCACAGGACGGCCGCGCGCAGGAGCTCGGTGAGGGGCGCGGGATCCAGAACCCGTCCGTCCGCCCGGAAGCGGCCGAACGGCTCGTAGCCGGCTCCTTCCACTTCGAGCGTCCCGCGCGGGGTCCATACGCGGACGACGGTCATCTCGCCCTCGGTGAGCGTCCCGGTCTTGTCCGTGCAGATGACGGTCGTCTCGCCGAGCGTCTCGACGGCGGAGAGGCGGCGAACGAGCGCGTTCCTGCGCGCCATGCGCTGCGTCGCCAGGGCGAGCGAGAGCGTCACGGTGGGCAGCAGCCCCTCGGGAACGAGCGCCACCATCACGCCCACCGCGAACACGAAGCGGTCGCCGAGGCTCATGCCGAGAGCGCCGGCGACGACGAAGAAGAGCGCCCCCACGCCGACCGAGAGCGCCGCGACCAGACGCGTCACGCGATCGAGCTCCCGCTCGAGCGGGCTGCGCTCGTGAGTCGTCCGCTGGGTCAGACCCGCGATGCGACCGAACCTGGTCGCCATCCCGGTCTCCGTCGCCAGAGCCTGGCCGCTTCCGGCGGTCACGTAGGTGCCCGCGTAGACCCGCTTGTCGGGCACAATCGGATACGACTCGCCCGTGAGCGTGGCCTCGTCGACGCGCAGGTCGCGCGCCGAGAGCAGGTCGGCGTCGGCGGCGATCCGGTCGCCCGGGGCGAGGAGCAGCACGTCGCCGGGCACGACCTCCTCGCTCGCGATCTCGACGACGGTGCCGTCCCGACGGACCCGGACGCGCACCGGGAGCATTCGGCGGAGCGCCTCGACCGCCTGCTCCGCCCGGTACTCCTGCACGAAGGCGAAGACCGCGTTGACGAGGATCACGGTGACGATCGCGGCCGCGAGCTCCGGCAGGCCCCCGAGGAGCGCAAGGACCGCTCCGCTCCACAGCAGGAGAGCAAAGAGGTGCACGAGGTTGGCGGCGAACCGCCGGGCGTGCGACGGCGGCTTCGCCTCGGCGATCGCGTTCGGCCCGACCTCGGCCAGGCGCCTGCGCGCCTCGTCCGACGTCAGGCCGGCCGCGGGCGTCGTCTGCATTGTGGCCGTCGCGTGCTCCTGCACGCTTGATGATCGGCGCCGCCCGCCTCGCTCGACCTCGGTGGGAACGCCGATTGGCCCTACGGCCTACTACGGATGCGGCCTCCGCGCGGCCCCTGGACGCTTCCGGAGACCGTGTCCTTCCTCGCGCTCGTCTTCCGGAACCTCTTCCGCCAGCGCGTGCGCACCGTGCTCACGGTGCTCGGCATCGCGGCCGGCATGACCATCGTCGTCGCCCTCGGGGCGATCACCGAGGGACTCCGCATCACGTCGGCCGAGTTCGTCGGTGCCGGAGGTGCCGACTTCCTCGTCGCGCAGGAGGGCGCCTCCGACCTCACGTTCAGCGTCGTCCCGGCGGACGACGTCGAGCGCATCGCCGCGCGACCGGACGTGGAGCGGGCGACGGGCGCGCTCATCGAGGTGGCCGAGCTTGGCGACAACCCGTTCTTCCTCGTCTTCGGCTACGACCCTCAATCCCTCGTCGACGAGCCGTTGCCGCTCACGGCAGGCCGCGTGCCCGACCCAGAGGCCGCGCAGGAGGCGCTCCTGGGAGCGCGCGCGGCCGCCGATCTCGGCCTCACGGTCGGCGACACGCTCACCGTCGACGGCGAGGCATTCGACGTCGTCGGCCTCTACAGCGTGGAAGACCAGATGCGGGACTCGGGAGCCGTCGTGCCCCTCTCGACGCTCCAGCGCATGTCAGCGCGCCAGGACGTCGTCACCGCGATCCACGTCACCGTCGCGCCGGGCGAGGATCCCGACGAAATCGCCGAGGCGATCGAGCGCGACTTCCCCCAGCTCGCCACCATCCGCGACGTCGACGAGTACAGCAAGGTCGACCAGGGCTTCGAGATCCTCGACGCCGCCAACCTCGCCATCTCGCTCCTGGCGGTGGGCATCGGCGCCATCGGCGTGATGAACACCATGATCATGTCGGTCTTCGAGCGAACGCGGGAGATCGGGATTCTGCGAGCTGTGGGCTGGCGCGGCTCCCGAATCCTGCGGATGGTGGCCTACGAATCACTGCTCCTCTGCCTGATCGCGGCTGCGCTCGGCATCGCGCTCGGCGTGGTCGCGAGCCGCGCGGTTCTGCTCATCCCGTCGATCTCCGCCTTCCTCACGCCCGCGTATCCCCCCGACATCTTTCTCCGCGCCGTCGTCGTGGGCGTCGTCGTCGGCCTCCTCGGCGCGGCGTACCCGGCAGCGCGTGCCGTCCGGCTCTCACCCATGGAGGCGCTGCGCTATGAGTGAGCGAGCGATCGACGCGCGCGGCGTGCGCAAGAGCTTCGAAGATGGGCACATCCAAGCCCTGACCGGCATGGACTTCGCGGTCCAGCAAGGCGAGTTCGTCGCCGTCGTCGGCCCCTCGGGTTGCGGCAAGTCGACCCTGCTCCACCTGCTCGCGGCCCTCGACCAGCCGGACGAGGGCGAGATCCACGTCGGCGGGCACGACCTGCGCCGGCGGAAGGACCTGAACCACTTCCGGGCCCAGCACGTCGGCATGATCTTCCAGCTCCACAACCTCCTCCCCACGCTCACAGCGGTCGAGAACGTTCAGGTGCCGATGTTCGAGGAGGGGCTCTCACCTGGGGAGCGCCGAAGACGGGCGCTGGCCCTGCTCGACGCGGTCGGTCTCGAAGGACGCGAGCGGAACCGCCCGCCCGAGCTCTCCGGCGGCGAGCGCCAGCGGGTCGCCATCGCACGCGCGCTCGCGAACGAGCCCGCAGTCCTGCTCGCCGACGAGCCGACCGGGAGCCTCGACTCAGAGGCAGGCCGGCTCGTGCTCGACCTGCTCGAGCGCCTGCGGCGCGAGCGCAACCTCACGATCGTCCTCGTCACCCACGACCCGGAGGTGGCCGCACGGGCCGACCGCGTTGTGAGGATGCTCGACGGCCGCCTGGCGCCCGCCGAGGAGCCGGCTACAGCGACCGCGTGAGAACGACCCGGTCCTCGCCCGGGCCGTCGTAGGCGCGCTGGGGCGGGCTCGACTCGAAGCCGAGCGCCGTGTGGAACGCCAGCGAGTCGCCGTTCGCGGGCGACGTGACGCAGCGGACACGGGCCCTTCCGTCGGCCCGTGCGAGCGCGAAGAAGCGCTCGTAGAGCTCGCGGCCGAGCCCACCACCGCGCTCCGCCGGACTCACGCCCACGAAATGGACGTAGGCCTCTTCCGGCTCGGCCGCCGAGAGGAACCCGACGAGGAACCCGACAAGATCGCCGTCCCGCTCGGCGACGAACGACGTCTCTCGGAAGTGGACGAAGAAGAGCCTGGGGAGCATGTCGCGCATCCGGCGCCCGCCCCACCATTCGTCGAGCACGGCCATGACACGCGCATGGTCGGCCGGCTCGGCCCGGCGAATCCTGAGCTCGCTCAGAGCGACTCGGTCCAGGGCGCTCGCCACTCGGCCGGCGGCTCGGGCTCGTCGTCCGACCAGTACTCGACCGCGCGATCGATTCTCCCTTCGTCGAGCTCGAAGAAGGAAACTGCGACGTAGCGCTCGTTTTCCCGCTCGACCCGCACCTCGGAGACGACCGTATCGCCCCCGTCCACGACCCGGAGCACATGGACGCGCCAGCCCTCTCCGAAAGCCCGCACCACGGCGAGGTAGTTGTCGCGGCCGCGCATGCGCTCCGCCGTGTTCGGCCAGTCGACGACCACGTCGGGATGCAGCAGCTCTGCGACGCCTTCCCAGTCGCGGGAGGGTAGGCGCTCCCAGAACAGGCGTACCGTCTCGCCGGTCACGCCTGCAGCTTCTCGCGCAGGCGCTCGTTCACCACGCGCGGATCGGCCTTGCCCTGCGTCTCCTTCATCACCTGGCCGACGAAGAACCCGAGCAGTCCTTCCTTGCCTCCGCGATAGGCGTCGACCTGGCCCGGGTTGGCCGCGAGGATGCCGTCGATGACCGGATCGAGCGCCGCGGCATCCGAGACGGTCGTCTCGGCGAGGTACGCGTCGGCTTCGAATCCGTCGGTGTCCGACCGGGAGATCGCTTCCAGGAACAGGTTGCGGGGGATGCGATCCCGGGCCCCGATGAGCCTCCCCAGCTCTTCGCCGTTCACGCGGCCGGGCTCGACGGCTGCTGCCGCGAGCTGGTTCATGAGGACGTTGGCGACCGCGCGGCGGTCGTCGCCGGGCACGCGCGCGTAGAGCTCGTCGCGGCCGCTCGTCACGAGGCCGAAGGCGAGGTCGAGGTCGAGCTCCTGCTCGAGCCGGCGGATGCGAGCCGCGGGGAGCTCGCCGATCTCCGCCCGGGCGCGCTCGATCATCTCCGCGGGCGGCTCCACGGCGACGAGGTCGGGCTCCGGGAAGTAGCGGTAGTCGTGCGCCTCCTCCTTCGAGCGGAGCGGCGCGATCGTCCCCTTCTGGGGGTCGAAGTGGAGCGTCTCCTGCACGACCTCGCCGCCGCCCTCGTAGAGCGCGCTCTGGCGCTCGACCTCGGCCGTGATCCCGTCCGCGACGAACTTGAAGGAGTTCATGTTCTTGAGCTCGGTCTTCGTCCGGTAGCCCTTCTCCCCCGCCTCCCGCACCGAGACGTTGGCGTCGCAGCGAAGCGAGCCCTTCTCCATCTCCGCGTCGGAGATGCCGAGCTCGATCACTGTCTGGCGGAGGAGCTGGAGGAAGCGCCGCGCCTCTTCTCCCGAGCGCACGTCGGGCTTGGCGACGATCTCGACGAGCGGCGTCCCGCCGCGGTTAAAGTCGACGAGTGAGGACTCCGCGCCGTGGATCCTCCCGGCCGCGCCCCCGACGTGAATCGTCTTCGCAGCGTCCTCTTCGAGGTGCGCCCGGACGATGCCGATCTCGCGGTCGCCGTCCGGTCCGGGCACGAGGAAGCGGCCCTCCGAGGCGAGCGGCACGTCGTACTGCGAGATCTGGTAGCCCTTCGGCAGGTCGGGATAGAAGTAGTTCTTGCGGTGGAAGAGGGAGCGCTCGGCGATCGCGCAGTCGAGCGCGAGGCCGAGCTTGATCGCCCACTCGATCGCCGTCCGGTTCGGCACGGGCAGCGTGCCGGGGTGCGCGAGGCAGACGGGGCACGTCCGCGTGTTCGGCTCGTCGCCCCACACGTTCTCGCAGCGGCAGAACATCTTCGTCCGCGTCTTGAGCTGGACGTGGATCTCGAGGCCGATGACCGCTTCCCAGCTCATCCAGCGTCGTCAGCAGGTCGCGGAGCCGGGCTCCGCCCGGCGGGAGCGGACGCCGGCCAGGTGGGCGACGGGGTCATCGGAGGCGCTCCGGGACGTAGTCGAAGCCAATCGCCCGCTCGAGCGCGTGTCCGACGCGGAACAGCGTGTTCTCCGAGAACTGCGGGCCGATCAGCTGAAGGCCCACCGGGAGACCCTCGGAGAGGCCGCACGGTATGGAGAGGCCCGGCAACCCGGCCATGTTCGACGGAATCGTGAGCAGGTCGGAGAGATACATCGCCAGCGGGTTCTCGACCTTCTCGCCGAGGCGGAAGGCGACAGTGGGCGAGGTGGGGCTCACGAGCACGTCGAAGCGCGCGAACGCGGCCGCATGCTCCTGTGCGATCACGGTGCGGACCTTCTGCGCCTGGCCGTAGTAGGCGTCGTAGTAGCCGGCGGAGAGCGCATAGGTGCCGAGGAGGATGCGTCGCTTCGGCTCGGCCCCGAAGCCCTCCCAGCGGGTGCGGGAGTAGAGTGCGGTCAGGTCGCCGTCGACCTCGGCACGGAAGCCGTAGCGGACGCCGTCGTAGCGGGCGAGGTTCGAGCTCGCCTCCGCCGGGGCGACGAGGTAGTAGCAGGCGAGCCCGTACTCGACCGACCGCGGCAGCGTGGTCTCCTCGATCTCGGCGCCGAGCTCGCCGGCGAGGCGGATCGCGGCGTTCACGCTCTCGCTCACCCCGGGGTCGATGCCCTCGGCCTCGTTCATCTCCTTCGGGACCCCGATGCGAAGGCCTGTCAGATCCTCTCCTTCGGGGATGGCGACGGGCTCCGGCAGCTCGACGGTCGTCGAGTCGCACGGGTCCTTCCCGGCGATCAGCTCGTACAGGCGGGCGTTGTCCCGGACGGTCTTCGTGAGCGGGCCCACCTGGTCGAGGCTCGACGCGAAGGCCACGATCCCGTAGCGGGAGACCGTGCCGTACGTCGGTCGGAGGCCGACGACGCCGCACAGGGAGGCCGGCTGCTTGACCGAGCCGCCGGTGTCGGTGCCGAGCGCCCAGGGCGCGAGCCCGCCCGCGACGGCCGCGGCCGAGCCCCCCGAGGAGCCGCCGGGCACGCGCTCGGGATCCCACGGGTTCCTGGTGGGCCCGAAGGCGGAGTTCTCAGTGGACGAGCCCATGGCGAACTCGTCGAGGTTCGTCTTGCCCAGAATGGGCAGGCCCGCGGCCTTGCAGCGAGCGGCGACGGTCGAGTCGAAGACGGGGGTGTAGCCGACCAGGATCTTCGAGCCGGCCGTCGTCGGAATGCCCTTCGTCGTGATGACGTCCTTGTGCGCGATCGGGACACCCTTCCTGCGCTCGCCGACCACGTGGAGGTAGGCGTGCAGCTCGGGGTCGCGCGCCTCGATCGCCTCGACGTAGGCGCCGGCGAGCTCCTCGCCGGAGACCTCCCCGCGCTCCAGGAGGCCGACCGCCTCCTCCGCCGTGAGCTTCAGGGTGTCGATCAGGGCCTTGTCCCCCGCGGCCGTCTGAGGGGCCACCCCGTGCCTCCACCCGCTTCGAGCGTAGCGGGGAGAAGCGCACGAGTGGCGCGCAAACCGTGCCGGAAGCGTGCCGCCTTATGGCCGGGGCGCACGGGACTCACCCGCCGACCGCGGGAACGCGGAAGCTGCCGTCGGCCGGATCCGGCGCGTTTGCCAGCGCCTCGTCACGTGGCAGCGACGGCCGCGGCTCGTCTTCGGCCCACTCGTTCACGAGATCCAGCGGATGCGTCATCGGCTCCACGTCCGCGAGATCGAGCTCTGACACCTTCCCGACCGCCTCGAGGATCGCCCCGAGTTGGTCGCGCACCGCGTCGACATCGTCCTCCGGGATTTCGAGGCGCGCAAGCGCGGCCACGTGCAGAACGTCTTCTCTCGTGATCGCCATCTCGCCTCCAGTCTAGAAATGCGACGGGCCCCGTGCGGGGCCCGTCGCGGCAATCGAACCTTCGCTGGCTAGAGCAGCGTAACGTTCTTTGCCTGCAGGCCCTTGTCGCCCTGCTCGACGTCGAATTCGACGCGCTGGCCCTCGGTCAGGGTGCGGTACCCGTCCATCTCGATGGCGCTGTGGTGCACGAAGACGTCGTCTCCCCCCTCGCGCTCGATGAACCCGTACCCCTTCTCGTTCGAGAACCACTTCACGGTGCCCTCAGCCAACGGACCTGTCCCTCCTTCACACACAAACGACGGCCCGGCTTCGAACCGTCGCATACGGCCATAACCGCCGAGTTCGCGGCGGGCGCAGCGTAACCTCAGGCGCCCGGGAAGGCAAGCCGCCCGGACTGGTACTCGGCCGCTCGAACCGTGTTCCGGAGCAGGCTCGCGATCGTCATCGGCCCGACGCCGCCGGGCACGGGAGTCAGGTGCCCGGCCACCTCCCGGACGTCCTCGGCCACGTCTCCGACCACCTTCCCCTCGACCCGGTTGATCCCGACGTCGACGACGGCGGCACCCGGCTTCACCATCTCGCGCGTGACCATCCCCGCCCGACCGACGGCCGCGACGACGACGTCCGCCTCGCGCACCACGCCCGCCAGGTCGCGGGTGCGGCTGTGGCACATCGTGACCGTCGCGTTCTCGGCGAGCAGCAGCAGGGCCATCGGCTTCCCCACGATGTTCGAGCGTCCGACCACCACGGCTCCGGCGCCCTCCAGCGGGATCTCGTACGAGCGCAGGATCTCCATGATGCCCGCTGGAGTCGCCGCCACGAAGGTCGGCTCGCCCTGGAGCAAATGGCCGGCACTCGCCGGGTGGAAGCCGTCCACGTCCTTGATCGGCGCGATCGCACTGATGACGCGCCCCTCGTCGATGTGCTCCGGCAGCGGGAGCTGGACGAGGATCCCGGTGACCCGCTCGTCGGCGTTCAGGTCTGCGACGAGCGCGAGCAGGTCGGCCTCGGACGTCTCCGCCGCGAGCTCGTGGTGGATCGGCTCGATCCCCACTTCCGCGCACGCCTCCTGCTTGCGCCGGACGTAGAGCGCCGAGGCCTCGTCCTCGCCCACGAGCACCGTCGCCAGCCCGATCGGCCGCCCGAGCTCTGCGACCTCGTGCTTCAGCTCCTCTCGCACCCGCGCGGCCAGAGCCTTCCCGTCCATGAGCGTCGCAGTCACGGCCGGGGAGCGTAACCCACCGGAGGGCAAGATCCCCGCGTGAGCTTCTGGCGCCACTTCCGCGCGGTCCTGCTCCTGCCCTTCGCGGTGACCATCGTCGTCCCCGGGATCGTCATCTGGCGAACCCGGCGTCGACGTGTCCGTCTGGCCGCCCCTGGTCGCCGGCGCCGTGCTGACCGCCCTGGGCCTCGCGCTCCTGGCGTGGACGCTTGCTCTGTTCGCGAAGGTCGGCCGCGGGACGCTCGCCCCGTGGGATCCAACGAGGCGCCTGGTCGTCGCCGGACCGTACAGGCACGTGCGGAATCCAATGATCAGCGGCGTTCTCGCGGTCCTCCTCGGCGAGAGCGCGGTGTTCGCCTCGCTGCCGCTGCTCCTCTGGTTCGCGGCGGTCCTCGCCGTGAACGCGGTCTACTTCCCACTCGTGGAGGAGCCCGGGCTCCGGCGGCGTTTCGGAGCGAAGTACGAACGCTACCGGGCGAGCGTCCCGCGCTGGATTCCCCGCTTCCGCCCGTGGAACTAAGCTGACGCCGTGGAGCTCCGGCGCTGGCCCCGCAAGAATGACCCCGACTCGATCCGCGCACGGCAGGAGGAGCTGGCGTCGCGCCTCGACGGCGAGGGCGAGGTCTTCGCCCACGACCTGACGCCCTTCGCCAGGGCCACCGAGGCGATTACCGGCGTGGCGCTCCTCCCCGTCGCGGTCGTCGGCCCCATCGACGTCGAGCTCGGCGACTACGCGCTCGAGGAGCCCGAGGGCCGTCTCGTCGAGCGCGGCCGCGCGCACGAAGGCGTCTACGTCCCGCTGGCAAACACCGAGGGCGGCCTCTCGATCTCCCTCTACCGCGGCGCCCGGGCGGTCGGCGAGTCCGGAGGGTTCCGCACGTACGTCCTCAAAGACCGGATCACGCGCGCCTCCGCCTTCCTGTTCGAGGACGTCGGACAGGCGGTCGCCTTCTCGGGCTGGATCGAGTCACAGCTCGGCGAGATGCAGGCCTGGCTCGTTTCGAAGCCCGTTGCCAACCTCTCGACGCACGCGAAGCTCAGGGAGATCGAGACACACGTGGTCGGCCCGATGTGCCACGTGATGTACGCATTCACGACCGGAGACGCCTGCGGAATGAACATGATCACCCGCAACTCCTACGCCCTCAATCAGGGGTTCGTGGTCGAGCGGACGCCGGTCCGCCCCACTCGCTCCATGCTCGAGGGGAACATGGGCGGGGACAAGAAGCCGTCGGCCCGCTACTTCGAGCGCGGCGGCCACGGAAAGACGGTCGTCGCCGAGGCGACCCTGACGGAGGACGCCGTGCGCCGCGTCCTCAAGACCTCGCTCGACGACCTGGCCGAGCTCGCGTTCGTGGGAACCCACGGCGCCGTCGCCTCAGGGATGCAGTCGGTCGCCTTCACCCCCGCGACCGCCATTGCCGCACTCTTCACGGCGACCGGCCAGGACATCGGCATGGTCGGGACGAGCTCGATGGCACACGGGACGGCACACAAGACGGACGCAGGACTGCACGTCTCGATGCGCCTCGCCAGCCTCGAGGTGGCCACCGTCGGCGGCGGCACGACCCTCCCCTACGCGCGCTCCTGGCTCCGGCTGATGGGCTGCGATGGCCCGGGCAAGGTCTACCGCCTCGCACAGATCGTGACCGCGGCGACGCTCTCGCTGGAGATCTCCGCCTCGGCCGCCATGGCAACGGCCGGGTCCGAAAACTTCTACCGCGCCCACTTCGAGCGCGGCGGCCTGCGGTAAGTTCCGGTGAGGATCCCGCCGCACCACGACCCTGCGTGCTGGGGCTGCGGCGACAACCCCAAGGGCCTCCATCTGCCGCAGCCGAGCAAGGAAGGGATCGAGCGCTACGAAGCCATCGTGACCTTCGGCGTCCACCACCAAGCGGGACCGGGCATCGTCCACGGCGGCCTCGTGGCGGCGGCGCTGGACGAGGCGTCCGGCTTGCTCGCCACCTGGCACCGCTTTCCGGCGGTGACGGCGAGGATGTTCGTCCGCTACCGACGCCCCGTCCTCATTAACCACGAGCTCCGGCTCGCGGCCTGGGTGACCGACAGCCGGGGCCGACGGATCCACATCGACGCCGACCTTCGCGACGGCGACGAGGTCGTGGCCGAGTCGCGCGGAGCCTTCCTGCACGTCCCCCTCAACCACTTCCTCGCCTCGCCGGAGGGCCGCGCCGCCGGCGAAGCCTGGAGGGCTCGACTGCAAACCCGCCCCGAAACGATGTCCTGAGTGCCGTCCCGGGATGGTTTTACCGAGAACGAGGGCTGAGGAGGATCGAGCTCTGCGCCGAAGTCAAGCGGTGTGGAGCGTTGCGAGGGTTACTACCGGCTGGAGAACCGCCGTTGCGACCGGGCCGGCTCCCGTGAGGTGACCGCCGCCAACGGCGAGACCTACCTGGTCTGCGCCTATCACGCGCGCCAGGGCTGGGCCGCGAGCGTCGCCCGTTGGCACGACGAGTCGGACGTCCGCGCCGGCGCGCCCGCCGACCTTCGCCCGCTCGACTCCGCGGCGTGATCCCCTTCTGACGAAGCGAAGCGGCGACGATCGGGGACCGCCGCCGCTCCGGGCGAAACCGGGCGCGAGAGTGGTTGCCGTCATCCCCGTGCCCGGGAGGAGAGGACCTCGCGCGCTGTATCGGCAGGCACAAGCGCGCACTTGAGCGCCGCCGTAACCCCCTGGGACCACCGACGGTCCGGCGACGCCCGACGGGTCTCCCCCACGATGGGTGTCCAACGATCCGGCTGGAGGCGGTCGGCCAGCTGCCGGACCGGAGGCACCCGCAGGTGTTCTTCCACCCGGCGCAGCCGGTGCTCCTGCACCACATCCAGTCCGCCGAGCCGGTACGCGTTGCCGGGCCCGAGGTCGAGGTCGTAGCATCCCGCGGGCGAGAGGCAAGCGTCAAAGGAGGCGTCATGGCCGATACCGAAACCCCCGTCCTCGACCTGCTCGGCAAGATGACCGCGGATTCGATCGAAGCGTCGAGCCTCGACGCCGAGACGTTGGTACTCACGCGGATCGCCGCGCTCATCGCCGTGGACGCACCCCCGGCCTCGTACATGCTGAACCTCGGCGCCGCGAGCGAGATCGGGATCGACGTCCAGCAGGTTCAGGGCGTTCTCGCCGCAATCGCCCCGATCGTCGGCACCGCTCGGATCGTCTCGGCCACCGGGAACATCGCCCGTGCCCTGGGGATGGCCCTGGAGATGGCCGAGCTCGAGGCCGAGATCGAAGGCGACTCCGTCTAGGGTTGGCGCACCGCCTGGCCCATCCACCTCACACAGAACAGGGTGGTGGTCTGCGCAAGACTTCTGTGCCGACGTCGTCGCCGCCGGGCTCGCCCGCCAGCACACCGCCGCAGTCGATCTTCTCTCCCCGATGATAGAGAGCCGTTTCTTTCGCGGCGAGCTGGCGCGGGGTGCGGGCGCGGCCATGCTTTTTCGAGGCGACCCGGCCCCCCTCTGCTCCGGGGCGCGGGCCAGGGTAGTCCTAGGGAGACTTTGCGACCACCCACTGAGTTTGCGAGTCGATTGGGCTGGCAGGTGCGGCACGCGAGCGAACTTCGATCAGCCGGCCATAGACGATCCAGCGTTGGCGGGCGCTGTAGAGGGGGTGGCAGGCAGACAGCATGATGGTCTCGAAGCCGCGGTCGCGGATGACGGTCCAGTCGTCTGCATCGACGACCTCGTGCTCGAAGACGCGGTAGCGGAAGGTCGCGTAGGGCATCTCGAGGATGACGCGGTCGCCGACGTCAATATCGTCGATGTTCCGGAACGGCGCGCCGAACGTCGTCCGGTGGCCGGCGATTCCGACAGTTTTGCCTAGCCCCGGCACCTCGGTCTTCTCGTAGTGCCCCGGACCTCGGGATAGGTCTGCGCCCCAGCGCGTTCCGTGGACGACGACGGCTGCGACCCCGATCCCTGGGATCTCGATGCGCCCGAACGCCTGCCCCTGCTCCAGGCCCCTTGTGAACAGGCGCGCATCGCGCGCTGTAGCGGCGCCCGAAATCAGAGTGTCGGGCATCTCGAACTCTTCGCCGCCCTCCATCGGCTCGGCGCGCGGCGGCGCCGCGGCGGTCCAAGCCGCGAACTCTTCCTCCAGGGCCGACTCGAGACGCTCTTGCTGGTACCGGCTGTAGAGGTCGGTGGCGGGGTCGCGCCAGAAGACCACGGTGGCCGTGTACGCAATCGCAAGGAATCCGCAGGCGATGAGGACTAAGCCTGTCCGACGGGTGCTCACGAAAATGACCCCGCGCGCGTGTAGGCGGTCTTGCCTCGAGCCCCCACCCGCGAAGACGGATGCAGGTTCGGCATGAATTGGCGATGCGGCATCGTGTATGCCTACCCGCCGACTTTGCTCGAAAACATTTGCTTAGGGGCCGCCGGAGTGTCGCGGCGATTTTCATGTTTGGCATCTGTGAGACCTGGAAAGACACCTGCCTCGAAACTCAGGACGGAGGTGTGGAACGGATGGAATACGGCGATGTTCTCGGAGCCACGGCAGGAGGAGCTGCCCTCGCCGCGGGTGCGGGCGAACTCCCCTTCACGGGCCTCGGAATCACAATCGCGGGCGTCACGGTCACGCTCTCGTGGGTCGTTGCCTTTGCGCTTCTCGCGGTCGCGGTGGGTGTCCTTCTGATTCGGTCGGATGCCCGGCACCAGCGGTAGGGTGGTGGCGGTGGCGGCGCTCGTCGCCACCGCCTCACTCATCGTCGGGTTCCACGCGGCCCATCCGCAGGCCATGCAGCTCAACCTGGCGGTTGTCTTCTACCTGGTCTGCGCAGGCGTTCTCATCTGGTTTCTCTTCCTCGCCTGCCGCCGTGAGCCGTGGCTCGATCTCGAGCCGGCTTCAGGGCGAGTCGTCGCGGTCGTTCCGGCGTACAACGAGGATCCGGCGGCCGTGCGAGCGGGGATCGAGGCCCTCCTCACGGGGAGCTACGTGCCCGATGTGGTTCACGTGGTGGACGACGGCAGCG
>DATIBF010000119.1:0-20171 GCA_035457655.1 Gaiellaceae bacterium
GGTGGGAAAGTTCCTCAACGCATGGCCCGCGGCGAGGCGACCGCCTCATTTCGACCGGTACGCCATGGTGCTCGGGAGTGACGACTATGTCGCCCCACGGATCAACCTCAACGGCTCCGTTCGGCGCGTGTCGGGCTACACCACGACCCTAGTGCGGCGGTTCTCGCTCAGGTTCCTCCGCCGGTTCGAAAGGCGGGACGATCGACCCTGGCTCCTCTACGTCGCTCCAGGCGCGCCCCATCTGCCGGCGACCCCGGAGCAGAGGTACGCCGACGCTCACATTCCGAGCTGGTCGGGGAAGCCGTCCGTCTTCGAACGGGACCGTGCGGACAAGCCATCCTTCGTGCGGAGGCTCCACTACACGTTCCAAGAGGGACGAGTGGTGCGTGCAGCCCAGCTCCGAGCCCTCATGTCGGTCGACGACCTCGTCGGACGCGTCTTTGAGTCGTTGGGAGCCCTCGACGAGCGACGGGACACCCTCGCGATCTTGGTCTCCGACAACGGGTTCATGTGGGCTGATCACGGAATCGGCGGCGAGGGAGGATTCGCCGGGCAGAAGCGCCTGCCGTACACGGCGTCCGTGAAGGTCCCGATGATCCTGCGGTGGCCCGGCCACGTCACGCCGGGTGCGACAAGCACCCGGCTGACCGGCACCGTCGACATCGCCCCCACTGTCCTGGAGGCCGCGGGCGTGGCTCCCGGTCCCGCCATGCCGCCTCTCGACGGGCGCTCCTTGCTGCAGCCGGACGTCCGCGATCGCGTTCTGCTCGAGTACTGGCGACTGGGCAACACTCCGTTCACGACCTGGGTTTCGATCCGGACACGGAGGTTCCAATACACGGAGTACTACGGGGACGACCGAAGGACGAGGATCTTCCGCGAGTACTACGACCTGAGACGCGATCCGTGGCAGTTGCGGAATCTCTTTCATGACGCCGACCCCTCGAACGACCCGAGGGTCAGGAGGATCGCGGCCCAGCTTGCTGCCGACCGACGTTGCAGGGGCACTCAGGGCAGACGTGCCTGCCCCTGATGCCGCCACGCCTGCGTCTACGCCCTTCGGGGCTCGGCCTGCCGGACTTTCGAGATCGGCGCCCAGCCGAAGTCGCGGCCGAGAAGCTCGGCGAGGCGCGCGTTCGGCTCGGCGAAGCGCTCCTCGAGGCGGGCGCGCAGCGACGGGTCGATGGGAGCGTAGGAGCCGACGTTCCGAGCCTCGTAGCCGGGCACTTTCCACGGCCGCACGCCGAGGAAGGCAAAGACCTCCGCGAACGTCTCGTTCGGGCGGGCGAGGAAGTCCTCCGAGCGCAGGACGAGAAGCTGGTCGCGGGGGAAATAGGTGAGCCAGCGCTCGAGCTGGTCGGCGTAGAGGCTTCGGCTGACATAGGCCCGGTGGAGGTGGTGGTGGTGGACACGGCGCCCGTCCTTGGTCCTCTCGGGACGAATCTTCCGGAGCTCCTCGTCCAGCCCGGCTAACCGCTCGGGCTCGGCCTCGACCGCCTCCTCGAAGCTGAGCTTCTCCATTCTGAGCTTGCGCGCATGCTGATAGTGCGAGTAGGCGCGCTCGACCGGATTGCGGAGCAGCGCGATGAGCCGGACGTCCGGGATCGTCTCCGCGACGCGCTCCGGGACGGCCGGGTGGAAGAGGTAATACGGGGTGGCCTCGCCGCAGGCCAGGTTGCGGCCGCGGAGGCGCGCAGCACGCTGCCTCGCTCTCAGGGGAAAGAACGCCCTATACCAGTCGGTGCCGCGCCAGTAGTTCTCGTCGAAGAAGTGGAGCTCTTTGACCCAGTAGAGGGACGGGTCGGCGGCGCCCGGGCCCTCGACGTCCGGGTGGCTGCCGACGTAGGCGGCAAGCGACGTCGTCCCCGCTCGCTGGGCGCCGATGATCAGGAAGGAAGGGAGCATCCGGGCGCGGCTGGTCAGCTGGCGGGCCTTGCGCCGCGCCGGGCCGATGCTCTTCCTCGCTCGCCTGAGGACACTGGACATCCCGCCGATGTTAGTCGCCCTTCCCGCGGGATCAGACGTCATCGTCGGCGATGTCGCTCTCGCGGACGTCGAGGAACCGCTTGTAGGCCTGGATGACCTCCGTCGCCTCGCCCCGCATCGCGATCTCTCCCTGGTGCAGCCAGAGGACCTCGTCGGCGAGCTTGCGGATCGCGTTCAAACCGTGGCTGACCAGGAGGATCGTGCTCGAGCTGGAGCAGAGCTCGCGCATCTTCTCGAACGACTTCTCTCGGAAGCGCGCGTCGCCGACCGAGAGCGCCTCGTCGATGAGGAGGATGTCCGGCTCCATGTTCACCGCCACTGAGAACGCGAGGCGACCGAACATGCCCGAGGAGTAGGTGCGCATGGGCATGTCCATGAAGTCGCCGAGCTCGGCGAACTCCGCGATCTCGTCGTACTTCTGAGCCAGCTGCTCCTTCGTGAGCCCGGCGGCGAGCCCGCCCAGCACGACGTTCTCCCGCCCGGACATGTCGCCCTTGAAGCCGACGCCGAGCGCCAGCAGCGTGCTCACGCGCCCGTGCACCTCGATCCTGCCGCTCGTGGGAGGCAGGATCCCGGCCACGGTCCGCATCAACGTAGACTTGCCGGCGCCGTTCACGCCGATGATCCCGAGCACGGCGCCGTGCGGGGTCTCGAACGAGACGTCGCGCACCGCCTGGATCTCGCGGACGATGCGCTGGCGCCGGCCGAGGCGCACGAGCGCCTTCTTGAACGTCGGCTTCTTCTCGATGGTCGTCTTGTAGGTCAGCACGAGGTGCTCGACTTTGACGGCCCAGTCCGTTGCGGGAACCGGCGGCTCGGCGATCGCCGGCGCCGGGTTACTAGAGGCGGACAGCAAACTCACGCTCCCTCGAGATGAAGAAGAGGCCCCCGACGACGAGCGCCGCGACCGCCCAGGCGAAACTCAGGAGCAGCAGCCGCGCCGGCGGCGTGATGCCGAGATTGACCGCCTCGCTCAGCGCCGTCAGCGGCGGGTAGAGCGGGTTGAGGTAGAGGAGCGGCTTGTACTTCTCCGGCACCTGGGCCGCGACCCAGAGGATGGGCGAGAGGTAGAGCCAGATCCTCAGCATGTAGCGGAGGAAGCTCGTGAGGTCCCGGAAGTACACCTGGACGGCGGCGACGAACATCGCCACCCCGGCGGCGAAGACGACCATCGTCGCGATGATCGGGATCCCCCAGAGGATCTCCGGTCGCACGGGCAGGCCCGCCGCGACGTGCACGATCGCGTACACGCCGAGCGTCGGCAGGAAGAGCATGAAGCACGTCAGGACCGACGAAAGCGGCAGGAGTGTCCGCGGAAACGCGGTGTTCAGGATCAGCCGGCCTCCGCCGACGACCGAGCGCGCGCCCTGGCTGATGGACGTGCTCACGAGGCGAAACGTGAAGAGGGCAAGGAGCAGATGGGCGAGAGCGGCCATGCTGCCGCCCCGGCGCCCGATGATCTGCACGAGCGCGAAGTAGACCAGTCCGAGGAGCAGCGGGTTGAGGATCAGCCAGATCTGGCCGAACGCCGTGTTGTAGTGCTTGCTGCGAAGGTCCGAGCGCGCCAGCTCGACTGCGAACTCGCGGCGCCCCCAGAGCTGCGTGAGGTAGGCGCCGAGCGGCGGCAGGCCAACCTTGTGCGGCTCGTAGACGTGGACCTCGGAGGCGAACTCGCCCGCGTCCCTCCGTTCTGCGATCGTGCTCATCCGCTGCAGGTTAGTCGCTGGCCCCGCCGTCAGGTCCGCTCAGACGGTCCGAGGCGAGGATCGCCAGGAGGTGGCCGACGACCGCGATCGCGGCCGCGGCGACGAGCGCGACCAGGAGGGCTCGGCTGCCCGTGAGGTCGTCGCCGGCCGCGTCGACGACCGCCGCGGCAAGCGCCAGCAACGAGGCCTCGACGGCCTGGAACGGGCGCAGGAACGGAACGAGCCTCACGCCCTCCCGAAACCGGAGCCGCCGCCCGGACGGGGAGGTGGAGGAAGCCGCGGGCTCGACGCGCGGCGTCAGGGCGGCCTTCGCCCGCATGACGGCGACGAGGTGCGTCTCGGACTTCAGCAGCAGGACGAGCACCGAGACGGTGAGCCCGAGCGCCGTCCACCCGCCGATCGAGTCCCAGCCGCCGTCGGCGCGGACCCCGAGCGCTGCCGGGAGCGCGGCCTCGGTCGAGTAGTGGGCGAGCGCGTCGAGGTACGGTCCCTTCGGCGAGAAGGTACGGCGCCAGCGCGCCACCTCGCCGTCGCAGCAGTCGAGCAGGAGCTGCAGCTGGATGAGGAGGGCGGCTCCGACGGCGGCCCAGAGGCCGGGCAGGGTCAACGTGAGCGCAGCGAGCAGCCCGACGGGGATCATGAGCGCCGTGACCCCGTTCGCGCTCAACGGCGTGGCGAGGAGGACGCGTGTCAGGTACGGCGAGAGCCGGCGCATGTAGAGCCGCCCGGCCCAGTGCTCCTCGCCCGGCCGCTCGAGGTGCTCCTTCGGCTGGCCGACGGCCCGTAGCTCAGCGATCGAAGGCACTGACGAACTCGTGGACGCGGGTCCGGATCGTCGCCGCGTCCAGGTCGAGGTGCTCGAGCACCGTGAACCGGTCGGGCCGCGTCGAGGGTGCCCGGGCGACCGCCGTCTCGAACTCCTCCTCGCTCAGGCCCAGATCCGCCGGGAGCCGTGCGGCACCGTAGCGACGCAGGGCCACGTCGAGCTCGTCGAGCCGCTCGTCCTTGCGCAGGAACGAGGCGAAGAGCGCGCCCACGGCGACCTGCGCGCCGTGCGGAGCCCGCTCCGGGTAGAGGGCGTCGATCGCGTGCGAGATCTCGTGGCAGGCCCCGCTGCACGGGCGGCTGCTGCCCGCCGCGGCCATGGCGAGGCCGCTGAGGACGAGCGCCTCCGCCAGCGCGGTCAGGAACGTGTCCGAGAGAAGGTCGTCGGCGCGGTGGAGGAGGGACTCCGCCCCGGCACGCGAGAAGGCCGCGGCGAGGCCGTCCACCTGCTCGCCGCGCTCTCGCCCCGCGAGCTCCCAATCGGCGAGCGCGTTCAGGTTGCTGAGGGCGTCCCCGAGCCCGGCGCGCAGCTGCTCGGGCGGGCTCCGGCGGACGTAGTCGAGGTCGACCACCACGGCGATGGGGCCGTGGACGCCGTACGAGCCCTTGCGCCCCCCGTGCTCGAGGGAGGCGACGGGCGAGGCGATCCCGTCGTGGGCGAGGTTCGTCGCCACGGAGACCATCGGCAGCCCGGTCAGGCCCGCGGCGTACTTGGCGACGTCGAGCGTCCGGCCTCCCCCGATCCCGACCACGGCGTCGAACGAGCCGGCGCGGAGGCCGTCGCCGAGCTCGAGCGCCGCCTCGACCGTGCCGCCCTCCACGGGGAAGACCTCGGCGTTGGCGAGCGCGGGACGGACGGCCGAGACGATCTCGTCGCCCTGGCCGGGGCCGACGACGACCGCGACGTGCCCGTGGGAGGAGATCCGCCGGTCCCCGAGCAGCGCTACGAGCGTGCCCACGGCGCCGCTGCGGATGTCGACCGCCAGCGGGCACGCGACCATGCGGGCTAGGACGGGTATGCCAGCTCCCTGGCTCGGGCGAGGTCGCCGTGGTCGTCGACCTCCACCCAGTCGACCCTGCCGATCCCCACGCCGTGCACCTCGCCGCCCCGGTCGGCGAGCTCCTGGAACCCGTCCTCGTAGTAGAGCGACGGATCGCGTTGCCACGTCGCCTCGAGCGCGTCGGCCAGCGGCTCGGCCGCGGTCGGCTCGATCAGCGCAACACCGATGTACTCGCCCGCGGCGCTCGCGGGCTCGATCTCCTTGCTGATTCGTCGCAGGGCTCCGGTCTCCGTGAGGAGCACCTTCATCGCCTCCTCGCCCAACTCCCTCTCCCGGTCGACGGCGAGGAGCACGTCCGGGCCGCGCGCGGCCAGCAGAGTCTGCTCGACACTGCGGGGATGGACGGTGTCGCCGTTGACGAGGATGGCGCCGTCCGCGAAGGACCCGCGCGCAAGCCAGAGGGAGTACGCGTTGTTCCAGTCCTCGGCCCGCTCGTTGCGGAGGAGCTCGAGGCGCACGCCGTGGCGGCGCTCGAGCTCGGCCGCCCGTTCTTCGACCCGCCCCGCGGCGAATCCGGTGACCACGACCACGTCTTCGAGTCCGGCCGAGCTCAGGTTCGCCAGGGCGAGGTCGAGGATCGTGCGGCCGTCGCTCACGGGCAGGAGGGTCTTCGGAAGCGCCACCGTCAGGGGATGGAGCCGCCGGCCGGGACCGGCCGCGAGCACGAGGCCCTTCATCGGCGAGGTTCTATCACGGCGACCCCCGGGTCCCTTGCGATCATGGCGGGCAGAGGCCGCATGACGGATGGGACAGACAGACGCAGAGCGGGGTCGTGCTTCGTGATCGCGACCCGGAACCGGCACGAGCCGCTGGTCGAGGCGGTGCGGAGCATCGTCGAGCAGACGGTGCTTCCGGCCGAGCTCTGCGTCGTTGACTCGAGCGACGAGCCACTCGGCCGGCCCGAGGTCGAGCGCCTGTCTGCCGATGCCGGGATCACGCTCGAGTACGTCCACCCGGCCGAGCGTGGGCTCACGATCCAGCGGAACATCGGCATCGAGCGCACGACGGGCGACCCGGTCTTCCTCATCGACGACGATGTCACGCTCGCACCGGATGTGCACGAGGAAATCCTCGCCGAGTACGCTCGCTGGGGCCCCGAGCTCGGGGGCGTCCGCGGCGCGCCGGTCCATCCGCCGGATCCGAGCAGGCTGACGATCCTCTGGCGCAAGCTCTTCGGCATGGGGGGCTGGTGGGCGGACGGAAGCGGGAAGATGCGCTCCGGCTTCTTCGTGGAAGGCGTGGCCTCGTCCGATTCCGTGCGCCGGGTCGAGTACATGAACGGCTGGTTCATGTCCTACCGGCGAGCGGTCTTCGAGCACGAGCGCTTCGACGAGCGGCTGGCCGGCTACGCCTGGAAGGAGGACATCGACTTCTCCTACCGCGTCGTGAAGCGGGGCTACGTCCTCGTGCAGACCCCGAAGGCGCGGATCGTCCACCACAAGAGCTCGTCCGAGAGGCTCTCGCCGTTCGACCACCAGCGCATGGCGCTCGCCAACCAGTTCTACCTCCACCGGAAGAACATGCCGCAGACGCCCCGCTACAAGGCGGCGCTCTGGTGGGCGCTACTGGGCGCGCTGCCGCTGAACGTGGGCAAGGTCGTGCAGACGCGTGACCCCGGCTACCTGACCGGCTTCCTCGTGGGCGCGTGGGAGCAGGCGCGCGGCCGCGGGCTGATCGATCCGGCAGCGGAGCGGTGACGCGTGGCCGCTGCGGACGCACCCTTCTTCATCGTCGGCAACGACCGGTCGGGAACGACAGTTCTACGGCTTGCGCTCGACCGCAGCGCCGAGGCCGCGGTGCCGCCGGAGTCTCTGTTCCTGCTCGACTTCGCGCCCGTGCGGCGCCGCGGGGGGCTCGAGGATCCCGAGCGGGCGTCGCGGTTCGTCGCCGAGGTCTGGAGCCACCCTCGGGTGCGGCTGTGGGGCCTTGCGGGCGATCCGCCGGTGGTGCCGCCGGGCCTGACGCACGCCGAGGCGTACCGCTTCGCCGTGGAGGCGCCCTTCCGCGCCTACGGCCGCCGCGAGGGGAAAGAGCGTTTCGGCGACAAGACGCCGCCGTACGTGCACGCGGTCGACGAGCTGCTCGCGATCTGGCCGGACGCGCGCATCGTCGTGCTCGTCCGCGACGCGCGGGCCGTCGCTCACTCGATCATCAAGCTTCCCTTCGGCCCGAACAACCCGTACGCGGCCGCCGAGTGGTGGGCGCGGGGGATCAGAGCCGGGCTCGAGGCCGAGCGGCGCCACCCGGAGCACGTGCTGACCGTCCGCTACGAGGACCTCGTCGCCGAGCCCGAGAAGACCGTCAGGCGCGTATGCGACCACGTCCGGCTCGGCTATAACAGCGACATGCTGGCGATCGAGCGCGCCGCCCCGGGCAAGATCGTCCCCGAGCAGGCCAAGTGGTACAACGGGGTGTCGAAGCCCATCTCGGCCGCAGCCGGCGACCGCTGGCGGACGGAGATGCCGGAGGAGGACCAGCGCCTCGTCGCCGCCGTCGCTGGTCCCGAGCTGCGCGACCTCGGCTACGAAGCGTCGGACGGCGGGACGGCCGTTCCGCGCGCACGCGCGCTCGCGTACGACGCCCACGACAAGGCCCTGCGCGCCGTCCACGCCTTCCGCCTGCGCATCGTCCAGGAGCGCGGAAGGGAGCTGCGCTACGTGGTCAAGCGCAAGCTGGCGGGAGCCCGCGGGTGAGCAGGCACCCCGTGCAGCGTGCGGTGAAGCGCGTCCTCGACCCGGTCGCCGCCGCGGCCGGGCTCGTCGTGCTCAGCCCGGTCTACGCCGCGATCGCGGTCGCCGTGGTCGTCGACACGGGCCGCCCGATCCTCTTCGTCTCCGCCCGCGCGGGCAAGGACGGCCGGCCGTTCAGGATGCTGAAGTTCCGCACGATGGTCCCCGACGCCATCCGCGTCGGGCAGGAGCACGGGCTGACCGATCCGTTCGGGATCGTCAAGGACGACCCTCGTATCTCGCGCGTCGGCCGCTTCCTCAGGCGGACGAGCCTCGACGAGCTCCCTCAGCTCGTCAATGTCGTCGCGGGCCGAATGAGCATCGTCGGCCCGCGGGCCGACGTCGTCGAGCAGGCCGCCCGCTATGCGGAGCGCGAGCGTCGGCGGCTCTCGGTGCTCCCGGGCATCACCGGCTGGGCCCAGGTGCACGGCCGCGACTCGATCTCCTGGGAGGAGCGGTTCGAGCTCGACCTCTGGTACATCGACAACTGGTCGCTCTGGCTGGACGCGAGGATCATCTTGCGCACGCTGGGCGAGGCCTTCCGGCCCGAGCCGGATCCCATCGAGGACACGCTTAACATCGAACGGGCGAAGAAGCGTGCCTCGAGCCCGTGAGCGTCCTTCGCCTTCGGCTCAGTCCCGTGGGGCAGACCATGTTTCCCCCACGAGCCCCCTTCTTCGATCCAGTGAGGGAACCTCCCGGTTCCCTCACACACCCTCCCCACACTCCTAGGCCAAGGATTGGCCTATGAGCGGGCTCGCCGAGATCGAGCCCGAGGCCTGGGACGAGCTGCTCGAGTACGTCGGGTGCGCTGACGCGTACCTGCTGCGGGAGTACGTCGAAAGCGCGCGCGTTCTCGAGGGTGGACGGCCTGTGCTGTTGCATCTCGCCGACGGGGGCGGCGGCGACGTCGTCTTCCCGCTCCTCCTCCGTGCGCTCCCCGGTGGCGGACACGACGTGACGACGCCTTACGGCTACGGCGGCCCGGTGGGAATCGGACCGGAGGCGCCGACTGCGGAGTTCTGGGAGCTCTACGGCGACTGGTGCCGGGCGAACGACGCGGTGACGACGTTCGTCCGCTTCCACCCGCTCTTTGCCAACCAGCGCCAGGCCGGGTCGCCGGTCTGCGTCGAGCCCATGGGCCGCACGGTGGGCTGGCGGCTCCGGGCGCCCGACCTCCTGGCCGGCATGCACCCGGCGCACCGCCGCGCGTGCCGGCGCGCGACGAGGGCGGGCGTCTCGGTCTCGGTGCTGGAGTCCCCGGCCGACCTGTCGGCCTTCGCCGCGCTCTACGAGCTGACGATGCAGCGCCTCGGGGCCGTCGCCTTCTACCTCTTCTCGCCGCCGTACTGGGACGCGCTGGCGGGACTCGGAGAGCGGCTTGTCCTCGTCGAGGCCGAGGAGGGCGGTGAGGTGCTGGCCTCGGCCCTCTGCTTCGCGACGCCGCCCTGGCTCCACTACCACCTCGGTGCGACCGCTGACCGGGGCCGGGAGCTCGGCGCCAGCAACCTGCTCTTCTACGAAGCCGCCCGCTGGGCCCAGAACCAGGGCTACGAGCGCTTCCACCTGGGCGGAGGCGTCGGGGCGAGAGAGGACTCACTGTTCACCTTCAAGCGGCGCTTCGACCCCGACGGCGACCTGCTCGAGTTCGCCGTCGGCAAGGCCGTCCACGACCCGGACGCCTACCGGGCGCTCACCGGCCGCGCCGCGGACGACGTCGACGGCTTCTTCCCCGCCTACCGCGAGGGTCGCTATTAGGAGGGTTCGACGAAATACCAGGCTGTGCCGCCGGGCAGCGATATTCCGCCAAAATCTCCTAGCGGGTCTTCTCCCAGATGCCCACGTCGCCGCGGAGCGCGCGGACGAGCCCGGGCACGGTCGCCGCGGTGAGCAGGAGGTAGTGGTAGGCGATCGCGGCGCCGGGAAGCGGCAGGCGCAGCCGACCCGCGGTGGCGAGCCCGAGCCACGCGAGCTGCTTGGCGAGCGCCAGCCGGTAGACGGGCGCACGGCCGGCGAGCGCGAGGCTGGTGGCAAGAAGGATGACGTGGAGGACTCCGCTGCCGTAGCGGAGGACGCGGTGCGAGACGAGCTGGGCGAGGTAGAGGGGCTCGGCCGATCGGAGCATGCGCCCGCTCAGGAGGTGGAGCCAGCCCTGGGCGTGCATGCGCACGCGCCGCTCGAACTCGTCCTCGGGCTCGCCCGCCGCCTTCTCGAACGCGAGCGCCTCTGGCTCGTAGACGGGGCGGCGGCCATGCTGCGCCATGACGTAGGGGAAGCCGAGGTCGTGCCCGAGGCGCGGGTCGCCCGCACGGTAATCCTGCCGGTGCACGGCGTAGATGGCGCCGTTCCCCGCGGTGATGCCGGCCAGGGCGGACTCGCTCTCCCGAACCCACAGCTCGTAGCGCCAGTAGAGGGGCTCGCGGCTCGTCCCGTCCGGCTCTTCCAGCTCCAGTCGGCCGCAGACGTAGCCGACCTCGGGGTCGGCGAGGCTCCGGACGAGCTTCTTCAGCGCATCTGGGGCCCAGGTCGCGTTCGCGTCGGAGAAGGCGACCACCTCGCTGGTCACCCCTGCCACGGCGGCGTCCTGGGCAGCGGTCTTCCCTTCGCGTGGCCGGCGCATGAGCCGAACGCGGGCGTCGTCCGCCGCGAGTGCTTCGACGACATCGTTCGTGCCGTCCGTCGAGTCGTCCGAGGCGACGACCACCTCCAGCCGGTCGGGCGGGTAGTCGAGCGCGAGCAGGTTCTCGACCCGGCGACCGATCACGTCCTCCTCGTCGTGCGCGGCCACCACCACCGTGACCGAGGGCGTGACATCGTCCTTGCGCACCGGCCGGGGTCGCCGACGGGCGAGCGCGGCGGCCGCGATCGGGTAGCCAACGTGCGTCCACGCGAGAGCGCCCGCGCTCAGCCAGAAGAGGGCTCGGAGCACGGCCGGATCCTAGTCAGAGTTGATCCAGGCGAGCACGGCGAGGACGCGGCGGTGGTCCTCCTGGCTCGGCGGGAGGCGGAGCTTGCCGAAGATGCTCGCCACGTGCTTCTCGATCGCGCGGTCGGTGACGACGAGGCGGCGGGCGATGGCCGCGTTCGTCCGGCCTTCGGCCATGAGCTCGAGGACCTCGCGCTCGCGGGGGCTCAGGTCGTCGATCGCCCGGCGCCGGACGAGAAGCTGTCTCACCACCTCCGGGTCGAGCGCCGTACCGCCCGCGGCGACGCGGCGAAGCGCCTCGACGAACTCCGCCCCGTCCGCGACGCGGTCCTTGAGCAGGTAGCCGAGGCCCTCGCTCCGCTGGGCGAGGAGGTCGCGCGCGTAGCGCTCCTCGACGGCCTGGGAGAGGAGGAGCACCTTCGCCTCCGGGTCGCGCTCGCGCAGGTCCCCCGCCGCGCGGACGCCCTCGTCTGTGAAGGTCGGCGGCAGCCGGACGTCGACGACGAAGACGTCCGGCGCGTGCTCCTCGGCCGCCCGGCGCAGCTCCTCCGCCGTGGCCACGGCGGCCATGACTTCGATCTCGAAGTCGGCCAGCAGCCGCGTGAGGGCGTCGCGGAGGAGGCCGGAGTCCTCGACGATGACTACTCGCACGGCAGCACCGCCGTGATCGCGGTCGGTCCGCCCGGCGGGCTCTCGACCACGAGCGTGCCGCCGAGGGCCCCGACACGGTCCTGCAGGCCGACGAGGCCGGAGCCTGTTGCGGCGTCGGCGCCGCCGACCCCGTCGTCACGCACCTCGACGACGAGGACGCCGTCGTCGCGCACGACCGACACGGCCGCGCGCTCGGCCCCGCTGTGGCGGGCGACGTTGGTAAGCGCCTCGGCGACGACGAAGTACGCCGCCGACTCGACCTCCTCGGGCGGACGCTCGCTCCCGAGCTCGGAGCGAAGCGACACCGGCACCGGCGACCGCGCTGCGAGCGACGAGAGCGCGGCGTCGAGCCCGCGGTCGGTGAGGACCGCGGGGTGGATCCCGCGCGCGAGGTCGCGGATCTCGGCGAGCGCCTGCTTCGCTTCCTCGTGGGCGCTCCGGACGAGGTCGGCCGCCTCCTCCGAAGAGCCGCCTTCCTCCAGGCGCCGCCGCGCCCGGCCGAGATCGACGGCCAGGGAGACGAGGCGGGCCTGCGCGCCGTCATGGAGGTCGCGCTCGATCTGGCGCCGGTCGCCGGCCGCGGCCGCGACGGCGCGGTCGCGCTGCTCGGCGCTGGCGGCGGCCGCGCGCTCGAGCTCACCGTGGGTTGGGCCGAGCAGCGCTCGCATGAGAAGGACGTCGAAGGCGGTGAGCGCGCGAATGATCCACGGCGTGACGAAGACGAGCACGAGGCCCCCGCCGACGAGGACGAGCCACTCCCACGGCGCGTCGATGACCGTTCCGAACACGTCGCCGCGGTCCTCGGGCGAGATCGTGAAGTACCAGGCGGGCGCGGTGACGGAGGTCAGCGCCACCGACCACAGGACGACGGCGGCGAGGAAGAGGACGAGGCCGACCGGGAAGGCGAAGATGAGCAGGTAGACGACCGCCCGCCAGGTCGAGAGGTCGACGAGCGGCTGGAGGAACCGGCGGAAGGGCCGGCCCTCCGGCGCGCCGGACGGCAGTCCGGGGATGCGGACCCCGAGAAGTGCTCCGGCAACCTCGCGCTGGGCACGGCCGGCGACCCGGGCCAGCCACAACATGGCCGCGAGGAGCGGCAGGCCGACGACGAAGACGATCAGGCTGAGACTCGTCGTCCCAAGCGTCAGGAAAATGGTGAACCAGGCGATGCCGAGCGGAAGGGCGACGACGGCGTAGGCCGTCTCCTTCCAGGTGCGAAGGCGGAAGGGCGCAGTGAAGAAGGCCTGCACGTGCATGGACTTCCACTGTACGCAGCGTCCTCCCGCGCCGCGATAGCGCCACCCGGTGTCTTCCGCTTCGTGCTCTCCCTACTTCGTTCGGGTCAGGTCGTCTCCCCGATCTCGAAGCGCTGGAGCCGCCGATCCGCATACCAGGTCGCCGCTGCGCCGAAGACGACCATGAGCACGAGCGCGGTCGCCGGGTCGAGCGCGGCGTCGAACGCCGACGGGGGCAAATCGACGAACCAGTCGGCGACGCCGAGGGTGTAGTGGCGGACGCTCAGCAGGCGGGTGCCCGCGAACAGCCCGTTGACGAGGCCCTCCCAGATGAAGACGTAGATCAGCCCGGCGATCAGGGCCCGGCTCGTGACGACGCTCAGCATGACGAAGAGCGCCGAGTAGACGAGGCCGCCGAGCAGGATGCCGACGCCGAAGCCCAGGAGGATGCCTGCCTTCGGCTTGTCGTAGAGGGCGATCGCTCCGGCCACGAGTCCCGAGGAGAGAACGGTCGCCGTCGTGACCATCCAGCTCGCCGTGATCTTCGCGAGGACGATCCGCCTGCGGAGGATCGGCTTGGAGAGCAGGTACACCGCGGTGCCGTCCTCGATCTCGACGCCGAGCGCGGCGGTCCCGTAGACGAGCGCGGCGAGCGGCAGGAGCGTCGTGACGACGAAGCCATCGAGGAGGACGGTCGCGGCCCACTCCTGCTGCTCGGTGTCCTGGCTCCCGAGCCTGTAGACGAGCGCGACCAGCACCGGCAGCAGCGCGAGGAGCCCGATCAGGATCGTGCGGCCGCGGCCGAGCATCTGGCGGAGGGTCAGCCGCAGGATGATGCCGGTCACCGGTTCACCAGGTAGGAGAACACGCCCTCCAGGGACTCGTCCGTGGGCCTCAGCTCGTGGATCGAGACCGCGGCGTCGCGGGCGATCACCGGAGCCGCACGCGCGAAGGCGCCGAGCTGCGACGTCCTCACCGTGAGCAGCTCGTTGCCGACCTCGACGCCGACCACGCTCTCATGCGCGACCAGCGCCGCTGCGAGCCGCCGGTCGTCCGACGTCCGCAGGACGAACGTGTGCGGGGCGTCCGTCATGAGCCTCCGGATCTCGCGGAAGTCGCCGGACGCGGCCAGCCTGCCGGCCACGATCACGAGCACGCGCTCGGCCAGCCGCTCGACCTCTTCGAGGATGTGGGAGGAGAAGAGGATCGTGCGTCCCTCGGTGGCAAGCCGCTGGAACAGCTCCGTCATGTGGAGTCGCTGGCGGGGATCGGCGCCGTTGAAGGGCTCGTCGAGAAGGAGCACCGTCGGGTCGTGGACGAGGGCTGCGGCGACCTTGATTCGCTGCTTCATTCCCTTCGAGTACCCGCCCGTCGTGCGCGTCGCCGCTGCGCCCAGGTCGACCTCCTCGATGGCCCGGCGCGCTGCGCCACGTGGGTCGGCGAGACCCTGGAGGCGCGCGCTCAGCAGCACGAACTCGTAGCCGGTGAGGTGCCCGTACACGGCCTCCCGCTCCGGTACGAGGCCGACGTGGCGGTAGAGGGCGGGGTTGCACCAGGGAGACCCCCCGAGCACGGTGACGCTGCCGGCGGACGGCTCGAGGAAGCCGGAGAGCATGTGCAACAGCGTGCTCTTCCCGGCCCCGTTCGGGCCGAGCAGGCCCGTCACCCCGGCCGAGAGCTCGAACGAGATCTCGTTGACCGCGACGACGTTTCCGAACCAACGCGACACACCGTCGAGCGTGATCGTCGGGCCCCCGCCGGCCGCGCTCATACCTGTATGCGCTCGAAGCGATGTATCGTGAGCCCAAGGGCCACGGCGACCGTGATGAGGCCGGCGGCGAGGTATATCCAGCCGGAGAAGCTCGCGTCTGCGATGACGTTTCCGCTCGGCGCTTCGACCCGGAAAAGGAAGAAGACGACGCCGTCCCAGACGGCCGGGCTGACCAGCAGCGCGTACTGGGCGTACTCCGTGTCGAGTGTCTCCATGAGGATCGTGGCGATCGTGAGCGTGACGACGAAGGCGCCGACGATGACCGCGGTCGCGTACGCGCGGCGAGGGATGTAGGAGGCGATGACGAGGCCGACCGAGGCGATCATCGCCGAGACCAGCGCCGAGCCTCCGAGGATCGGGAGGACGAGATCCCACCGGTCCGCGATGTACCCGGAGAGATCATCCGCAGCCATGCCGTTGCCGACGAACAGGACGGCCTGCGGCCCGAGCGTCAGCACGAGCATCACGCTGGTCAACGCCGCGAACCGGGCCAGCGCATAGTCGGACCGCGCGAGGGCGCGGGAGAAGTAGAGCGAGAGCATCCGGTTGCGCTGATCCCGGCCCGCGAGCTCCGGTGCCACGGCCGCGCAGAAGAGGACGAGCACGATCTGCACGTAGCCGAAGTAGTCCTCGTGCTCGAAGATCTCGACGTCGGCGTCGAGGCCGCTCGTGATCGCGCCGATCCCGACTTGGATGAGGGCCGGGACGAACGCGAGCACGGCGAGGGTGAAGGGAATGATCTTGCTCGACGTCCGGCGTCCGAGGCCGAAGGCGCTGCGAACGCTGCCCGTGTAGAGCGTTGCGATGGTCCCCCAGCGGCCGGTGCGCGGCCCGTCGTAGTGGCGGTAGCCGAGGTCGTAGATGCTGCTGGCGGAGGCCGGCTCAGACACGCGCCGGATCTCCGTCGTCGGCCTCCTCGCGGAAGAGGTCCTCGAGGCGGTGGCGTTGCTGCTCGAGGCGGACGAGACCGACTCCGAGCGAGGCGGCGCCGTCGCGGATCACGTCGTAGGCGCCGTCGTCCGGCATGTCGACCTCGAGCGTGTGCAGGCCTCGGCGGGAGGAGTAGCCGCGCTCCTCGAGGTAGGCGGCAAGGCCGGAGACGGGCCCGTCGACCTCGACGGTGAGGAGCTCGATGCGGCCCGTGAAGGCGCCGATGCTGCCCGCCCGGACGAGCCGACCGTCCTCGATGAGGACGAGGTGGTCGCAGACGCGCTCGATCTCGGCCAGTAAGTGCGACGACATCATGATCGAGATGCCGAACTCCCTGCCGATGCGCGCGACGAGGTCGAGCATCTGGTCGCGGCCGGCCGGGTCGAGACCGTTGGTCGGCTCGTCGAGGAGCACGAGGCTCGGGTCGTGCACGAGCGCCTGCGCGAGCTTTACTCGCTGCCTCATGCCGGTCGAGTACCCACGCATCTCGCGGTACCGCTCCTCGAACAGGCCTACGAGGCGCAGGATCTCGGCGGTGCGCTCGCGCGCGGCGGCGGGCGGCAAGCCGTTGACTCGGGCCATGTGCGTCACGAACTCCGTGGCGTTGATGTCGAGCGGGAGGCAGTCGTGCTCCGGCAGGTAGCCGACGAGCCGGCGGACGGCGAGGCCGTCCGCGACGACGTCGAGGTCCAGCATCCGGGCGGAGCCTGACGTGGGCTCGACCAGCCCGAGGAGGATCCGGATCAGGGTGCTCTTCCCGGCACCGTTGGAGCCGACGAGCCCGATGACGCCCGGCTCCAGGTCGAGGTCGAGCCTGTCGAGGGCGAGGACGCTCGCGTACCTCTTCGTCAGCCCGCGCGCGGTGATCAGAGCCACGGCGCGACAGACTACGGCGTGCGGTCTAGCCGCGACGGCGCACCGCGTCGACGAGGCTCGTCACGAGGAACGCTCCTGCCGCCACGAGCACGATCGCGCCGCCGGGCGGCAGGTCGCCGTAGTAGGCGATCGTGAGGCCCGCGAACACGGAGGCCAGCCCGATCGCCATCGCCAGGAGAATCGACGAGCGCATGCTCCAGGCGACCCGGACAGAGGCGATCACCGGGAGGACCATGAGAGCGGCGATGAGGAGGATGCCGACGATCTGCATGGAGAGGCCGATCGTCAGCCCCGCGAGTCCGGCGACCAGCACGTTCAGCGGGATGACGGGCACGCCCGCGACGCGGGCGCCCTCCTCGTCGACGACCACGCCGACCAGCGCCCGGTAGAGGAGCGCCACGGTCGCGAGGCCGGCGGCACCGAGGACGGCCACGACGACGAGGTCCTCCCGTGTCACCGTGAGGATCGACCCGAACAGGAACGCGAACAGGTTGACGTTCAGGGCGCCGGCGGACGAGGCGAGGACGACGCCCAGCGCGAGGCCCGTATAGAAGAGGAGGGCGAGCGCCTGGTCGCCGGCCGCCTGCCGCCGGGAGCGGAGCCATTCGATCCCCACAGCGCCGGCGACGGCAGCGACGAGGGCGGTCAGGACCGGGGAGACACCGAGCAGGTAGCCAGCGGCCACGCCGGCGAACGCGGTGTGGCCGACCCCGTCGCCGACGAGGCTCATGTTCCGCTGGACGAGGAAGAAGCCGACGGCGGGGGCCAGGAGCCCGACGACGGCCCCCGTGGCGAACGCCAGGCGCATGAACTCACTCTCGAGCATGGGCGTGCGAGGGGTCGTGCCACTCGGAGGGGAGGGTCGCTGGCGGACCGTCGAAGACGATCCCGCCGCGGACGAGGACGAGCCGCTCAACGATTCCCTCCACGGCGCCGAACTCGTGCGAGACGTAGAGCGTCGTCACTCGCCGATCTCGATGGAGGCGATCGAGGAGGCGGGCCAGCGACTCCTGCGACTCCGCGTCGACGCCGGCGGTCGGCTCGTCCAGGACGAGCAGCGAGGGCTCGCCCGCGAACGCCTTGGCGATGAAGGCCCGCTGCTGCTGGCCGCCGGAGAGCTCCGAGAGTGGAGCGCGCGCGTGGTCGGAGAGTCCGACGTCGTCGATGGCGGCATCGACGATCGCGCGGTCCCGTGCGCGGAGCGGGCCGAGCAGGCCCCCCTGGGCGAGCCGCCCCGCCGCGACGACCTCTCGCACCGTAACGGGCCCGTGGCCGCCGAGCTGCGCTCGTTGGGCGACGTAGCCGAGGGCCGCCCGCCGCGAGAAGCGGTGTGCTGGCTCGCCGAAGAGGCGGACGCTGCCCGAGCCCGGCCGGGAGAGTCCGAGCGCGAGGCGCACGAGCGTGGTCTTCCCGCCTCCGTTCGGCCCGGCGACGGCCACGAACTCTCCCTCCTCGACGGCGAGGTCGACATTCGTGAGCACAGGCTGGCCGGGCCGGTAGGCAAAGGAGACGTCCTCGAGCTCGACGGCTAGCGGCATCCCAGCCCCTGCCGCAGCGCCTCGAGGTTCGCCTCCATCACCGAGAAGTAGTCCTCGCCTCGCGCGAGCTCGTCCTCGGCCAGCCCCTCGAGTGGGTTGAGCACCGCCGTCATGGCGCCCGCTTCCCGCGCGACCGTCTCGCCGACCTCCGGCGAGAGGAGGGTCTCGGTGAACACGGTGGTAACGCCGCGAGCCTCCACGAGGTCGACGACCGCCTCCAGGTCCTGCGGGCTCGGCTCGGCTTCGGGCGAGAGGCCGGCGATCGGGATCACCTCGAGCCCGTAGCGGTCGGCGAGGTAGCCGAAGGCGTCGTGGGTCGTGACGAGCTCGTGCCTCTCGCAGTCCGCTAGGCCGACTCGGTACGCGTCGTCGAGGTCATTCAGTCGGGTGTGCAGGCGCCGCGGGCTGATCTCGTCGCCGAGTGCCACCCCGATCCGCTCCGCCACCTCGCCGAAGAGGACTGGGTCTAGCCAGACGTGCGGGTCGCCGTCTCGCAGCTCCAGCCCTTCGAGCACGTCGATCGTCTCGCCGTTCGACTCGGCGGCGGCCTCCTCGACGGCCGGCTGGAAGCCCTCGCCCACGTAGAAAACGAGATCGGCGTCGAGGATCTCCTCCACTTCACGTGGCGTGAGCTCGAGGTCGTGGGGCTCGGCTCCCGCCGGCGTGAGGTTCGTCACCTCGACGCCGTCGCCCCCGATCTCCTCGGCGGCGAAGGCGAGCGGGTAGAAGCCGGCCACGACACTCGTGCCGTTCGACGAGCCCGACTCTCCGGCGCAGGCGGCAAGCCCGGCCGCGAGGAGCGTAATGAGAACGATTCTCGTTATCATCGAGTGCTAGCATAGCCCCGTGCCGAGCAGCGAGCAAACGCAGGCCGTCGGCCTGCTGACGGGGGTGGGCGTACGACCGACGCGGCAACGGGTCGTCGTCCTCACCGAGCTGATGGGCGAGCGGAACGACGTCACCGCGCAGGAGCTACACGAGCGGCTGCGCGTGCGAGGCGAGCGGCTGGGCCTAGCAACCGTCTACCGCACGCTCGGGCTCCTCGCCGACGAGGGCGTGATCGACTCGCTCTCACACCGGCCGGGCGAGCTCTGCTACCGCCTCTGCGGCGAGGGGCACCACCACCATCTCGTCTGCTCAGGCTGCCACCAGGTGGTCGAGCTGGACGAGTGCGAGCTCGAGCCGTGGCTGAAGCGGATCTCGGAGGCCCACGGCTTCGTCACTACGGGCCACCGCCTCGAGGTCGCGGGCCTCTGCGGCGACTGCCGCTAGGCCAAGAGGCCTTGGCGGAACGTCGCTCATCGACGGGGTGCGATGGTCGTTCCGAAAAAAGGACGCAGGGAGCGCTCGTAGCCGGAGGCTACGGGCGCGACGGAGGACGCAGTCTTCGGGGCGAGCAGCGCGGCCCGGCGGCACAGGCTATGTTTCGTCAGGGCCTCTTGTCAGCCCCGCAGGAGCTCGTAGCCCTCGCGGAGGAAGGGGGTGCGGTCGACGAGCGCCGCGATCTCGTCCGGCGCGACCATGCCTTCCTCGGTGACGTAGCGGTCGATCAGGTCCGGCGGTGTCAGGTCGACGCGGTCCTCGTCGGGCTCAAACGGATCCACGGGCGCGAGCTTCAGCACCTCGCAGGCGACGACGACCGGCACGCCGGCCTTCTTTGCCGCTCGGGCGAGCCCGTTCGTCTTGATCTTGTTCACGAGCGAGCCGTCACGGAAGACGGTGTCGGCACCGAGCAGCAGGAGGTCGACGGTCCCGACCGCATGCTTGGCGTCATCGTCCGCCACGAGGTCGGTCGTGAGCTCGGCGGCGGCGAGCTCCTTCGAGAACGCCCTGCCTTCGCCGACCGGATCCGAGACGGTGCAGACGACGCGCTCCGCCGGGGCGTGGATGAGCGCCTCGCGGGCGGTCGCGGAGGCCGAATGCGTCATCACGATCCG
>DATIBF010000120.1:0-24406 GCA_035457655.1 Gaiellaceae bacterium
GGCCCCGTGCTGACGCTGCTCAAGGCCGCCGACCTCGACGAGGCGCTCCAGATCCTCAACTCCTCGACCAAGGGCAACGCCGCGTCGATCTTCACGACGAGCGGCGGGGCGATGCGGAGGTTCCGCTACGAGGCCCAGGCCGGGATGCTCGGCGTCAACATCGGCGTCGCGGCTCCGATGTCGTACTTCCCCTTTACGGGCTGGAAGGACTCGTTCTTCGGCGACCTGCACGCGCACGGCCGCGACGGGATCGAGTTCTACACCGAGAAGAAGGTCGTCATCACCCGCTGGCCGAAGGTCTGAGCTTGGCGAAATCGTTCGAGTACGCGGCGGCGCTCGCCGCCGACGGGCGCCTGCTCGCGGACGGCGCCGACCCGCTCGAGCCCGGCGCGTCGTGGACGCCCGAGCACCTCGTGCTCGCCGGCCTGATGCGGTGCACGCTCAAGAGCCTCGCCTTCCACGCAGAGCGGTCGGGACTCTCCGCGCGCGGCAGCGCCCGCTCCGAGGGAGTCGTGACCAGGCGCGAGGAGGACGGACGTTTCGCCTTCGTCGAGGTGGAGTGCGCGCTGGACGTCGAGCTCGACCCGCCGCCGGAGCGGGATGACCTCCCCGAGCTGCTCGCTCTCGCCGAGCGGGACTGCTTCGTCGGCGCCTCCTTGACGGCGAAGCCGAGCTACTCGTGGCGGGTGAACGGGGAGGCCGTCCCGTGAGCACGGTCGCGTTCGACGTCGCCGCCGTTCGAGCCCGCTTCTCGGCCCTCGACCGGCCGACGGCCTTCTTCGACGCTCCCGGGGGCACGCAGGCTCCGGACTCCGTCAGCGAGGCGATCGCGTCGTACCTGCGCGAGTCGAACGCGAACCTCAGCGGCGCCTTCGCCACGAGCCGGCGCAGCGACGCGCTCGTCGTCTCCGCCCACCACGCGGCCGCGCGCTTCCTCGGCTGTGAGCCCGACGAGGTCTGCTTCGGCCAGAACATGACCACGCTGAACTTCGCGCTCACGCGGACGCTCGGCCGCGAGCTCGGCGCCGGCGACGAGATCGTTGTCAGCCGGCTCGACCACGACGGGAACGTCTCGCCCTGGCTCCACCTCGCCGACGACCTCGGCCTCGTCGTCCGCTTCGTCGACCTGAACGAGGACGACGCCACGCTCGACATGGCTGACCTCGAACGGCAGCTGGGCGAGCGCACCCGCGTGGTCGCGTTTCCCTGGGCCTCGAACGCGGTCGGCACCGTCACGGACGCGCACCGGATCGTCGAGCTCGCGCACGCCGCCGGCGCCCTCGCCTGGGTCGACGCTGTCCACTACGCCGCACATCAGCCGATCGACGTCCGCGCGCTGGGAGCCGACGTGCTCCTCTGCTCTCCATACAAGTTCTTCGGGCCGCACCTCGGGCTCGCCTACGGCCGCCGCGAGCTGCTCGAGAGCTGGCGCCCCTACAAGGTTCGCCCTGCGCCCGAGGAGCCGGTCGGCGCCCGCTTCGAGACCGGCACGCTCCCGCACGAGGCTCTCGCCGGCTTCGCCGCCGCCGTCGCCTACTTGGAATCCGTCGGCTGGGAGGGGATCGTCGAACACGAGCACGAGCTTGGGGCGCGACTGCTCGCCGGCCTTCCCGAGGAGGTCCGCCTCCACGGCCCCCCGACGATGGAAGGGCGGGTGGCGACCTTCGCCATTACGCTCCCGAACCTGACGCCCGAGCAGGCGGCGACGCGACTGGCGGAGCTGGACATCGCCGTCTGGCACGGCGATTACTACGCGGTCGAGGTGATGAGGCGGCTGGGTCTGGCCGACGGCGCCGTCCGCCTGGGGATCATCCACTACAACACGACCGAGGAGGTCGACCGTCTCCTCGCCGCCCTCCACGGGTTGGTCGGGAGCGACTGATGCTGCGGCTCTACTGGGCACGGAACGACGGGCTGGGCGGTCACGTCTTCCTCGGGCTCGACGACCTCGAGCAGCTCATGGAGGAGATGGCCGCCCAGGGCATGTCGGGATGGCTCCAGCTCGATCGCCTCGCGCCGGGGACGGTCGTGCCGCCGGGGGCGGTCGACTTCGCGCTCTCCCAGGCCTCGCCCGAGACGAAGGTCCTCGCGGACGAGAAGCTCTGGCACGACTGGCTGGGCTTCCTGGCCGGGGCGGCCGAGAACGGCGGTGTCGCCGTCCGCTAGGCGCGGTCGCTGGCAAGATGCTGTCGACCCGACCTGGAGGCACACCATGAGCGAAGCGCCGCAGTCGCCCCCTTCCGGGCCCGAGCCGCCCGATACCGCAGGATCGAGGAACCTCTGGGTCTACCTCGGGGTCGGCATCGGGGTGGTCGTTCTGGCGATCATCCTCTTCGTGGCGCTTCGGCCCGACGACAGCGAGCCCGTCGCCAATACGACCTCGGAGGCCCAGACGACGGTTCAGACGACCACCGAGTTGACGACGACGGAAGAGACGACGACCGAGGAAACCACGACGAGCACTCCGGCCGACCAGCCTCAGCGCATCAACGTCGAGTTTCGGAACGGCGAGGTCGTCGGCGGAATCGTTCGGGCGGACATCGACGAGGGCGCTCAGGTCGTGCTGGTCGTCCGCGCCGACGTCACCGACGAGGTGCACCTCCACGGCTACGACCTCCTCGCGGACGTGGCCCCGGGCCAGCCCGGCCGAATCACCTTCAGGGCGGACATGGTCGGCGAGTTCGAGGCCGAGCTCGAGGACCTCGGCGTCCCGATCGCTGAGCTGGCCGTCAGCTAGAACGACGCGCTAGGCTTGATCTCCCCTCGAAGGAGGTCCGCATGGTCGTCCACGCCAGCCGTGCCGACAAGGGGCGCCCAACCCTGTTCCTCGTTGGCCTCGGTTTCGTCCTGCTCGCCATGATCGTCGTCGCGCGCGCCGACGCGCACACACAGGTCATCGACTTTCGGCAGACGTGCTCGGGTCACCGCGCCGATGGACACAAGCACGCCGACACGATCTACGGCTCGAGGACCTGCGCCAACACACCGGACATCTTCCGGGGGCTCTTCGGAGACGACCGGATCTTCGGATACCTCGGCGACGACACGCTGCTGAAGGGCGCGAAGGGCGACGACCGCGTGTCGGGCGGCGTCGGTGACGATCGCCTCGAGGGCTCGGACGGCGCGGACAGGCTCGACGGCGGCCCCGGCTCCGACCGTGTCGAGGGCGGTTCCGGCCACGACCGCATCCTCGGCGGCCTCGGAGGCGACAGGCTCTTCGGGCAGGACGGGAACGACAACATTCGCGGCCAGGCCGGAGACGACTTCATCGACTGCGGCGACGGAGCCGACGACGAGGCCTGGGGCGGTGCCGGCAACGACACGTTCGTCAACTGCGACGGCAACACCCATCAGTAGGAGTCCCGGCGCGTCGCAGCGAGCACGCGAGCGATCTGACCGTCACACCGTCGTGAGGTGAGCCTTCCAGTCTCGCACGGCCTCGGCGGGGTCAGCGACCTTCCCGTCCCGCTGTGGCTCTTCTACTACGGGGCCGCGCTCGTCCTCGTGCTCTCCTTCGTCGCGCTCTGGGCGCTCTGGAAGCGGCCGGTGCTCGCCCGAGCGAGCGCGGGCCGTCCGCTTCCCGACGGCCTCGAGCGGGTGCTCCGCAGCACGGCGCTGCGGGTCGCCGCAGGAGCTGCCTCCTTCGCGCTCCTCGTCCTCGTCGCGGTGGCCGCCGCGATCGGCGACACCTCGCTCGACGAGAACCTCGCCCCGCGCTTCGTCTTCGTCGTCTTCTGGCTCGGCCTTCCCGCGCTCAGCGTCCTCCTCGGCGACGTCTGGACGGTGCTCAACCCGTGGCGGGCCGCCGCCGACGCGGCCGCCTGGGTCTCGGAGCGCGTCGGCGTCCGCTGGGTGACGCCGTTTGCCTACCCAGCGCGTCTCGGGTGCTGGCCCGCGGTCGTGCTCCTCTTCGCGTTCGCCGCTCTCGAACTCGCCTACTGGGACCCGGCCGACCCGCGGGCGCTCGCGCTGGCCATCCTCGTCTACAGCACGGTCACCTGGCTCGGGATGCTCGCGTACGGCCGGCAGCGCTGGGTCGAGAACGGCGAGGCCTTCGCCGTCTACTTCGGGCTGCTCGCCCGCATCGCACCGTTCGGCGAGCACGGGGGCAGGCTCGTCGTCCGCTGGCCGTTCACCGGCCTCGCCAGGCTCGAATCCGGTCCGGGGATGCTGGCGTTCGTGGCGGTCATGCTCGGCTCGGTCGCCTTCGACGGCTTCAGCCAGACGGAGCTCTGGGTCGACTTCCGCGAAGAACGGCTGCGCTCGGTCATCCAGCGCTCGCCCGACCTCGCCGACGCCGTCGGGATGCTGCTCGCGACCGCGGGACTGCTCGCCATGGTCGCGCTCGTGGCCCTCGCCTACGTCCTCGCCATGAAGGCGGCCGCCTACGCGGTGCACTACGACGGCGACCTGACCGGCGCCTTCCTCGGCAGCCTCGTCCCGATCGCGCTGGCCTACGTCGTCGCGCACTACTTCTCGTTCTTCGTCCGGGAGGTGCAGTACGTGGTGCCGTTCGCCTCCGACCCCTTCGGCTTCGGCTGGGACCTCTTCGGGACCGCGGACGTCAGGCCCGAATCCGCCTGGCTGACGCCGAAGACGATCTGGTACACGCAGGTGGCGGCGCTCGTCATCGGCCATGTCGCCGGCCTCGTGCTCGCGCACGACAAGGCGGTCGAGCTCTTCGAGTCCCCGCGCAAGGCGGCGATCAGCCAGTACGCGATGCTGGCGCTGATGGTCGTCTACACCCTCGGTGGGCTCTGGCTGCTCTCGCAGTGAAGCTCAGCTATAGGACTTCCGGGCGGCGTCCCAGCGCGGCTCGTCGAAGCGGATCTTGTCCGGATCGATCCCGCGGTCCTCGGCGAGCGCCAGGGTGAGGAGCTGGAAGCGGACGATATCGACGACGGGGTGCTCCGTCGGCACGACGGTCGTTTCGGCGCCGATCTCGCCGAGAGCGCGGACGACGTCGCGGCCGCGCTCGGCGGCACGCCCTTCGCCCTCGAGGACGAAGACGCGCACGGTCTCGTCGATGGCGGCGAGGTGGCCGTGGAGGACCTGCTCGATGTGGTGGGCCTCGGTCGGGATGTGGACGCCCTCCCGGAGCTTGAGGGTGGCCTCGCGGACGGTGGGAACGTCGCGGCCGGCGCCGACGACGGCGATCCGCTCGTGATCGGACACCTGCAAGGGCTCCTCGGCGAGCACGCGCTCGACCGCCGCCGGGAGCGCCGAGACGTCGTCGCCGCGGAGGACGGCGAGCGCCGCGACCGCGGCCGTGTAGCTCGCCGTGTGGCAGTACGATTCCTCCACCTCGGGCGTGACGACGAGCACCTCGTCGGCGGCCTCCGCGAGCGGGCTCTCCTCCTTGCCCGTGACGAGCCACACCGGGCCCGAGAAGGACCTCACCGCCTCGAGCGCCATCGACGTGCTGCCCTCGTGGCTGACGACGACAAGGAGGTCGGCCTCCGGCGGCGCGAGCACCGCCTCGAGCGCCTGGATCGACTCTCCGCCCGTCTGAGCCGCGTGGAGCGAGGTGCCGCAGCCGGTGAAGACGACCCGGCCCTCGGGAAGCCGCCGCTCGCCGACCCGGGCGGGGACCTCCCGAAGCCAGTCGGGTTGGGCGAAGACCGCCTTGCGGGTGAGCTCGCCGGGCACCGAGGCCGCGAAAGTACCATGCCGGGATGGAGGGCTACCGCTTCGTCCTGCCGCGCGAGGTCGAGTTCCGCGACATCGACGCCGCCGGCCACGTGAACAACGCCGTCTACCTGACCTACCTCGAGACGGCGCGGATCCGGTACCTGGTCGAGGTGCTGGGGGCGGGGTTCGCGAACGAGATCGCCCTCATCCTCGCGAGGATCGCCGTCGACTTCCGGTCGCCGGCCCAGTTCCCCGAGGCGCTCGAGGTCGGCGCCCGCGTCACGCGTCTCGGCACGACGAGCTTCGACATGGAGCACGAGATTCGCGGAGGCGACGGACGCCTCGTGCTCGAGGCCACCTCCGTCCTCGTTGCATACGACTACGAGGCGAACGCGCCGATGCCCGTTCCCCAGCGGTGGCGGACACGCCTCGACGCCTACGAAGAGAGGAGCCCGCTGGTCACGTGAGCACGTTCGAGAAGACCACCCTCCCCAACGGCCTCCGGGTCGTCACGGCGGCGATGCCGCAGGCGAAGTCCGTCGCCTGCTTCGTGATGCTCGCCGCCGGCTCGCGCTACGAGACGAAAGAGACGAACGGAATCGCCCACTTCGCCGAGCACATGTTCTTCAAGGGAACGGAGAAGCGTCCGACGGCCCGCGACATCGCCGGCGAGATCGACTCGATCGGCGGCGAGTTCAACGCCTTCACCGGCAAGGAGTACACGGGCTACTACGTCAAGTGCGCGGCCGAGCACCGCGACACCGCGCTCGACGTGCTCGTCGACATGCTCCGCCACTCGAAGTTCGACTCCGAGGAAATCGAGCGCGAGAAGGGCGTGATCGTCGAGGAGATGAACATGTACTACGACACGCCGCGCGACTACGTCGACGGCGTCTACGACGAGCTTCTCTACGGCGACCAGCCGCTGGGCTGGGACATCATCGGCACGAAGGAGACCGTTCGCGCCGCCACACGCGAGACGTTCCTCGACTACCTCGACCGCTGGTACCGGGCCCCGCGCATGGTCGCCGGCCTGGCCGGGGCGGTCGGCGACGACGCCGTCGAGCTGGTCGCTTCGCTCCTCGGCGACGTCCCCGACGGCGCGACCGGCTCGCCCGCCCCCGTGCAGTGGGAGCAGGCCTCGCCGCGCGTCAAGCTGCACACGAAGACGTCCGACCAGGCCCACGTCCGCATGGGCGTCCACAGCTACCCGCTCGGGCACCCCGACCGCTACGCACTGATGCTCCTCGCGACGGTCCTCGGCGGCGGGATGTCCTCGCGCCTCTTCACCGAGGTGCGGGAGCGGCGCGGGCTCGCGTACTACATCTACGGCTACAACCAGGCCTACACGGACGCGGGCACACTCTTCGCCCAGGGCGGCGTCGACATCCAGCGGATCGACGAGGCGGTCGCGACCATCGTGCGCGAGTTCGGACGCATCGCGGCCGAGCCCGTCGACGCCGACGAGCTCGAGAAGGCGCGCAACTTCGCCAAGGGCCGCCTCGTGCTCTCGCTGGAGGACCCCAAGGGCACGATCTCCTTCGGGCTCCGCGACGAAGTCCTCGAGGGTCGCACCCGCGAGCCCGAGGAGGTCCTCGCCGCCCTCGACCGGGTGACGCTGGACGACGTCCACCGCGTCGCGCAGGACATCGTCCGCGAGGAGCGGCTCAACTTGGCGCTGATCGGGCCGTTCGACGACCCGGAGCCCTTCGAGCCGCTCCTCGAGCTCGCCACGTGAGAGCTAAGGCGCGAGCTCGTACGGGTAGTCCGTCAGGACCTCGCAGCCGTCCGCGGTGACGTGGACGAGGTCCTCCAGGCGGCAGCCGCCGAAGCCCCTGCGGTAGAGGCCGGGCTCGACCGCGAGTACGTCGCCCGCGACGATCTCCTCCCCGGCCCTGCCGAGGGCGGGGAGCTCGTGCACCTCGAGCCCGACGCCATGCCCGAGGCTGTGGAAGAACCCCTCCTGGAGGACGCGGCCGGGCTCCTTCGAGAGCTGGGTCTCGTGGCCGTGGGCCTCGAAGAGCTCGCAGACGACCCTGTGGGCGTCCGCGCCCGCGATGCCCGGCCGGATCGTTGCGTAGGCGAGGTCGAGCGCCTCCCGGACGAGGGCGTGGTAGCGCACGAGCTCCTCGGGAGGCTCGCCGAGGCAGAACGTGCGGGTCATGTCCGCGTAGCAGCCTGAGAGTGGATCCCGGGGGAAGAGGTCGACGACGATCGGCTCGCCCTCGGCGATCGGCCCGCGGCCGGGCTCGTGCCCGACGGTGGTCTGCGGCCCCGCCGAGACGAGGACGACGTCGTCGATCATGACGCCCTCCTCGCTGAAGACCCGCATCGCCTCGGCCTGGAGGTCCTCGCAGGTCACCGGGACGCCCCGGTGCAGCCGGGCCCGGATCGCGTCCATCGCGCGCTCGGCCGCCCGCTGCGACCTGCGGATGCCGGCGAGCTCGGCCTCCGACTTGACGCGGCGGCGCTCGTCGAAGAGCTCGCCTCGCGCCTCGACCTCGATCTCGTGGGCGCGCAGGTAGTCGGCGACCTCGAGCGGGAAGTCCCGGGGCGTCACCGCCGAGCGGACGTCGGCCGCGCGACAGGCGCGCAGCACGAGCTCGGTCGTCGTCCGATGCCAGCCGAGCCCCTGCTCGATCAGCTCGTCGAGGCCGAGCTCCTCGAACGGCACCGTCTCGAGGCCGTCGACCTCGCGCAGGCGCGGCACCTCGAGCGAGCCGACGTACGCCGTGCGCGTCCCGTTCCGCTCCATGTAGACGAACGGGTCGGGCACGGCCACGGGCACCTCGTGGCGGAGCTCCGGAGAGCGGATGGTGTCGCCGAAGATGATGACGTCCGGCACGGCCCCGGATGGTAGCCACTGCCGGTAGATTCACCCCCGTGGAACCGGTTCTCGAGCGGGCGCGCGGGCTCGTCGAGCTCTACGAGGAGGAGGCGCGGGGCCTCGTCCCGGCCGGGGCGCGCCTCTTCGACGCGCACGTGCACGTCGGGCGCGACATCGACGGCATGGTCGCTCCGTACGAGGACCTGGTCGCTTTCCTCGAGCGGTGGGACGTCGAGCGGGCGTTCGCGTTCTGCATGGACGAGCCCGACCGCGAGCCGGCCTTCCGGGCTGCGAACGACCGCACGCTCGCGGCCGCCGAGCGTTCCGAGGGCATGCTCGTACCCTTCGCCCGCCTCGACCTGGCCGAGCAGCCGATCGAGGAGGCGACGCGCGCGCTCGACCTCGGGGCGCGCGGGATCAAGCTCCACCCACGGGCGCAGGGCTTCCTCCTCGACGACCAGCGCCTCGAGCCCGTCTTCGCGCTCGCGGCGGAGCGGCGCGTGCCGATCCTCATCCACGGCGGGCGGGGCCTGCCGCCGATCGCGGTCCATCTCGGCAGGCTCCAAGAGGCGTATCCCGAGGCGTCGCTCATCATCGCGCACGCCGGGATCGCCGACCTCGCCGCGCTCTCCGAGTGCTTCGCCGGCCGCCCGGGCGTGTACTTCGACACGTCGGTCTGGAGCGCCATCGACCTGCTCGACATGTTCGCGCGCGTCTCGCCCGGCCAGGCGCTGTACGCGTCGGACTACCCCTACGGACAGCAGCCCGGGTCGCTCCTCCTCGCGCTCCGGACGGCGCTCCTGGCCGGGCTCACGGAGGACGAGCTTCGTGACATGCTCGGGGGGTCGGCGGCGCGCATCGCTGACGGCGAGGCGACCCCGCCCCTGCCGGAGCCGCGCGGCCTGGGGCGCCTCGACCAGCCGCTCACCTTCGCCCGCATCCACCACTACCTCGCCATGGCGACGCCGCTCCTCTGGACGCGCCAGGCGGACACGATCGGCGTGCTCGGGCTCGCCCTCAACGCCTGCGCGGAGCGCGACGGCTACGTCGAGGAGCGGGAGCGGATCGCCGAGCTCCTGAGCGCCGCGCGCGACCTCTGGCGCACGCTGCCGGAGGCCGAGGACGAGACCGAGGTGAGGACGCTCAGCCGGGCGACGTTCCGGCTCCTCCACATCGCGGACATCCTCACGCTCACGCTCGACCCCGGCCGCTAGCGCCATGTCCTGGTGCCAGGCACTTGGACGTGTCCACCCTCAGCGGCCGTGACTCCTGAAGGGCTCTTCTCCGTCACGGCACGGGGTCGGTCGCGTCCGGCAGGGACATGACCCGGGGCCAGGCACCGGGGCATGGCTTCCGCGGACGGGTCGCGGCCGTCGTGCTCGCCGCCGGCGCGGCGACGCGGTTCGGGTCGCCGAAGCAGCGGCTCCTGCTGCCCCGCGTCCTGGAGCGGCTCGGCGAGGCCCACGTCGACGAGGTGGTCGTCGTCGCCGGGGCGTACCCGCTCGAGCTGGACGGAGCCCGCGTCGTCGCCTGCCCGGATTGGGAGCTCGGGCCCGGCGCGTCGCTTCGCTGCGGGCTCGCCGCGCTCGCGCCCGGCACCGAGGCGGCCGTGGTCGTCCTCGCCGACGGGCCCGACCTGGCGCCGGCGGCGGTTCAGCGGGTCCTCGCGGCCTGGCGCGCCGGCGCCGGCGCGCTCGTCGCCGCGAGCTACGCGGGCGACCGCGGCCATCCCCTCGTCGTCGCCCACGAGGTCTGGGAGTCGATCCCGGACGAAGGCCTGCGCGCCTTCGAGCCGGCGCTCGTCCCCTGCGACGACCTCGGCGCCCCCGGAGACGTCGACAGGCTGGAGGACCTCCCGTGAAGCGGCTTCTCCGACCCGCGATCCTTCTCCCGGCCTTCGTCGTCCTCGCCCTGGGAGCGGGGATCGCCTACGCAGCCTGGCAGCAGCTCGACTCCGGTCGGATCGAGGCAAACGAGGCGATCCTCGACGCGCTCTCGGTCTACCCCGGCGCGCGCGAGATCCAGCGGATCACGCGGACGCAGACCGGCGAAGACGCCCTCCCGATCCCCGACGAGATCGTCACGAGCACCCTCTATGCCCCGCCCGCCGCCGCTACCCAGGAGGACGTCGTCGCCTTCTACGCGGAGAGCCTCCAGCCGGAATGGGAGTCCCGGACGAGGGTGGTGCGCGCCAGCGAGGTCGTGGACGAGGAGACGGGGCCGATCTCCTTCCGCGTGGACTTCTCACGCGGCGACGACTGCCTCAGCCTCCTCACGTACGGCATGGCTCCGGGGCACGTCGGGGAGCCTACGTTCGTCCTCTCCGTGGAGAGCGGCGACGGACCGTGCCCGGAGCCCGAATGACCCTCAAGGCGCCGGCGTCCCTGCCGATGAGAAGGGCAGGGTGAAGGAGGCGCCCGCCGAACACTGAGGGTCGAGATGGAGGCACAAGCAGCATCCTCGCCGCTCGTCGCAGCGCGCATGCGCCGCCGCCTGACGCTGGAGGAGGCCGCGACGCTCACGAGCCTCGAGGTCGACGACATCAAGTCGCTGGAGGAGAGCCGCACCTACCGGTTCCCCTCGACCGCGGACGCCATCGCCGCGACCGTCGTCTACGCTTCCGCGCTGCGCATCAGCGAGCGCGAGGCCCGCGAGCTCGCCGGTTTGCCCGCGACCTCGGTGGTCGAGCGCTGGTCGCTGCGCCGCTGGGCGATCGTGCTCGGCTTCGTCGCCGTCGTGGCCGCGTTCCTGGTCTTCGTGCTCCGTCCCCAGGTCCTCCCGGCCGGCGAACCGGCCGTCCTGCCCCCGCCCGCCGCGCGGCAGCCGGCCGCCGCCCCGCCGCTTCCGAACCGCTGGGAGATCCAGGTCGACGTCTACAACGGCACGCGACAGGGCAATGCCGCGGCCAGCCTGGCCAACGAGGTCGCAGGCCTCGCGTACCGCATCGGTGAGGTGCAAAACGCTGACCGGCGAACATACGCCGAGACCCGCGTCTACTACCCGCCCGGGGCCGAGGCGATCGCGCAACGCCTGGCAGACGAGCTCGGCGTAGGCACCGCAGCCCTGCCGGGAGGCACCGATTCGCTCCGGCTCGTCGTGATCGTCGGCGAGAAGCGCGGCTAGTTGAGCGGCGTGCGGAGCGCGGCGAGCTTCGCCTTCAGCTCCGGCGACATCTCCTCCGAGCAGCAGGCCTGGCGGACGTAGCGGCGGAGGCTGACCTCGAAGCGGTACCGCTCGCTGCAGTACCCGCAACCGGCGAGGTGCCCCTCGGCCTCGATCTGCTCGGCCTCGCTCAGCTCCCGGTCGAGGAAGGGCTGGATCAGCTCCTCGCACTTCTCACAGATCGGGTCGAACTGCGTCACGACTCCTCCCCGACCGTCGTCTCCGCCAGCTGCCCCTTGAGAATCCTACGGCCGCGGTGGAGCCGGGACATGACCGTCCCGATCGGCACGTCGAGGATCTGCGCGGCCTCCTGGTAGGAGAAGTCGCCGATGTCCACAAGGACGATGACGTCCCGGAAGTCGTGCGGGACGTTGGAGAGGGCGTCGACGATGGAGTCCTGCGAGAGCCGCTCGACGACGTGCTCCGCGTCCTCCGGCCCGCCGGTCTGCTCGAGTCGGTTGTAGAGGAAGTAGTCGCCCTCCTCCAGCGGTTGGGTGTCGGGGGAGCGCTGCTCGCGCCGGCCGCGGTCGATGTTGAGGTTCGTCATGATGCGCATCAGCCACGCCCGGAGGTTGGTGCCCGGGGTGTACGAGCGCCAGCTGCGGAAGGCCCGCGCGTAGGTCTCCTGGACGAGGTCCTCCGCCTCTTCTCGGCTCGACACCAGGCGTCGCGCGACCCGGTAGACCTGGTCGGCCAGCCCGAGCACCTCTTCCTCGAAGCGGACCCGGTCACGAGCCTCGGTCGCCAGGCGGCGGGCGTCAGTCTCGGCCTCTGCCATCCGTCGGACACTAACAAGCAAACGCCCTGCTCCCGCCTCGTATTCCGAGCGACCGCTAGGCCGCGACGGATGGAAGCCGCCACGGGCGAGCGCCTCAACGATCTCCTCGCGCGCGACGAGCTCGTCGTCCCAGGCGAGGGTCACGTCGCCGAGGAGGTTCGCGTGCGCGGACTCGAGCCCGTCGAGGCCCTCGAGCGCCCCGCCTAGGCGGAGCACGCAGCGCTCGCAGCGAATCCCCGTCACCTGGAGCGTCTCCGAGCGAATCACTACAGCTGATCGTACGTGAGCGCTACCAGCCGCTCGCGCAGCGCCCGGAGCCCCTCGCCCCGCCCGACCTCCAGCTGCTCCCGGGCCTGATCGAGCCCGTCCAGCCCGGCGATGCCGTCGACGCCCAGCTCGGCCAGGAGCTCGAGCGGGCCGCGGAGCTCGCCGGCTCGCGGCTGGATCAGGCCGGCCTGCGTGCCGAACCGGGCCGCGGCCCAACGATTCTGGGCGTAGACGCCGCGGTCGGCCGGCGCCGCCGCGGGGTCGGCGCCGACGACGAGCGCGTGGCACAGCTCGGCGAAGGCGGCGGTCGCCGCGAGTCGCGTCGGCTGGTCCGCCATCCGGATCTCCAGCGTCCCCAAGCGGGGGTGCGGCCTGACGTCCCACCAGAGCCGCATGAGGTCGTCGGCGAGCCCGAGCTCCACGAGCAGCTCGGCGAAGCGCGCCCAGTCCTCGTAGACCGCGAACGCGGGCGGCGCCCCCGCCCTGGGAAGGAGCGAGAGGAGCTCGGCGCGCGCCGACGCGAGCCCAGTCTCCTCGCCGCCCACGTAGGGCGAGTTGGCCGACAGCGCAAGCACCACGGGAAGCCAGGGGAGCACCGCCTCGAGCCGACCCATGCACTCCTCGGGGCTCGCCACGCCGACGTGGACGTGCAGGCCGGAGCAGTGCTGGCGCAGCGCCGAGGGGCCGGCGTAGTCGGCGAACCGCCGCAGCGGCTCCAGCGGGGACACGGGCTGCTCGCCGAGCACGGCGGTCGGCCACGTTCCGGCCGCGGCCAGCTCGAGCCCGTGCTGACGAAGCCGCCGGCGCGCCTCGAGCCGAAGGGAGGCCAGCTCCTCGACGGCCCGGCCGACGTCCGCGCACACGGGGGTGTTCAGCTCGAGCATGGTCATGAGGAGCTCGGGCTTGAAGCGCTCGCCGTCGAGCACGTCGTCCGGGACCGAGGCGGGCTCGAGCGTCTCCGCGTCGAGGACGAAGAGCTCTTCCTCGATCCCCACCGAGAAGGGGGACGACTCGCCGAAGCGATGCGGAACCATCGCGCGAGTCTAGGAGGGATCGGCGGAGCGTCGCTCGTCGCCGGGGTGCGATGGTCATTCCGAAACAAGGACGCAGTCTTCGGGGCGAGCAGCGCGGTCCGGCGGCACAGCCTGCGTTCCGTCGAGCCCTCCTGGGGCTGTCGGAAGAGGAGGGAGGTCGGAGGCCCGGGCAGGCAGTGCGGGCCTCCGACCGGTCAGGCCCCTGGGGGGAGGGGCCGCGGGCGCGCTAGCCGCCCGATTGGGCGGGCTGCTGCCCGAGCGTTACATTCACAGTTCGTTGCGAGTCCCCTCGTTGGATCTCCAGCGAGAGCGGATCTCCGGGCGCCATTCCCATGATCATCGTCCGGAGCTCGTCGGGGGAGGTCATGCTCTCCCCGTTCGCGGCGGTGACGATGTCACCTCCCAGCACGTAGCTCGTGCCGTCGACGATGACCTGCCGGTCGCCGCCCTCGAGCCCAGCCTCGTCGGCCGGGCTGCCGTCGACAACGTTGACCACGAGGACGCCTTCCTCGACGGGAAGCCTGAAGGTCTCCGCGAGCTCGTCGGTGATCGACTGCATCTCGACGCCGAGGTACGCATGCTCGACTTTGCCGTGCTCCTTGATCTGCGAAACGACCTCGCGAACGGTGTTCACGGGGACGGCGAAGCCGATTCCGACGTTGCCGCCCGTCTCGCTCTCGATCTGGGAGTTCACCCCGATCACCTCGCCGTTCCCGTTCAGGAGCGGGCCGCCCGAGTTCCCGCGGTTGATGGGCGCGTCGATCTGGATCACCTTGTCGATGGTGAAGCCGTTCGGGGCCGTGATGTTCCGCTGGAGCGCGCTGACGATCCCGGCCGTGGCGCTCCGCTCCAGGCCGTAGGGATTCCCGATGGCGACGACCGCGTCCCCAACGCGCACCGCGTCTGAGTTACCGAGGGGGAGGGGAGTCAGAGCGCGAGCTTGCGCGTCGATCTTCAAGACGGCGAGGTCGGTGGAAGGGTCGCTTCCAACGACCGTCGCCGGGACGCGATCGTCGCCCGAGAAATTGACCTCGACCTCCTGCGCGTTCTCGATCACGTGGTAGTTCGTGACGAGGTAGCCGTCGCGGTCGACGACGAAGCCGGAGCCGAGGGTGGAGGAAGGCTCTTGGCCGAGGAAGGGGTTCTCGGCGGCAAGCCCGCTCGTCGTCACCTGGACGACGCCGGGGCCGGCCTCCTCGTAGATCTGCTGGATCGACTTCGAGCCCGTCCCGGTCACCGAGGGCTCGAACTTGGCGGGTGCGGGGTCGGCCGCCACCGTGCTGACGACCGTCTGCGCGTCGGGGTCGTCGTCGATGGCCGCGCCGATCCCGACGGCGGCGGCGCCGCCGAGGAATGCCGCAAGCAAGAGTGAACCCGCGCGAACGAGGCCGGAGCCGATGTCCATGACTCTCCTTATAACCGCGCGGGCTTGAAGTCCCGGTTGAGCCAGGTTAAGGCCGTGTTAAGCGGCGACGAACCGAATGGAGGGGTCATCCGGTTTTCTCATGCCGGTCTCGTTTCGAATCTTCGCCTGCACTCGGCCACCAAGAAAGCGGCAAACGGGAAGCCGGCCGCCGCATCGAGTCGAATCCCTGGCGACGCAGAGCACGACAACGGGGCGCTCCGACAGGCACCCCGTTTCTTCAGACCGCGCCAGGGCAAGAGCGGGGATCTTGGGTGATTTGTTTAAACCTGGCTGCCATCAGGTCTACGACCCTCGACTAACGCTGGACATCGACGGCAATGGGCGGGCTCATAAGATCCACGTCGCCCGCCTCGCGCTCCCTTGCTGCTCCGTCGATCTCTGCCGCGGCCCCCTCGATGTCTCGCATTCCGGGGAGGAAGAGGGCGCCGAGCGTCGCGACTCCCCCGATCACCGCCGCGCCGATCAAGGTCGCCCGGACGCCGACGAGGGCGGTGACGGGCGCGGTGAGAGCGAATGAAAGGGGAAGGAGCCCGATCGAGATGAGCCAGTCGAGGCTGGAAACCCTGCCGAGCATCGATGCGGGAACATGGTGCTGCTTGATCGTCGCCCAGACGATCGTGCCGGCCGTTTCGAGCGCGTTGAAGAGCAAGCAGGCGACCATCAGCTGCCACGAAGCCGTCGCGAGGCCGTACCCCGCGACGGCGAGGGTGGCGAACGTCCAAGTCGCGTACATGAACGTGACGTCGCGCCCCGGATGACCGCGTTGCCCCATGATCAGCGCGGCGCCGATGGCCCCGATCCCGCCTGCGGCGAACACGAGCCCGAGGTCTCCCGCCGAGGCGTGCATCTCGTTCTTCACGACGTACGGGAGCAGCACCTCGGCAGGGCCCATGAACGCGAGGTAGGCGATCGTGGCGGACAGCAGAGTTCCCCATAGCCAGACTCGGCGGCGGACGAACTGGAGGCCCTCCTTGATGGCGCTGATCGACGACTCGACCTGCTCGGATCGCTGATGGGCCCGGGGCCGCATGAAGAGAATGGCAACGGCAGACGCAACGAACGAAGCGGCGTCCACGGCAAACGCGCCGCCGGTCCCGGCTGTCGCCACGAGCAGGCCGCCGAGGGCGGGACCAGCAAGACGCAGGGTGATCGGCCGCACGAACTGGTCGAGAGCGTTCGCAGCCGCGAGGTCAGGCGCCGGAACAATGTCAGGCACGATCGCCTCGAAGGCCGGCGTGAAGAAGGCGGTTGCAACGCCGTAGAGCGCGACGATGGCGAGAAGCTCCCAAAAGGTGAGGAGCCCGGTGACGGACAACACCGCGAGCGCAGCGATGATCACCGCGCGGGCAATGTCCGCGAAGAGCATGAGCGAGCGGCGGTCGAGACGGTCGCTCAGTACCCCGGCCGGAAGCAGGAACGCGATCGTGGGAATGGTCATGCCGATACCGAGCAGCGAGAGCGCGGCCGGAGCGTTCCAGAGCTCGTACGCCTGCCAGGCCATCGCGACAAGGAAGATCCCGTCCCCGACAAGCGACATGGTCATTCCTGCCCAGAGCAGGCGAAAGTCCCGGTGCCGGAGCGGTGCGAGCAGGTTGACTCGGGAGAAGCCGCCCGGGCGGTCGAGCGACTCGTGACTATGCTGCATGCGAGCGCGGCTCGCCCGTCGAGTCCTCGCCGAGGATGAGGTATTCGATCAGCGCCTCGTGGTTCATCGGCTTGGCGAACAGGAAGCCCTGTCCGAGATCGCACCCGAGCTGCCGGAGCGATGCGATCTGCTCGGGTTGTTCGATCCCCTCGGCGACCACGTCGAGGTTGAGGCTGTTGCCAAGCGCGATGATCGCGCCGGCCAGGCCCGACTCGTCGTGCTCGGCCGAGAGGAACGAGCGATCCATCTTGAGGATGTCGACGGGGAAGCGGCTCAGGTACGACAGCGAGGAATACCCGGTCCCGAAGTCGTCCATCGCCAGGAGAACACCCAGCTCCTTCAGCTCACCGAGCCGGCGTACGGCCAGGTCGGTGTCGGCCATCATCACGCTCTCGGTTATCTCCAGGACGAGGGTCGACGGCGGCAGCCCGCTCCCCTCGAGGGCGCTCCGCACGTCGTCAATGATCGTCTCCGACTGGAGCTGCTTGACGGAGAGGTTCACGCTCATGGTCAGAGGAGGAGTGCGGGGGAACCGCTCCTGCAGGACAACGCCCTGGCGACAGGTCTCCTGTAGCACCCAGCGGCCGATGGGAATGATCTGGCCGGTCTCCTCTGCGAGTGGAATGAAGCTGAGGGGCGGGATCGTCCCGCGCTCCGGGTGCATCCACCGAAGCAGCGCCTCGACGCCGTAGTCGGCGGGCTGGTCGAGCCGCACGACCGGTTGATAGTGAATCTCGAGCTGGCTCAGCTCGAGCGCTCGCTGCAGTTCCGCCTGGAGCTCGAGCCGCTCGACCACCCGCTCGTGCATCGCCGGCTCGAAGACGCGATAACTGCCCTTGCTGTCCCGTTTAGCCATGTACATGGCCACGTCGGCGTTGCGCAGGAGCTCCTCCGCGTCGGCCGACCCGAGCCCGGGTCCGGCAAGGCAGATGCCGACGCTCGCGCGCGGGTAGACGTGCTTGCCCTCGACGTCGTATTGAAGCTCGAGGGCGCGCAGAACCCGCCCCGCAACGTCCGCGGCCTCTTCGGAGTCCTTGACCCCGTCCAGGAGCACGGCGAACTCGTCGCCGCCGAAGCGGGCAACGGTGTCGGCCGGGCGCACCGCGCCGAGCAGCCGTCGGGCGACCTCCTGAAGAACCGTGTCCCCTGCGGCGTGGCCGAGGCTGTCGTTGACGGTCTTGAAGTCGTCCAGGTCGATGAACATGACGCCGATCGTCGGCCCGCCGCGGATCGAGCGCATGATCGAGTGCTGTACACGGTCCGCGAAGAGCGCGCGGTTGGCGAGGCTCGTGACCGGGTCGTGGAAGGCTTGATGCGCAAGCTGATCCTCGAACGCCTTGCGCTCGCTGACGTCGCGACTGTTTAGGACGACGCCGCGGACGTGCTCGTCCTGCAGTAGGTCGGTGTGCTGCACCTCGAACTGGAGCCAGGTGCCATTCCGGTGGCGGAGCGAGCACTCGATCACGTGCGTCTCGGACCCCCCGCCGACGTACGCTTCGCCGACGCCGGCCACGATCTGAGCCAGGCGTGGACGGTCGGTCTCGGCGAGTAGCCGCGCGAAGAAGGTGCCCTCGATCTCGTCCACCCGATAGCCGAGCACGCGCTCGACTGACGGGCTCTGGTAGGTGACGGTTCCGTGCGCGTCGAGCACGGTGATGAGGTCGCTGGAATGAGCGACGAGCGAGCGGAACCGCGCCTCGCTCTGGCGCCGGTGAAGATCCTCGGCGAGCGCGGAACCCTCGAGCGCAAGCGAGACCTGCGATGCGAGGGACTCGAGCGAGTCCACCAGCTCACGCGAGATCGGCAATGGCGAACAGAGGACGAGCAGCCCCCGAGTCGCATCGTGGACCATGAGCGGAAGAAGGAGCACAACGCGGCCGTCCTCCAGGCGGAGCTGGCTCCGTGGCTCCTCTGACAGTTTCTCGATCGGGATCTGGCCGCTTCCGGCGGACTCGCGGAGCCAGGCGGCTGTGACCTTCGAGAGCGGCCATTCGCCCTCGTCTCCCGACGACGCCGCAACGGCAGCGCCGTCTGAGCTCAGCAGAACGAGACGGACGCCGACCGGCCTCTGGACGAGAGCGAGGACCGAGGAGATGGCTGCCTCCTGGACCTGTTCGCGCCCGACGGCGGCGACGAGTCTAACGCCTGCCCGCTGCAGAGCGAGCTCACGAGCCGCGGCCCGCTCCTCCTGGCGCACGAGACCCACCATGCGCGCCACGACGAGCAGGAAAAGGACGGCGGAGGCGGCAATCAAGACGAGCCGGTCGGTGTCCCCAAAGGATTGCCAGGCGCGGACGCCTGGCGCGATCAGGCAAGCCAGCGCGAGCAGCCCGAGGCGTACTGGGGTCAGCCTCGTGCGGGACTCGACCGCCGGCTCTTCGAGCGTCCGCATCGACGGATGGAGCGCGGCGGCACCCCAGAGGAGGTAGAAGGCGATCCAGCCCACGTCGTAGCTGAGCTGGTGGTTGTACGTCCCCGTGAGCAGCGCATAGTTGTACGCCGAGTCGACGGCCAGCAGAGAGACGATGCTCCCGACGAGGAGGTAGAAGGCCGGGGCGCGCTTCCCGTTGTCGACCGCGAGCCGCACGGTGGCGGCGAGGAGCAGGATGTCGCCGAGCGGGTACGCGGCCGACACGGCCTTCTCGAGCGTCGTCAGGCCGGAAAGGTGAATGTTGGGGGCGACGAGGAAGACCCAGGAGAGCAGCGCGATGCCGACGGAGATGATCAGCGAGTCGATGACGCCCGCACGATCCCCCTGCGGGTTTCGCCGGCGGACAAGGACGAGGAGGCCCGCCACGAGCGGCGGATACACGGCCAGGTAGATGGCATCCCCGACGGACGGGAACTCCACCTCGGCGCCGGTCAGCTTCGGATAGCTGTACGTGTAGAGGTCGCCTGCGAAGAAGAGGAAGTTGCCGGCGATGAAGAGGGCCCAGGCCGTCCATGCCTTCGGACGATGGAAGTAGATCCCCAGCGCGATCGCGATCGAGGAGGAGAGGCCGAGAAGGTTGATGAGCGGCCCGTTCGCCTTGAGCGGCGGGAACCACAGGTACGCCGCCGTGAGGATTACCCCGACGGCCAGGTAGACAATCCAGACGCGCGAGCGCCAGTCGATGCCCCGGAGAGGGCTCAAGCGGCGTACTCCGCAGGCGCCGCAGGCCGGAGGTCGAAGGCGTTGGCGAGCTTTCCGAGGACCTCGACCAGCTGCTCGATCTCGGCCTGAGAGTTGGCCGCCGTGACCTGGATCCTGAAGCCGACCTCGCTCTTCGGAACAAGCGGATAGGCGGCGAGAGTGACGTAGATCCCGTGGTCGAAGAGGAAGCGCCCGGCCGCGTCGATGTCCTGATGGCGCGCGAGCGGAACCTCGATGATCGGGAAGCCCGAGCGGTTCGGCGTGTGGACTCCGAGCCGGCCGAGGCAGCGGAGCACGGTATCCGTCTTGCGCCAAAGGCCGGCGCGGATTGCGTCGCCGCGGGCCTCGTTGACGTCGAACCCGGCGAGCACCGTAGCCAACGATGCGGTCGGCGAGGGCCCGGAGTACAGGTACGGCGGCGCCGCGGTCTTGAGGAGCTCCTTAAGGTCGGTCGGGCAGGCGACGAAGGCCGCGAGCGAGGAGTAGGACTTGGAGAACCCGGCGACTAGCACCACCCCGTCGTACGACTCCCCGCAGTACCGCACGATGCTGTTCCCGCGAGCGCCGTACGGGCTGGTCTCGTTTGCAGCGCGCTCACCTATGACGCCGAACCCGTGCGCGTCGTCGACGTAGAGGATCGCGTCGTAGTGACGCGCGAGCCGGGCAAAGTCGGTCAGGTTCGGGGCATTCCCGGTCATGCTGTTGACCCCGTCCATGCAGACCAGCCGCGTCGAGGAGCGGTCCTGCCGCAGGAGCTGCTCGAGGTCGTCGGGGTCCTCGAAGCGGAATCGCTTCACCGTTGCCCCGCGGGCGGAAGCGAACTGGCAGCCGTCGTAGATTGTCTTGTGCGCGCGGCTGTCTACGTAGATCGTCCCGTCGCCGGCGAGGACCGGGATCACGGAAAGGTGAATCAGCGTGATCGTGGGAATGACGAGCGCGTCCTCGCAGCCGAGCAGCTCGATCAGGCGCTCTTCGATCTCCGGGTAGAGGACGGGACTGCCGAGCATCCGCGACCAGCTGGGATGCGTGCCCCACTGTTCGAGGTACTCGGGAACGGCCGCGATGATCTCGCGATCGAGGTCAAATCCTAGGTAGTTGCAGGAGGCAAAATCGGCCAGCCACTTGTCTCCGATCCGAATCATCCGCCCGTCGATCTCGTCGATGACGGCGTCGGTCATCGGATTCGATCGCTCGAGCTCGGCCAGCTCGCTGCAGGCCGCAAGCCAACGATCGATCCACCGTGGGGAGGCGGACGCGGACCGGGGGCCGTCCGGACGAAAGACGCTCATCCGCCCCACATCGTTCGAATGGCCTCAAAGCTTTAGGCCAACGGGCACCCGAATGGGTGCCCGTTCGTCACCGCGAACAGCGGCGGGGAGCTGGCGGTCGCGCCCTAGATCGTCGCCGCGCCCTTGCAGATCTCGCCGCTCGACAGGTTCACCGCCCGCGCCTTGATGCGGTTCGGCCCGGCCGGGTTCTTCGTCTTGCGCTTGACCTCGAACGACCCGCTCGGGGCCTGAGTCGTCCGGACGCCGCGGAAGAAGCGGTTGCCGTCGCGCTTCAGCACGACCCGCCAGCGCTGGCCGTTCCGGTTCTGGTCGACCTCGAACTCGGTCTCGATCTTGCCGTCGTCGAGGCCCAGCTTGAGCTTCCAGTTGCTCGCGCCGGAGCAGCTGCCGCGGCGGATAACATCGTCGTCTCCTCCGGCCGCCGCCGGCACGGCGGCAACCAGGGCGACCGCCGCGGTCAGCGCTGTGAGGCCGAGTACCAGGAATGTGCGCATGTCCCCTCCTTCGTCCGTTCAGTGCTTCCCTGGACGCTAGAGAGCCGCGTCTCAAGCGCGCCCCGGGGCGGCGCAAAGATCCGGCAGGTCTCTCCTAAGAGTCGGTAAGGCCGGTCGGGAAGCCGGGCCCCGGCACGAGCTCGATCTCGTCTGCAGACGGAACGGGCGTCCCTGCGGGGACGAGAGCGGCGACGACGGGCGTCTTGTCGGCCTTCAAGCGAAGGAGGCGCATCGGCTTCTCGCTCAGGTACTCGTCGCCCCACTGGCGGACCGCGTTCAACGCAGTGAAGAGGTCGGCACCCTTCCGGGTCAGTCGGTACTCGAACCGGAGCGGCCGCTCCTGGTAGGGCACGCGCTCGAGGATCCCCTCGGCGACGAGCCGCCGGAGGCGATCGCTCAGGACGTTGCGGGCGATCCCGAGGCTCTTCTGGAACTCGCCGAACGTCCTCAGGCCGAGGAAGGCGTCGCGGATGATCAGCCACGTCCAACGCTCCCCGACGATCTCGAGCGTCAGCGCGACCGAGCACGACTCCTGCCCCTCGTACTCCCGCTTCAGCATTGTTACGGAAGGGTAACCGGGCGAGTTGCATGAAGCTACTCGTGCGATTAAGGTCGGTAGCTTCACGAAACCGGAGGAAGGATGCGGATGAGCGTCAACGGCACCCCCGACACCATCGTCCTGATCCACGGGCTCTGGATGACCCCGCGGAGCTGGGAGCACTGGGTCCCCTACTACGAGGGCAAGGGCTTCCGAGTCCTCACGCCGACGTATCCCGGCTTCGAGGTCGAGGTCGAGGCCCTCAACGCCGACCCGTCGCCGATCGCCTCGTTGACCGTGCCGGAGGTCGTGTCGCACCTCGCGGGCATCATCACGGAGCTCGACAAGCAGCCGATCATCATGGGCCACTCGTTCGGCGGCACGCTCACGCAGATCCTCCTCGACCACGGCTGCGGAGCCGCCGGCGTCGCGATCAACTCGGCGCCGACCGAGGGCGTGCACGTCTCGCCACCCTCGCAGATCAAGTCGCTCTTCCCGATCCTCAAGCGCCCCGCCAACCGACACAAGGCGGTGGGCTTCACGCCGAAGGAGTTCCACTACGCCTTCACCAACACCCTGAGCGAAGAAGAGTCCCTGAAGGTCTACGAGCGCTACCACATCCCCGCACCCGGGAACTGGGTCTGGGCCTACGGCATCATCGCCAACATCGAGCCCGGGCATCAGGAAACCTGGGTGAACTACCAAAACGACGCCCGCGCGCCCCTCCTCTTCATCACGGGGGGCGAGGATCACATCATGCCCCCTTCGGTGAACAAGTCGAACGCCAAGCACTACAAGTCGAACACGATCACCGAGGTGCGCGAGTTCCCCGGCCGCTCGCACTGGACCTGCGGCGAGCCCGGCTGGGAGGAGGTCGCCGACCACGCGCTCGACTGGGCGGCCGAGCACTCCGGCGCGCGGGTCACGGCGCCGAGCGCAGAGGCCGCACGGTAGGCGGCGGCACGAGCTCGATGGCGTCCGCGTCCCGGAAGGCGAGGGACGCGTAGCGCCCGCGGCGCTCGAGCAGCTCCTCGTGTGCACCGACCTCGACCACCCGGCCGTGGTCGAGGACGACGATCTGGTCGGCGTCGCGCACCGTCGAGAGACGGTGCGCGATGGCGATCGTCGTCCGCCCCTCGGCGAGACGCTCGAGCGCCTCCTGCACGGCCCGCTCGGTCTGCGTGTCGAGCGCTGACGTGGCCTCGTCGAGGACGAGGATGGGCGGGTTGCGGAGAATCGTGCGCGCGATGGCGATCCGCTGCTTCTCGCCGCCGGAGAACCGGTAGCCGCGCTCTCCGACGACGGTGTCGTAGCCCTCGGGCAGCGACGCGATCAGGTCGTGCACCTGCGCGGCGCGCGCAGCCTCCTCGATCTCGGCGTCGGTCGCCTCCGGCCTGGCAAAGCGGAGGTTCTCGCGGACGCTCGCGTGGAAGAGGTAGGTCTCCTGCGAGACGACGCCGACGGCCGCAGCAAGCGACTCGAACGTCAGCTCGCGCACGTCGACCCCGTCGATCGCCACCCTTCCCTCGGTGGCGTCATAGAGCCTGGCGACGAGGTAGGCACAGGTCGTCTTCCCCGAGCCGGTCTCGCCGACGAGGGCGGTCTTCGTCCCGGCGGGGACGGCGAACGTCACGTCCTCGAGCGTCCAGGCCTCGTCGCCGTAGCGGAACCAGACGCGCTCGAAGGCGACGTCGCCGCGCGGCCGCTCGAGCGAGTGCGTGCCCTCGACGATGTCCACGGGCTGGTCGAGGTACTCGAAGATGCGGTCGAAGAGCGCCAGCGAGCTCTGCACGTCGACCTGGACGCCGAGCAGGGAGCCGATCGGGAAGAAGAGCCTCGCCTGCAGCGTGGTGAACGCGACCAGCGTCCCGATGGTGATGGCGCCGCTGCCGTTGGCCATCGTCCAGCCCGCGAACCAGTAGACGAGGGCGGGCATGACCGCGAAGGTCGTCTGGATCGCCGCCATCATCCAGCGCCCCGTCATGCGGCTCCGCACCTCGAGGTCGGCAAGCCGGCTCGACTCGGCGCCGAAGCGCGCGGCCAGATCGCCGGAGCGGCCCATCGTCTTGCCGAGGAGGATCCCCGAGACGGAGAGCGACTCCTGCACGATCGAGGACACGTCCGCGAGGGAGGCCTGGAGCTCCGCGGTCACCTTCCGACGCTGGTCGCCGACGCGCTTCGT
>DATIBF010000121.1:0-23299 GCA_035457655.1 Gaiellaceae bacterium
GGACGCCCAGTGGAGCCCGAATCCGAACACGCGCCAACACCCGTCCGACTACCCGCTCGAGGTCTCGGGCTCGCCGATCACGCCGGTCATGTACAACGCGGTCGGCGGGAGCACCGTGCACTTCTGCGCGCAATGGGTGCGCCTGCGTCCGCAGGACTACAAGCTCCGCACGCTGCATGGGATCGCCGACGACTGGCCGATCTCCTACGAAGAGATGAGGCCCTACTACGAGCGGATCGACCAGGAGATGCAGATCTCGGGCATGACCGGTGACCCGAACTACCCTCCCGGGCCGCCGCCGCGCCTGCCGCCGCTCCCGATCGGCGCGATCGGGCGGCGCGCGGCGCAGGGGATGAACGAGCTCAACTGGCACTGGTGGCCGGCGGCGCACGCGATCCGCTCCGAGCCCGTCGACAGCCTCGCCGGCTGCGAGCGCACGGGCACCTGCATGTGGGGATGCCCGAAGGGCGCCAAGAGCTCCACGGACACCACCATGTGGCCCCAGGCGCTCGAGCACGGGGCGAAGCTCGTCACCGGGGCGCGGGTCCGGGAGCTCACGACGAATGGGACCGGGCTCGCGACCGGCGCGATCTACGTCGACCGCGACGGGGTCGAGCATCACCAGAAGGCGGACGTCGTCGTCGTGGCCGGGAACGGCGTCGGCACGGCCCGCCTCCTGTTGCTGTCGGGCGGCGAGGACGGGCTCGCCAACTCCTCCGGGCTCGTCGGCAAGCGGCTTATGCTCCACCCGTACATGAGCGTCCTCGGGATCTACGAGGACGACCTCGAGGGCTGGCTCGGCCCCTGGGGGACGCAGCTCCTCTCGCTCGAGTTCGCCGACCACGACGAGTCGCACGGCTTCCCGCTCGGCGCGCAGTGGGACGTGATGCCGCTCGGCGGGCCGCTCTTCAGCCTCTTCCGCTACGACGACCTCCCCTTCGACGAGCGCTGGGGCGCGGCGATCCACAACCTGACGGAGTCGACGCTCGGGCACGCGTTCGACTGGGGCGTCGGCATCGAAGACCTTCCGCACGAGTCGAACACGGTCACGCTCGACCCGGAGCTGACCGACTCGGACGGGATCCCGGCGCCGAGGATCACGTTCACGATCGACGACGACATGCGCGCGAACCTCGAGTTCCAGCTCGCGCGCGCCCGGGAGGCCCACGAGGCCGCGGGCGCGGCGAAGACGATCGTCGCCGACTGGTCGCAGTGGGGCTGGCACCTGCTCGGGACGACGCGGATGGGCGACGATCCGGCGACGTCGGTCGTCGACCGCTGGTGCGCCGCCCACGACGTCCCGAATCTCTACGTCTTGGACGGCGCCGTCTTCCCGACGTCCGGCCCGATGGCCCCGACGTCGACGATCTGCGCCAACTCGCTCCGGTGCACCGAGCGCCTCATCGAGCGCGCCCGCCTGCAACCTGTGCCGGCGTAGCTCTCAGCGCCCTTCGTTGATTGCTCAGCGTGGTGACGACGGGTGAACAGGAGGGTGAAGAGGCAGGCGTAGCGTTCTCCTTCGAGCCGCTGAATCAGGCACAGGCGGAGGAAATCGCCCTTTGGCACTATCCCGAGCCATTCTCGTTCTACGACTGGGCAGAGGATCCCGCGGATCTGGCGGAGCTGCTGGACCCGGCGTTGCGAGGTGACGCCTACTTCGCAGTCCACGACCGGGACAACCATCTGGTCGGCTACTTCTCCTTTCGGAGGCGAGAACGCCGGGTGCTCGAGATAGGCCTGGGCCTACGACCCGAGCGCACGGGCCAGGGCCTTGGAAGCGCCTTCCTTCAGGCCGGGCTCGATTACGCACGCTCCCGCTTCGACCCCACGGAGTTCGTTCTCTCCGTTGCCACATTCAACGAGCGCGCGATCACGGTGTACAGGAGGGCAGGTTTCGCCCCCGTCCGCGTCTTCGTGCATTCGACGAACGACGGCGACTGGGAGTTCGTCGAGATGCGGCGGCGAGCTTAGCTCAGTCGCCGAGGTCGAACGTGATCTGCTTCGTTTCCGTCAACGCGTCGAGCATCCAGCCGGCGAGCTCGCGACCGGCGCCGGACTTCTTCGCGCCGCCGAACGGGGCGAGCTGGTCCCAGTAGTTCGTCGTCTCGTTGACGTGGACGGTGCCGTGGCGGAGCTCCTCGGCGGCACGCCAGGCATCGTGAAGCGAGCGCGTGAAGACCGAAGCCGTCAGGCCGTACTCGGTCTCGTTGGCGATCTCTAGCGCCTCGTCGAGCGTAGAGAAGGAGATGATCGGCGCTACCGGGCCGAAGGTCTCCTCCTGGGCGATTCGCATCTCGCTCGTGACGCCGTCGACGATCGTCGGCTCGAAGAACTGGCCCTCGTGCCCGCCCCCGAGGACGACGCGCGCACCCTTGGCGACCGCGTCGTCGACGTGCTCCTGCGTCCGCGAGAGGACCTCGGGCGTGCAGAGCGGGCCCATGTCCGTCTCCTCGTCGAGCGGGTCGCCGACCCGGAGCGCCTTCGTGCGCTCGGTGAGGGCCTCCACGAAGGCGTCCTTCACCGACTCGTGCACGAGGATGCGCTCCGCGGCGGTGCAGCACTGGCCCGCGAGGTAGAAGCAGCCGACGATGGCGGCGTCGGCGGCCTTCTCGACGTCCGCGTCGGCGAGCACGATCTGCGGCCCGTTGCCACCCAGCTCGAGGACCCGACTCTTGAGGGCCGCGTCGCGCGCGACCTGCTCGCCCGTACGGGAGGAGCCGGTGAAGACGACGGCGCCGACGTCTGGATGGCGGACGAGCGCCGAGCCGACGTCACCGCGGCCGTGCACGACGTTCAGCGTCCCGGGCGGAAAGCCGGCGTCGTGGATGACCTCGGCGAACATGTTCGCGCAGAGCGGCGCGTGCTCGGAGGGCTTCCAGACGGCCGTGCACCCGATGGCCAGGCCGTAGACGATAGGGATCCCGGCGATGTCCACGGGGAAGTTCCACGGCGTAACGGCGGCGACCACCCCGATCGGCTCCTGGACGACGACGATCCGCTTGTCGTTCGTTCGCTCCTGCGTCGAGGGGAGGACCTTGCCGGCGTAGCGGAGCACGTCCTCGGCGGCCCGGCGGAAGTGGTCGGCCGTGTACTCGACCATTTCCTCGCGGGACTCCCTGATCGTCTTGCCGACCTCGCGGGTGATCATCTCGGCGATCTCGTCGGAGCGCTCCATGCAGATCGCGAACGCAGTCCTGCAGAGCTCCACGCGCTCGAGGAGCGAAACCCTGCGCCAGCTTCTGAACGCCTCGACGGCAGTCGCCACCGCTGCGTCGACCTGCACCTGCGACGAGGCCGCGACCGTGCCCAGGAGCTCGCCGGTCGCCGGGCTCCGGACCTCGATCTCCTCGCCGTCGCCGGGAATCCACTCGCCGCCGATGTACGCGTCCTGACGGATCGCTACCGCCATCATGGCCCTCCTTCTCTAGACAGCGGAGAGTGTAGAAGGGGCGGGCTCGTCGAGCCCGCCCCTTTTGGCAGCGATCGCTTTCCCTAGCGACTCGTCGGGGCCGCGGCGGGCGCGCGCCCCGTCTCGCCCATGAGCTCGTAGACCTCCGGCGACGGCTTCTCGTCGCTCGGCTCCCGGAGCCGGATCGGGCGGCCCCACTGCCACTGGGCGACGATGTAGCCCAGGCAGCCGACGACCAGCACGCCGACGCCGACCGCGATTCCCTCGTTGATGTAGTGGGTGGCGTCCGTGAAGCCCGCGTCGAAGAAGTAGCCGGTCAGCTTCAGGTACCAGACGCCGAAGATGATGAACAGGAGGTTGACGACCGAGAGGATTCCGGCCAGCCAGATCCAGGCGGTGTGGAGCTTGATCGGCCGCGGCCAGTCGGCCCGGTCCTTCCGCAGGAGCACGACGCCGCTCAGCGCGAGGACGTGCGAGAGCATGTAGCCGAGATTCCCGGTCGCGATGATGAAAAAGAGCGTCGGGAAGCTGAAGATCATGATCACGTTCAGCACCATGTCCACCGTCATCGCGCGTGCGGGGACGAACCGGCCGCTGAGGTGGTTCAGCCATTTGATCGTCATCTTCTCCTCTGCGAGCGCGTAGAGCGCCCGCGAGCCGTCCATCGTCGCCGTGTTCATCGAGAGCGCGAGGCCCGCGCAGAGACAGACGACGAGGAAGGTCCCGAACGCCTCGCCGGCGATCGCGTGCAGCGCGTCGACGAGGAAAAAGACGCCGGTGACGTCTCCGAAGATGACGTCATAGCCGATCGTCCCAACCACGGCGATCGGGAGCAGGCAGGCCAGGACGACGTTGAGCGCGCCGACGCTGATCAGCGCCTTGCGCGTGTCGTTCTTCGTGTCCTTGAACTCCGGCGCGAACGTCGCGGGCGCCTCCGGCCCGTAGGTCGACCAGCCGATGATGTAGAGCCAGACCATGATGAGCGCGAGCTTGTCGAAGGTCCCCGTCCCGTAGCCGTAGGCCTCGAGGGTGCCGCCCAGGATGTTCTGGTCGACGGGGAAGTCGCGGAAGTCGCCGGTGACGAAGGCGCCAATCGCGATGACCGCGCACGGCAGGAGCATCAACGCGCCGGTGACGTAGCTGAACCAGACTGCGGGCCGCATCCCGAGGACGTTGAACGTCCAGCAGGCCAAGATCACCCCGAAGCCGATCAGCCTGGGGACGGTGAAGTCCCAGGGAAGCACCGGGAGCGAGTAACTCCAGGTCGTTGCCCCGGTGTCGTCGAAGAACTCGCCGACGATGAGGAAGCCGATCAGACTCCCGTAGACGGCGAGCACGCTCGACCACGCGAACCAGTAGCCGAAGACGGCGATCGGCCCCGCGAAAGAGAAGTACTTCCGCCAACCTTCCCTGGCGTAGACGGAGAGGCCGCCCGGCTTGTCCGGGAACATCGCCGCCGGCTCGGAGTAGATGTAGGCCTGCAGGGCGCCCAGTACCGCCGAGAACGCGAACAGACCGGCGGCGACGCCTCCGCCGAGAGCGATGGTGGAGCCCCAGAGGCCCACGAGCAGGAACCCCGGATTCGCGAGGCCGATCACGAACCCGTCCCACCAGCTGATCGTCTTGAGCAGTCTTCGTTCGTCGACAGCAACCTCAGCCATACGCCCTCCTACGCGGGTTCCCCTCGGAGATGGTCAATGACGAGGGAATGTAAAACTTGAGGCGGCTGGATTCAACAGGCCAGACGCGGAGGAACGCATGTCGATCCCAGTGACGCTTCGGTGCGAGTGCGGGGAGGCCCACCAGGCAACCGTCGGCGAGACGGTCACCTGCACGTGCGGCCGGCGCTACGACACCTCGTCGCTCTCCGGCCCGGCCGTGGCGCGGGTTCGCGCCACGCAGGCGCGCCTGCGGCTCTACGCGCAGCTCGGCCTCGCGGTCGTGATCGCGTTCGGAATCCTCGGCTTTCTCTGGCTCGGACTGCCCGGCGTCGCGCTCACCGCATCGCTCTCGGCAATCATCTGGTGGCGGGTGGTTGCTCCCGTGCTCCGGCGCAAGCACTCGGACGAGCTGGCCGATCTCCCCTCTTGGGGGCTGAAGGCCGAGCGCGATGGCTGAGCTGACCCTCGGCCGCCCCGAGGCGCCCGCGGCCCTGCCGGAGGGCGCGCGGAACATCCGTCCGGTCATGCTCCTGACGTTCGACGTGCCCTTCGACCGCGCTGCCGTCGAGTTCGCTCTGGAGACCGCGGCCGAGACCGGGGCCGAGCTCTTCGTCTGCGACGGCGTCCCCGTTCCGACCGGAAACCCCGCAGTCGTCGGGGCACGCACCTTCGGCACGTCCGAGACGCGCAAGGAGAGCGCGGAGATCGCGCACGAGGCGAGCGGTCGGGGGATCCGCGCGACGCAGCTCGTCTTCCACCATCCCCGCCCGGTGCATGCGGCGCTCGAGGTCACGAAGGACGAGCGCGTCGGCTTGCTGGTGTTCGGCTCGGAGCGTCGGTGGCTCGGGCGCTGGAACTACTGGCGCATCGCGAGGCGCCTCCGCAAGAGCGCGCCCTGCCTCGTCTGGATCCACGACCTATAACCGCTCCGGCTTGCAAGGCCGGCACAGGCGCTGGGAGAATGCCGGTTCCCCGGTTCGCCCCGAAGGAGGTATCGCGAGATGGCGCGCGACCCCAAGCACGACGTCCTCTTCGAGCCGATCGAGATCGGCCCGAAGACGATGAAGAACCGCTTCTACCAGATCCCTCACTGCAACGGCTTCGGCTCCGAGAAGCCACTGAGCCAGGCGCACTTCCGCGCCATGAAGGCCGAAGGAGGCTACGCGGCGGTCTGCACGGAGTACTGCTCGATCCACCCGGAGTCGGACGACACGCACCGCGTCTCGGCGCGCCTCTGGGACGACGACGACATCAAGAACCTCTCGCTCATGTGCGACATGCTCCACGAGCACGGCGCGCTCGCCGCCGCCGAGCTCTGGTACGGCGGCCCGCACGCACCCTGCATGGAGTCGCGCTGCGTCCCGCGCGCCCCCTCGCAGATCCCGAGCGACTTCGAGCACCTCACCTACCCGAAGGAGATGGACAAGGACGACATCCGGGAGGTGCAGGGCTTCTACGTCGAGGCGGCGAAGCGCGCGCGCGAGGCGGGCTTCGACATCGTCTACGTCTACGGCTCCCACTCCTACCTCCCGCAGCAGTTCCTGACCCCCTACTACAACCGCCGCACCGACGAGTACGGCGGCTCCTTCGAAAACCGGGCCCGGTTCTGGCGCGAGACGATCGAGCAGGTGCGGGACGCGGTCGGCGACGACTGCGCGATCGCGGTGCGCATGTCCACTGACATGTTCATGGGCGAGGCAGGCACGCAGCTTGAGCGCGACTGCCTCCCCTTCGTTGAGCTCTGCGACGAGATCGTCGACGTCTGGGACATCAACGTCTCCGGCATCTCCGAGTGGGGCGAGGACGCGACGCCCTCCCGCTTCTACGAGTCCGGTCGCCTGCTGCCCTGGCAGAAGGCGGTCAAGAGCGTCGCGAAGAAGCCGGTGCTCGGCGTCGGTCGCTTCACCAACCCCGACCTGATGGTCGAGGCGATCGAGTCGGGATCGCTCGACATCATCGCCACCTGCCGCCCCTCGATCTCGGATCCGTGGCTGCCGCGCAAGATCGACGAGGGGCGCCTCGACGACATCCGCGAGTGCATCGGCTGCAACATCTGCATCTCCCGCTGGGAGATCGGCGGCCCGCCGCTCATCTGCACGCAGAACGCGACCGCCGGCGAGGAGTACCGGCGCGGCTGGCACCCGGAGAAGTTCGAGCCCGCCAAGAACGCCGACAACGACGTCCTCGTCGTCGGCGCCGGCCCCGCCGGGATGGAGTGCGCCATGATCCTCGGCAAGCGCGGCATGCGCCGGGTGCACCTGGTCGAGGCGGGCGACGACATGGGCGGCGGGATGCGCTGGATCCCGCAGCTGCCCGGCCTGGGCGAGTGGGCCCGCGTCGTCAACTACCGCAAGATCCAGATCGACAAGCTCAAGAACGTCGAGTTCGTCCCGAACAAGAGGCTCGACGCGCAGGGCGTCAAGGAGTACGGCGCTGAGATCGTCGTTATCGCCACCGGTGCGTACTGGGCCACCGACGGGCTCAACGGGTGCACCCACGACACGATCGCGGGAGCCGACGCGAGCGTGCCCTGGCAGCTCACCCCCGAGCAGATCATGTTCGAGGGCAAGGACGTGCCGGGCGAGAGCGTGCTCATCCTCGACAACGACGGCTACTACATGGGCGTCTCCCTCGCCGAGAAGCTGGCCCGGGACGGCAAGAAGGTCACCCTGATGACGCACCTCGGGCACATCGCGCCCTACATGCACTTCACCCTCGAGGCGCCGAACCAGCACCGGATCCTGCACAAGCTCGGCGTCGAGATCGTCACCTACCACATGCCGACCAAGCTCGAAGAGGGCCGAGTCCTCGCCGCTCACGTCTACGACGAGGAGGAGCACGAGCACGAGTTCACGACCGACGCGGTCGTGCTCGTGACGCAGCGGCGCTCCGACGAGGCGCTCTACCGTGAGCTCAAGGACTCGGTGGGAATCGACGCGCTCGCGGCCGAGGGGATCACCGGCTTCTACCGGATCGGTGACTGCGAGGCGCCGCGGCTCACCGCCGACGCGGTGTTCTCCGGCCACCGGCTGGCGCGTGAGATCGACACCGACAACCCGGAGGTGCCGCTGCCCTTCAAGCGCGAGCGGCGGGTCGTGGAACGCGAGGCCGTGCTGGCGTGAGTCGATGAAGGTCGTGGTCTGCGTGAAGCAGGTCGGGTCGCTGGGGGACGAAGTAGAGTTCACGGACGACGAGCGCGACGTCGACCCCGACTACCTCGACTTCGCCCTCAACGAGTGGGACTCGTACGCGGCCGAGGAGGCGCTCCGCCTTCGCGACGTGGCCGGGGAAGGCGAGGTCGTGGCGGTCACCCTGGGCGACGAGGACACGGAGGACGCGATGCGCCGGGCGCTCGCCATGGGAGTCGACCGCGGCGTCCGGGTGTGGTCGGACGAGCTGGCCGGGGCGGACCCGATCACGGTCGCGCGGGCGCTGGCCGAGGTGGTGCGTGCCGAGAGCCCCGACCTCGTCCTCTGCGGCGTCCAGTCGAGCGACGCCGTGCAGGCGGCGACCGGGACGGCACTCGCTGAGGAGCTCGGGCTGCCACGGGTCGCCGTCGTCACGAAGCTCGAGTTGGGGAACGGGACGGCGACGGTCCATCGGGAGCTCGAGGGCGGCCTCGTGGACGTCGTCGAGGTCGACACGCCGGCGTTGCTGACGATTCAGACGGGGATCAACGAGCCGCGGTACGCGACGCTGCGCGCGATCAAGCAGGCGGAGCAGCAGGAGATCGAAGTGCGCGAGCCCGGCGATCTCGGGGCCCCGTCCGCGCGCGTGCGGCGCATGTTCGTGCCGCCGAGGGGCGAGGGCGCCGAGATCCTCGACGGCGACCCTGCAGCCATCGCGGGCCGGATCAAGGAGATCGTCGAGGAGCGCCTGAAGGCATGAGGCGCGCTTCTCCTTTACACGTGACCTCTTGGGGCACCCCGGCCCACCACCCGCTGCGAGCGTATCGACGAAATCCGCGCGCGTGGTGCGCAGATCGTGCCGGGTCTGGAACGAGGCGTAACGGATGAAGACCCTCGTCGTCGCCGAGCACGTCCGCGGCGAGCTCCGGCCGATCAGCCTCGAGCTCGTCACGGCTGCCAGGAGCCTCGGAGGGCCGGTCGAGGTGGCGGTGATCGCCGCCGACCCCTCGGCGTTCACCGACGCCTTGAACGTCGAAGGAGTCGACGAGATCCTCGCCGTCGGGGTAGACCGCGACGAGTTCGAGAACGACCTTTACCAGGGCGCCGTCGAGCAGCTCGTCGCCGAGCGCGAGCCGCGGGTCGTCCTACTCGGCTTCACGGTCAACTCGATGGGCTACGGGCCCGCGCTCGCCGCCAAGCTGGGCACCGGGTTCGCCTCCGACGTGTTCGGGCTGCGCGAGGAGGACGGCGAGCTCGTCGCGGAGCGGTCCTTCTACGGCGCCAAGGTGAACGGGGAGGTCGACTTCCCCGGGCACGAGCGGGTCGTGCTGCTCGCCCGCGCGACGGCGTGGCCGCCGGCCGAAGGCGCCGGCGCCGCGAGCGTCACCGAGGTGAGCATCGAGCCCGTCGCCCCGCGGGCGCGACACACGGACTGGGTGGAGGTGCAGGCCGGCGACGTCGACATCACCGGCGCCGACTTCCTCCTCTCGGTGGGCCGCGGGATCGGCGACAAGGAGAACCTGGAGCAGTTCGAGCAGCTGGCGAAGGCGATGGGCGCGACGCTCTCCTCCTCGCGCCCGCTCGTCGACGCCGGCTGGATGTCGAGCGCGCGCCAAGTCGGCCAGTCCGGCAAGACGGTCAAGCCGAAGGTGTACCTCGCGCTCGGGATCTCCGGAGCGGTCCAGCACCTCGCCGGCATGAAGACGAGCGGCACGATCATCGCCGTCAACACCGACCCCGAGGCTGCGATCTTCAACGTGGCCCACTACGGAGCGGTGGCTGACCTCTTCGAGGTCGCAGAGGAGCTCGAGAAGCTGTATTGATGCCCGTCCTGCTGGGCGCCGAGGAGACGCGCGAGACCTTCGCCGGCCTGGAGACCTGGCAGATCGTCCTGTGGTACGTCCTCATCGCCGCCTCCGTGGCGATCTTCCTCTTCGGCGCAGGCCGCCTCGTCCTCAAGTACCGCCGCGGGCGGACGAGGGCGCCGGTCGGGAACCTGGCGGAGCGCGCGCTGCGAACCGCGAAGGTCGTCGCCACGCATGCCTGGATCCGCCGGCGCGACCCGCTCTCGGGACTGGGGCACCTGCTCGTCTTCTACGGCTTCGTCGTCCTCTTCATCGGGACGGCGATCCTGGCCTTTCAGGACGACTTCGCCGAGCCTGTCCTCGGCTTCGACTTCTGGCAGGGCTGGTTCTACCTCGGCTACTCACTCTTCCTGGACGTCTTCGGCGTCGCGCTGATCGTCGGGCTCAGCGTCTTCGCCGTGAAGCGGGGCGTGCTGCGGCCGTTCCGCCTCTCTTACTGGCGCCCTGTCGAGCCGGCCCCGCAGCTCGCGGACGAGGCCAGGCGCTACCGGCTGGGCGACTGGATCTTCCTCGGAAGCCTCCTCTTCCTCGCGCTCACCGGCTTCCTGCTCGAGTCGTTCAGAATCGCGGCGGACGACCCGAGCTTCGAGGTGTGGGCGCCGTTCGGCTGGCTGGTCGGGCAGGCGTTCATCGCCATCGGTTTCGAGGACGGCGCCGCCGAGTCGGCCAGAGCCGTGATCTGGTGGGTGCACGGCGTCTTCGCGCTCTTCTGGGTCTCCTCGATCCCGTTCACGAAGGCGGTGCACATGCTGGCCGGGCCGGCGGGCGTGGCGGCCAAGGACGATCGCGCGGGGAGCACCCTCCCGCCGCTGCCGGCGAACGTGAAGCCGGAGGAGGTGGGCTACGCCACCATCGACGCGCTCGCGCCGAAGCACCTGCTCGACCTGGACGCGTGCACGAAATGTGGCAAGTGCCACGCCGCCTGCCCGGCGACCGCGAGCGGCTACCCGCTCTCCCCGCGGGACCTGGTGCTCGACCTGCGCGAGGTCGCGGAGGGCGCCATGGGGAACCGGGCGGCGCTCGGGATCCCGCCGCGGTTCCCCGAGCACGCCGAGATCCTCGGGACGATCAAGCCGGAGACCCTGTGGTCGTGCATGCAGTGCATGGCGTGCGTCGAGATCTGCCCGGTCGGCATCGAGCACGTCCCGATCATCAACCAGATGCGCCGGGCGCTCGTCGAGCGCGGCGAGATGGACGGCCAGCTCCAGCAGACGCTGGAGACGATCTACACGTCGGGCAACTCGTTCGGCGAGGCGAAGCGGAAGCGCGGCCGCTGGGCGAAGGATCTCGAATTCGACGTTAAGGACGCGCGCAAGGAGCCCGCGGAGATCCTCTGGTTCGTCGGCGACTACGCCTCCTTCGACCCCCGCAACCAGCGCATCAGCCAGGCGCTGGCGCGCGTCCTGCGGGGGGCCGGGGTCGACTTCGGGATCCTCTACGACGGCGAGAGGACGGCGGGAAACGACGTGCGCCGCGCCGGCGAGGAGGGTCTCTGGTCGTCGCTCGCCGAGGAGAACGTCGAGACGATCTCGGGCTGCCGTTTCAGGCGCATCCTCACCTCCGACCCGCACACCTACAACACGCTCAAGAACGAGTATCCGCAGCTCGGCGGGCGCTGGACGGTCGTGCACCACTCGCAGCTTCTGCTCGAGCTGCTCGAGGCCGGCCGCCTACGGCCGCGTAAGGGTCTCGGCTACCGCGTCACGTACCACGACCCGTGCACGCTGGGACGCTACAACGGCGTCTACGACGAGCCACGGCGCGTACTCGCCCACGTCGGCTGCGAGCTGGTCGAGATGCCCCGCAACCGCGACAACTCCTTCTGCTGCGGCGCCGGCGGCGGGCGCATCTGGATGAAGGAGCTCAAGTCCGAGGACGCCCAGCGCCCGAGCGAGAGCCGCATCGACGAGGCGGTCGGGCTCGAAGGGATCGACTACTTCGTGGTCGCGTGCCCGAAGGACGTGACCATGTACGAGGACGCGATCAAGACGTCAGGCCACCAGGGCGAGATCGAGCTGCGGGAGCTGTCCGAGCTCGTGCTCGAGTCCCTGGCACCGGAGGCCTGACTACTCCCCGAGCGCCGCGAGGCCGCCGCCAGGTCGTCGACGCCGAGCACCAGCCGAGTCCGAGTCGCCAGGTAGATCAGGTCGACTTCTAGCCCCGCGTCGGCGATTCGCCGCGCAACCTCGGCGAGGGCTCCCGGGCGATCCTCCAGCTCGACGACGAGCACGTCCCGCTCGGCACCCGTGTCGAAGCCGGCCTCCCCGAGCACACGACGGCGGCCTCGACGTCCTCCACGAGCACGTGGTCGATCCCGGTGCCGTCGGCGTACAGCCCGCACATCCCTTCCACGTTCAGCCCGGCCGCGGCCAGCGTCTCGGCAAATGCCACCAGGCCGTGCGGACGGCCCTCGAGGTCGACGACGAGATCCTTCGCGGATGCAGGGATACTCGACCGAAGACGTCCGGGCAAGTCAGAATCCGCGGCGACACCGCGAGAGGAGACGACGTGAGCAAGGAGACAGCCTTCTACCCGCGCCTCCAGGCGCTGACCGACGAGTGGATGGATCTCTTCGGCTACTGGGCGCCGACGGTCGTGACCGACACCGCGGAGGAGTACCGCGCTGTTCGCGAGACGGCCGGGCTGATGGACTTCACGATGCTGCGGAAGGTCAGCCTCGACGGTCCGGGCGCGCTCGACCTCGTGAATTCGATCGTGACGCGGGACGTCTCGAAGCTCACCCCGGGACGCATCGCCTACGGCGCGCTGACGGACGACGACGGAAAGATGGTCGACGACTGCACGACGATGATGCGGGCGCACGACAGCGTCCGGTTCTGCGGGGCGAACGACCGCGACTACGAGATCTTCAGCGCCGCGGCGGAGGGCTCGGACATCCGGGTGCGGGAGCACACGGACGCCACGCCGCACCTCTGCCTCCAGGGGCCGAGGAGCCGCGAAATCCTCCAGGGGCTGACGACCACGGACCTCTCCAACGCCGCGTTCCCCTACTACACGTTCAAGGAGGAGGTCGAGATCGCCGGCGTCCCCGTCTTCATGACGCGGCTTGGTTACACCGCCGAGCTCGGCTACGAGCTCTGGGTCGACCGGGAGCGGGCGTTCGACCTCTGGGACGCGCTCCTCGAGGCCGGCGAGCCGCAGGGCATGAAGGTGATCGGGATGATCGCGCTCGACCTGTTCCGGATCGAGGGCGGGTTCATCATCGGCGGCATCGAGTACGACGCGACGGTCTCGCCCTACGAGTGCGGCCTCGGCTGGTCCGTGAACCTGGCGAAGGGCGAGTTCCAGGGAAGGCAGGCGCTCGCGCGCGACGAGAGGACGACGCAGCTACGCCTGGCGAGCGTCGTGCTCGAGCACGGCGGCGACGAGGCGAGCGGGGCTCCTCTCTGGGTCGGCGACGAGGAGGTGGGGCTCGTCACGCAGGCGATCGTGTCGCCCTACCTCGGCGGGCGCACGCTCGGGCTCGCCAAGATCCGGAAGGATCTCAACCTGCCCGGGCAGGACGTCGTCGCGCAGGTCGGCGACGACCGGGTCGAGGGTGAGATCGTCAGCCATCCCGTCTACGACCCGGAGCGCAAGCGAGCGAAGGAAAGCTGAGAACTAGGGCCGACCGCTACCGACCCGGGATCCTCAGCTCCCGGCCGACGTAGAGGCCGGAGGTTTCGTCGAGGACGAAGGGCGCCATCGCCTTCCGGCGCGCGGAATCGGTCTCCGACCGCCGGAAGCGCTCCCAGGATTCGTGCGAGTCCCAGACGGAGATGCCGACGACCTCGTTCTTGTCAGGCGAGTAGCACTCGTAGGCGCGCAGCATTCCCTCGGGGAACGCCCCGGGCCGCCACGCGCGCGAAAACTCCTCCCGGCTGCCGGGCTTGAGCCTCCGGGTCGTGATCCAGACGACGTACTCGTCCTCCATGCCGACCTCCTTCCTCGTGGCCTTCGTCACGAGTAGACTGCCAGGCGAACGTGGCCATTGTCGACGTCATGAACACACGCCTCGTCCAGGCCGCACCTGACGACAGCGTGCGCGCCGCCAGCCGGACGATGGTGGCCTCCGGCGTCGGCTCCGTCGCGGTCTGCGACGGAGCCCGCCTCGTTGGGATCCTCACCGAACGTGACGTGCTCCGACTCGCCGGCGACGGCGTTGATCTCGATCGGGTTTCAGTCGCCGAAGCAATGACACGGGAGGTCGTCACGATCTCGCCGGACGCCGACATCCTCGCCGCGGCCCGCCTCATGGAGGAGCGGCAGATCCGCCACCTGCCGGTCGTCGAGGGTGAGAACGTCCTCGGCATCGCGGGCATCCGCGACGTGCTTGCGGCGCTCGCGGAGGCACTCTGGCGGACGCACGACGAGGCCGTCCACGAGACGGCCCGTAGCCTTCTCTCGAACCGGTCCTAGAACTCATTTCGGGGTTATGCGTCGCCGTCGGGGTGTCCTGGGCGAGTGCGAGGCAAGGACGTAGGGAGCGCTCGTATTCGAGAGTACGGGCGCGACCGAGGACGCCGCGTCGCGCCGTCCAGGGCGTTCCGGCGGCACCCGCCTTTATTTCGAAAGCAGTTCTTAGCCCAGGACATGGAGTCGAGGGCTTGACAACTCGGCCGAGATTTAGTCAAATGCCTAAGTCACTTGACTAAGGAGAGGCCATGGCTCAGCGAAACACATTCCATTCCTCGCCGCAAGAGGCGTTGCAGGCGCCTCCCGAGGAGTTCCTCTACGTCGCCTGCCTGCACGAGGGCACAGGCGTCGAGGCTCCCGACTTCCTCGCCGTCGTCGACACCGAGAACGGCCGCATCATCCACGAGACGCCGATGCCGAACGTCGGCGACGAGCTTCACCACTACGGCTGGGACCGCTGCTCGTCTGCCTGCCACGGCCCCGATCGCTCGCACCTGATCATGCCCGGCTTCCGCTCGTCTCGGATCCACGTCCTGAACGTCGCCGACGACCCGCGCCGGCCGACGATCGAGAAGGTGATCGAGCCGGAAGAGCTGATCGGGGAGACCGGCCTTTCGCGACCGCACACCGTCCACTGCATGCCTGGCGACAACGTCGTCATCGCCATGCTCGGCGACGCCGAGGGCAACGCGGCCGGTGGCTTCGCAGTGCTCGACTCGAAGACCTTCGAGATCAAGGGCCGCTGGGAGAACGGCGGGCCGCGCCCGCCGATGAATTACGACTTCTGGTACCAGCCTCGCGGGAACGCCTTCGTCTCCTCCGAGTTCGGCGAGCCGAACGCGTTCGAGCCGGGCTTCGACCTCGCCGACGTCCAGGCCGGCCGGTACGGGCAGCGGCTCCACTTCTGGGACCTCGCGGAGCGGACGCTCGAGCAGACGATCGACCTGGGAGAGCAGGGGCTCGTCCCGCTGGAGATCAGGTTCCTGCACGATCCGGACGCGGCGGAGGGATTCGTCGGCGTCGCGCTCTCGAGCAACGTGTGGCGCTTCGCCCGCAACGGGACGTGGTCGGCCGAGCCGGTGATCACGACCGACCCGGTCGAGCTCGAGGGCTGGCCGTTTCCGGTCCCGTCGCTGATCACCGATCTCGTCCTCTCGATGGACGACAAGGCGCTCTACTTCTCGAACTGGCTCCACGGCGACCTGCGTAGGTACGACGTCTCCGATCCCACCAACCCGAAGCTGACCGGCCGGCTCTGGCTCGGGGGCCTACTGGGGAAGCCGAGCGACGCCGGGCGCGAGCTGAACGGCGGACCGCAGATGCTCCAGCTCTCGCTCGACGGGAAGCGCCTCTACGTGACGAACTCGCTCTACTCGACCTGGGACAACCAGTTCTATCCTGAGCTGCGCTCGTGGCTGCTCAAGGTCGACATCGCGGACGACGGCTCCATGGAGGTGGACAGGGACTTCTTCGTCGACCTCCACGACCGGCCGGAAGGCCCGGCCCGGGCGCACGAGGTGCGGCTCCAGGGAGGCGACTGCACGACGGAGATCTTCCAGTGATCTTTGGACACCACGGCTTCGGCGAGGAGTTCCTGCTCGGCTCCCTCGCGGCGGGCGGGACGACCGCAGCGACCGGGCTCCTCCTCTTCGGTCGGGCCAAGCTCGACGCGGTCCTGCGGTGGCTGAGCCGCAGGTAGTCAGGACTCAGGAGGAGGCGTTCCTCGACGCGGCCGAACGCCTCCTCCTCGAGCTTGGCTACCCGGGCGTCACGACCAGGCGGGTGGCGGCAGAGGCAGGGCTCAACCACGGGCTCGTCCACTACTACTTCGGCTCCGTCGAGAATCTGCTCGTTCGGGTGCTCGAGCGCTTCACCGCACGCCTGACCGCACGCCAGCGCGCGATGTACACAGATCCCGAGGTGCCCTTCCGGGAGAAGTGGAGGCAGGCGATGCACTACCTCGTCGGCGAGGACGTCGAGTACGAGAAGATCTGGCTCGAGCTGCAGGCGCTCGCCTGGAACCACCCCGAGCTGCGCGAGCGCGTCGCCGAGGTCAACGAGGAGTGGCGACGCGTCCTCACCGAGGCCTTCGCCGAGCCGCGCGAGCGCTACGGGATCGAGATGCCGCTCGAGGCGCTGGTCTCGCTCGTCATGACCTTCAACGAGGGCATCATCCTCGAGCGGGCCCAGGGGATCACGACGGGTCACCGGGAGCTGTTGGCGTGGATCGAGGGCTGGCTCGAGGAGAAGGAGAGCGGATGACGACCGTGGTCCGTGCACCGGCCGAACAGACGCGCGCCCGCTACCCGGACGAGGAGGGCTACGTCGAGCGGGACGGCGTCCGGGTCTTCTACGAGGTCTACGGCCACGGCGAGCCAACCGTGTTCCTTCTCCCCACCTGGTCGATCATCCACTCGCGCCACTGGAAGCTGCAGATCCCGTACCTCGCGCGGCACTTCCGGGTGGTCACGTTCGACGGCCGCGGGAACGGGAAGGCCGACCGTCCGAGCGGGGTCGCCGCCTACACCGAGCGCGAGTTCGCGGAGGACTCGCTGGCCGTCATGGAGGCGACCGGGACCGAGTCGGCCATCGTAGTTGGCCTTTCGTGCGGCGTCCTCTGGGGATCCCTCCTCGCCGCCGACCATCCCGAGCGGGTCGCGGGCGCGGTCTTCATCGGCCCGGCCGTCCCGCTCGCCCCCGGACACCCGGAGCGGAACGTCTACTCATTCGAGGAACGGCTCGACACCGACGAGGGCTGGGCGAGGTACAACCGCCACTACTGGCTCGAGCACTACGAGGGGTTCCTCGAGTACTTCTTCTCGCAGATGTTCTCGGAGCCGCACTCGACGAAACAGATCGAGGACTGCGTCGGCTGGGGGCTCGAGATGGCGCCAGAGACGCTCATCGACTGCCAGTACGCCCTCGAGCTCTGCGGCCTCGAGCGCTTTGGCGACATCTGCGCGCGCATGCGCTGCCCGGTGCTCGTGCTGCACGGGGACGAAGACAGGATCAGGCCCCACGCACAGGGCGCCGCATACGCCGAGGCCACCGGCGGGACGCTCGTCACGCTCGAGGGCTCGGGCCACGCCCCGCACGCGCGCGATCCCGTGAAGGTGAACCTGTTGATCCGCGAGTTCGTCGAGTCCCTGGAAAGGAGGCCGCCATGACGGTCCTGGCCGAGGTCCTACGAGAACAGACCCGAGCCCGGTACCCGGACGAACAGGGCTACGTCGAGCGCGATGGCATCCGAGTGTTCTGGGAGCGGTACGGCGAGGGAGAGCCGACCTTCCTCCTCCCGCCGACCTGGGAGATCGTCCACTCCCGCTGCTGGAAGATGCAGATCCCCTTCCTCGCGCGGCACGCCCGCGTCGTCACGTTCGACCCGCGCGGAAACGGGCGCTCCGACCGGCCCCTCGACTACGAGGCGTACACGCGGAGGGAGTTCGCCGAGGACGCGCTCGCCGTGCTGGACGCGGCCGGAGTCGGGCGAGCCGTCGTCGTCGGCTGGTGCGACCTGGGCGAGTCGCTCATCCTCGCGGCCGAGCACCCGGAACGTGTCGCCGGTCTGGTCCTCATCGCGCCGCCGCTCTCGCCGAACCAGGTGGAGAATTCCGTCTATTCCTTCGACGACGTGCTCGACACCGACGAGGGTTGGGCGAAAGAAAACCGCCACTACTGGCTCAGGGACTGGCAGGGTTACCTTGAGCACTTCTTCTCCGAGAGCTTCAGCGAGCCGCACTCCACGAAGCCGGTCGAGGACTGCGTCGGCTGGGGGCTCGAGACTGACGCCGAGACGATCCTCGCGGGGTTTCGAGGCTGGGACACGAAGGAGCTCGACCCGGAGACGACCGCGGCTCTGTGCGGGCGCATTCGCTGTCCGGTGCTCGTCGTCCAGGGGACGGAAGACGCTCTCGTCGAACCGAAGCGGGCGCTCGACCTGGCGGACGCCCTCGCCGCGCCGGTCCTCCTTCTCGAGGGCTCGGGGCACGGGCCCCACGTCCGCGATCCAGTCAAGACCAATCTGACAGTCCGCGACTTCGCCGGGCTCGCGCCGGAGCCAAGGCGCTGGACGAGGGCGAAAAGCCGCCGGCGGCGCGCGCTCTTCATCTGCTCGCCGATCGGCCTCGGCCACGCCCAGCGCGACGTGGCCGTCGCCCGCGAGCTGCGACAGCTCGTCCCGGACCTCGAGATCGACTGGCTCGCCCAGCATCCCGTGACCGCCGTCCTCCAGGCGGAGGGCGAGCGCGTGCATCCGATGAGCGCCGAGCTGGCGAACGAGTCGGGCCACATGGAGTCCGAGTCCGCCGAGCACGACCTCCACTGCTTCCAGGCCTGGCGCCGGATGGACGAGATCCTGCTCGCCAACTTCATGGTCTTCCACGACGTCGTCCGCGAGGAGCAGTACGACCTCTGGATCGGGGACGAGGCCTGGGAGCTCGACTACTACCTGCACGAGAATCCCGAGGAGAAGCGGGCCGCGTACGTCTGGCTCACGGACTTCGTGGGCTGGCTCCCGATGCCGGACGGAGGCGAGCGCGAGGCGTTCCTGACCGCCGACTACAACGCGGAGATGATCGAGCACATCGCCCGCTTCCCGCGGGTGCGCGACCGGGCGCTCTACGTCGGCAACCCCGAGGACGTCGTCTCGGACTCCTTCGGGCCCAAGCTGCCGCTGATCCGCGACTGGACGGAGGAGCACTTCGACTTCGCGGGGTACGTGACCGGCTTCGACCCCGCCGCCTTCGCCGACCGCGAGAAGCTTCGCGCCGAGCTGGGCTACCGCCCGGGGGAGCTCGTCTGCATCGTCACCGTGGGCGGCTCCGGGGTCGGCGGCCATCTGCTGCGGCGGGTCGTCGACGCGTTCCCGGAAGCCAAGGAGCTCGTGCCCGAGCTGCGGATGGTCGTCGTGGCCGGGCCGCGCATCGACCCCGCGGCCTTCCCCGACCTCGACGGCCTCGAGGCGCACGCCTACGTCCACAACCTCTACCGCCACCTCGCCGCCTGCGACCTCGCGGTCGTCCAGGGCGGCCTCACGACGGCGATGGAGCTAACCGCGAACCGGCGTCCCTTCCTCTACTTCCCGCTCCGCCACCACTTCGAGCAGAACTTCCACGTCCGCCACCGGCTCGAGCGCTACCACGCCGGCCGGGCGCTCGACTTCGAGACGGCGACGCCCGCCGTGATCGCGCAGGCGATCGCGGAGGAGATCGGCCGGGAGGTGGACTACCTGCCGGTCGAGACAGACGGCGCCGCCAAGGCGGCGGCGCGGATCGCGGAGCTGCTCTGACGACTCCTGAAGAAGACGCCATCGTCGGGTGCATTCTCGACTACTTCGAGGGGTGGTTCGACGCGGACGCAGAGCCATGCGACGCACGCTGCATCCCGACCCGGCCAGGCGGTCGCTCGACGGGGAGGCTCACGACCAGGTGACTGCTCGCGAGATGATCGAGGCGACAGCTGCGGGCTCCGGCAGAGAGCGAGATCCCGGCGCGCGGCGCATCGACGTCCGCGTCGTCGACGTCCACGGCACCAATGCGGCAGTCGTCGTGGACTCGAACGTCTACCGCGAGTCCCTCCACCTCGGCCGCACACATGCCGGTTGGAGGATCGTGAACGCTCTCTGGGACTTCGCCTAGCCGGAACGGGCGTACGGCGCGGTCAGCTGGGCCTCGGCGATGACGTGGTCCTCAATCGCCGCGCGGAGGTCGTCGACGCTCGCACCGGGCTCGAGGCCCGTCTCCTCGTCCAGCGCGTAGAGCGTGAAGACGTACCCGTGGGTCTCGCCCTCGGGCGGGCAGGGGCCGAAGTAGCCCGGCGTGTCCGAGCCGTCGCTCGGGCCTTGGCGCAGGGTGAGGTCCCCCGAGAGCGCGGGCCCCGGCGGGATACCGGCACCGAGGCCCTCGTAGTCGGGCGGGATCGCGTACACGACCCAGTGCGTGAACGTGCCGCCGGCGTCGGGGTCGTCCATGATCAGCGCCAACTCGGCGGCGCCCTCGGGCACGCCCGCCCACTCGAGGGCAGGAGAGATGTTGTCTGCGTCACAGGTGTGAGACGAGTCGATCGGTTGCCCTTCGGCGACGTCGCCGCCGGTGAACGCAAGGGCACCCGCCGGTAGCGCCGGAGTCTCGTCGTCGGTCGAGGGCGCCTCGGAGTCGTCACCGCCACACGCCGCAAGAACGACCGCGACCGGAAGCACGATGGCCAGTGCCCGACGCACGCCGGAAGCCTAGTCCGCCGAGGCGCCGACCTCCAGCACGGCCGCCCCGCGGATCTCGCCTGCGCGAAGCCGGTCGAGCGCCTTGTTGGCCTCCTCCAGCCGGAAGGCCTCGACTTCGGTGCGGACGGGAACACGGGGGGCCAGCTCCAGGAACTCCTCACCGTCGCGCCTCGTCAGGTTGGCCACTGAGCGGACGACGCGCTCCCCCCACAAGAGCTCGTACGGAAACGAGGGGATGTCGCTCATGTGGATCCCCGCGCAGACGACGGCGCCCCCCTTGGCGACCGCCGCGAGCGCCGCGGGAACGAGCTCGCCGACCGGCGCGAAGACGATCGCCGCGTCGAGCTCCTCCGGCGCCGGAGCGAGGGCGTCCCCGGCCCACACGGCCCCGAGTTCGCGCGCGAAGGCCTGCGCCCCGTCGTCGCCGGCACGCGTGAACGCGAACACGCGCCGGCCCTCGTGCCGGGCGACCTGCGTGACGATGTGCGCGCTCGCTCCGAACCCGTAGAGCCCGAGCCGCTCTGCGTCCCCGGCGAGCCGGAGCGCGCGGTAGCCGATCAGCCCGGCGCAGAGGAGCGGCGCGGCCTGCAGGTCGTGGTATCCCTCTGGCACGGGAAAGCAGAAGCGCTCGTCGGCGGCGACGAGCTCTGCGTAGCCACCGTCGAGCTGGTAGCCGGTGAAGCGAGCGCGGTCGCAGAGGTTCTCGCGCCCGCTCAGGCAGTAGCGGCACTCGCCGCAAGTCCAGCCGAGCCAGGGGATGCCCACGCGCGCCCCGGCGGCGAAGCGCCCGCCGGGCTCGACGACGCGTCCGACCACCTGGTGGCCGGGAACGAGCGGAAGCTTCGGTTCGGAGAGCTCCCCGTCGACGACGTGGAGGTCGGTCCGGCAGACGCCGCAGGCGTCGACGGCGACCACGACCTGCCCGGGACCGGGCTCCGGCGCAGGCAGCTCGGCCTTCCGGAGCGGCGTTCCCGGGGAGTCGAGCACCATGGCCTTCATCGAGCTAACGCGGATCTCGGCGAACCGTGCCCTCGCGGCCGGGAGCGGCTGAGCGCCGCATCTGCTCCCAGGCCTCTGCGAGGACGTCGCCGAGTATGCCGACGATCTCGTCGAACTGCGCCTGCTCGGCGACGAGCGGGGGCGAGATCTGCACGACTGGGTCGCCACGGTCGTCGGCGCGGCAGATGAGGCCCGCCTCGAAGAGGCGCGGCGAGAGGAAGTCGCGGAGGAGCGTCTCGCACTCGTCCTCCGAGAACGTCTCGCGGGTCTCCTTGTCCTTGACGAGCTCGAGCGCGTAGAAGAAGCCCGTTCCGCGCAGGTCGCCGACGATGGGAAGGTCGAGCAGCTGCGCGAGCGTCGCGCGGAAGGCGTCCTGTTCGGCAGCGACGTGCTCGACGAGCCGCTCGCGGCGCATGATCTCGATGTTCTTGAGCGCGATCGCCGCCTGCACGGGATGGCCGCCGAAGGTGATGCCGTGCATGTACATCGCATGACCCTCGAGGAACGGCTCCATCACACGATCGGTGGCGACGACGGCCCCGATGGACGCGTGGGCCGACGAGAGTCCCTTGGCCGACGTGATCAGATCCGGCCGGATGTCGTACCGCTCGGAGCCGAACCAGGCGCCGAGACGGCCGAAGCCGCAGATCACCTCGTCGGCACAGAGGAGGATGCCGTAGCGGTCGCAGATCTCCCGCACGCCGGCCCAGTAGCCCTCGGGCGGAGTGAACGAGCCGCCGGCGTTCTGGACGGGCTCCATGATCACCATGGCCACCGTGTCCGGGCCGGTGTGCTCGATCATGGACTCGAGGTCGTCGAGCAGGAACGCGGTGAACTCGGCCTCCGTCTCCTCCAGCGGGCGGTGGTAGCGGTTCGTGTTGTGGACGTGGAGCGTGTCGGGGACGAGCGGCTCGAACGGCGTCTTCAGGGCGGCGATTCCGTTGATGGAGAGCGCCCCCATCGTCGTCCCGTGGTAGGCAATCCGGCGCGCGATCGCCTTCCAGCGGCGCTCGCCGCGCGCGGCGTGGTACTGGCGTGCGAGCTTCCAGGCGGACTCGACCGCCTCGGAGCCACCCGAGCAGAAGAAGACGCGGTTGAGGTCGCCCGGGGCGACCGAGGCGACCTCCGCGGCGAGCTCGATCGCACGGGGGTGCGCGTAGCTCCAGTTGGTGTAGAACGGCAGCTCGCGAAGCTGGGCGGCCGCGGCCTCCCCCACCTCGTCGCCGAAGCCGTAGCCGATGTTGACGGCGAACAGGCCGGCGAGCGCGTCCAGGTAGCGCTTCCCGTTGACGTCCTCCAGGTAGCAGCCGTCGCCCCGCACGATGATTGGCACCTCCCCGTCCGCGTAGCCGGACATCCGGGTGAAGTGCAGCCAGAGGTGGTCGCGCGCCGCCTTCTGCAGCTCGTCGGCGGAGAGGCCTGTCGCGGGGAGGCTCATGCAGCTCCTTTCGGGGTTCGGCGCCACTGGAAGAGGATGTTGGCCAGCATCAGCACGACGGCCACGCCGAAGATCATCGTGCCGATGACGTTGACCTCGGGCGGGACGCCGCGCTGCGCCTGGCTCCAGACGTAGAGCGGGAAGGTCTCCGTGGTGCCCGAGTTGA
>DATIBF010000122.1:0-13098 GCA_035457655.1 Gaiellaceae bacterium
CTTCGTTCGCAGCTCGATGGTCCCGGCGAAGATCTTGTCGAAATTGCGGCCGAACTTCACGTTGGCCAGCGCGGTCGCCTGATGGACGATTGCCTCCGGCTCGCTCTCGAGAACGGCCGTGCACACCGCCGGCGCATCGAGCAGGTCGACCCTGACCGGGGTGGCGCCGAGCGCCCGCAGAAGCTCGGCGCTGGCCGGTGAGTGGTGGCTGCCGACGACCTGGTGTCCTGCCTCGATCAGCTGGGGAACGAGCCGACTGCCAAGCGCACCGCTCGCCCCTGCAACGAAGACTCGCATCGCGTGCTCCTTTCGTGTCACTTCTCTTCCGTCTCGCGGGTCTGATCCCATGACACGCTTCGCAGGAGGAACGTGACCTGGAGCAGCAGGACTGGCTCGCCCAGCAATTCGAAGAGCAGCGACCCCGTCTACGGGCAGTCGCCTACCGGATGCTCGGCTCGCTCAGCGAGGCCGACGACGCCGTCCAGGACGCCTGGCTTCGGCTCAGTCGCACCGACACAAGCGAGGTCGAGAGCCTCGGCGGCTGGCTGACGACGGTCGTCGCGCGCGTGGCGCTCAACATGCTCCGCTCGCGCAGGACGCGGCGCGAGCAGCCGCTGGACGTGCATGTTCCCGACCCGATCATCGACCCCGCCGACGGGACCGACCCCGAGCACGAGGCGCTGCTCGCCGACTCGGTCGGCCTCGCGCTTCTCGTGGTGCTCGAGACGCTCAGCCCTGCGGAGCGGCTGGCGTTCGTCCTCCACCACATGTTCGCCGTCCCGTTCGAGGAGATCGCCCCTATCGTCGAGCGCTCACCCGAGGCGACGCGCCAGCTCGCCAGCAGAGCCCGCCGCCGCGTCCGCGGTGCCGCCCCCGTCCCGGACGCTGACTTGACCGCCCAGTGGGAGGTCGTGGAGGCGTTCCTCGCCGCCGCGCGGGACGGTGACTTCGATGCGCTCGTCGCCGTGCTCGACCCCGATGTCGTGCTCCGAGCCGACGGCGGCCCCACCGGCCTCTCGCGCCACGTTCAGGGTGCGGAAAGCGTCGCCAGCCAGGCCTTGCTCTGGTCCCGCGTCGACCTGACCATGCGGCGCGCGCTCATCAACGGCGCCGCCGGGATGGTCACCTTCCTCCACGGGCAGCCGTTCTCGATCGCCGCCGTCACGATCAAGAACGGGAAGATCGTCGAACTCGACTTCCTCGCCGACCCCGAACGGATCGCCCGGCTCGACCTCACCGTGCTGGACGGCTGACGCTCACCCGCCGTCACGCGCGCGCTGGTTCACACCTCCTTCGGGACGTGCCCTGCGAGCACGCGGCGCATGATCTTGTGCCCGAAATCGGCGGTGGGCTCGAACATCAAGGGGCACCCTCCGTCGATCACGGTGATGCCGTGCTGCCGGCCGTAGTCGGTGGCGGTGTTCGAGACGCTGCTCCCGCCGGCGCCCCAATGCATCCAGACGTGCTCGATGCCGAGGTCGGCGCACTCGTGCATGGTGTCCTCGGCAATCTCCGGCCTGGTCCCGATCACCACGGCCTCGACACCGCCGGGGATGGATCTCAGATCCTTGTAGCAGCGATCGCCCTCGACCTCGGCCGCGTTCGGGTTCACGGGGTAGACGTCGTATCCGCGCTCTCGCAGGCGCCGGTACACGACGTTGCTCCCATGGCTCTTCGGGGTCCTGGAGACCCCGGTGACGGCCACCCGCTTCTTGGTCAGGAACTCCGACGCCGCTTCCTTGATGGGCTGCATGATTCCTCCTTCCTCTCTGTTGCCTCACGCCGGCCTCGACCGGCTAGCGCGGCGGCTGCGGATCGCACCCGTGATCAGGAGCACGCCGCCGGCCATGAAGATCGCTCCCGCCGCCAAGAAGCCGAGGGCGATCCACGGTGTGGCCGGCATGCGGGCGCCGAGATCCGCGCCGACGTCTATCACGGGCCGCCCATCGGCGTTCATGACCACGACAGTCCACGATCCGTCGGCCGGATCCCACTCCACCGTCTGGGCGCCAGAGCCCGTGGCGGAGGCGACCCAGAACTCCTGCGCTCCGGGAGGAGATGCGACCGGGCCGCCGTCGACGGTCTCAGTCTTGTCCCCCCAGAAGTCGGAGATGACCGTGTAGTCCACGCCCGCGAGGTACTGATCGACGTCCGTCGAGCGGCCGATCCCCACGAACAGCGGCGGGCCGGAGGTCGTCGGCGTGACCCGGATTCGAACGTCGCCGAGCAGGGCAGGTGAGTACAGCCAGCCGAACCCCGCCGATCCGAGCTCCGTCGACTCAGTCGCTAAGGCCGATCCAGCGGTGGAGAACTGGTGGACGTCGGTCGTGACATAGCCGGCGTCGCGCTGGGTGCGGTCGGCCCAGAGGGCCGTTCCTCCAACGGCGAGCAGGGCCAACGCCAGCAGGGCCAACAGTGACCCGATCGCGAGCCCCGCGATGCGGCCCGCGGTCCAGCCCGAGGGTTGGGGAGCGACCTTCGGCGGGGGCGGGGATCCCGCCGGGCCTCCGGGCTGTCCTTCGGGCGGACGGGGCAGCTCCTCGTCGAGTTGCGCTCCGTCACGCCCGGACAGCGCTGTTGGTGGAACATGGCTTGGGTTCACCGGTACCACCCCTTCCAGAGTCGTTTCGCGCCGTCGCGGCTCGTGCCGGCCTACGCCGGACCTCCTCGGCGACGCGCACGTCGGCGTCGAGTGCCTGGAAAAGGGAGAACTGCCGAACCTTGACGGTTGCCCCCATGGCCTCCAACGCCTCGGCCAGAGCCGGCGACGGTTTCGAGTAGAACCTCATCGTGTGGTCCTCGGCGAAGTCGCGGAAGAGCTTGGCCCGGGCCTCCGCGACGTGGTGGGAATGTTCGAGCAGGGCGTCAGCGTCCACGTAGCCCTCTCGGACCTCGCACTCGGTTCCGTCGTCGCTCAGAACCCAGTCGTAGCGAAGGGTCTTCGTGTCCTTCTCCCTCGCCAGCCTCATGATCTCGGCGGCCTGGCGCTTGAAGCCGTCGAGCTCCCCGTCACGGACCTTCAGGCGTGCAGTCGCCTCGAAGATGCTCCAAACCTCCTTCCGGTCGAAGTGCCCATTGCTTGAAACCTGAACACCCTTGCTGAGTCGGGAGCGGCACACATCCGAACTTTTCGGTAGGACGGTTGCCCAAAACTACGTATTGCTCCTTCCGACTCTGCGAGCCCGCGGGCCGATGAGTTCGGCGGCCGCCCGCGGTCCCCACCTCAGGAGACCGAACCGGCGAAGGGAGACGCATGAGCAAGGTCATCGCAGGAATCACGACGTCCGTCGACGGCTACGTCAGCGGGCCGGACGACGGTCCAGGCAAGGGTCTCGGCGAGGGCGGCGAGCGGCTGCACTACTGGGTGTTCGGCGGGCCGTGGAGCTACGGCGCGGAGCCGACTGGTGAAGCCACCGGCGAGGACGCCGAGTGGCTGAAGGGAGCGATGACCCGGTTGGGCGCTGTGGTCGGCGGGCGTTGGACGTACGAGGCGGCCGAACATTGGGGCGACGAGAACCCCTGGGGTCTGCCCTTCTTCATCGTCACACACCGGCCCGAGGAGCAGCCGAGCGGTGATGCCTTCGTCTTCGTCGCCGGGGTGGAGGAGGCCGTGTCGCGGGCGAACGAGGCCGCCGGTGGAAAGGACGTGCACGTGATGGGCGGCGCCGACACGATCCGGCAGGCGCTCGAGGCGGACCTCGTCGACGAGCTGACCATCCTCATCGCGCCGGTCATCCTGGGCGGGGGCAAGCGGCTCTTCGAGGGGTTCACGAAGGACGTCGAGCTCGAGCACCTCGGCGTGCGGCAATCGCCGTTCGCCACGTTCATCGATTACCGGGTGCGGTAACGGCCGCTAGGCCTGTGTCGCCGGATCCCACCCCGTCGTCAGGCCTTCGTCGAGCGCGTCCAGCGTGGCCAGTTGGGCATCGTCGAGGGCGAAGTCGAACACGGCCGCGTTCTCGGCGATGCGATCGGCGTTCGCCGAACGGGGGAGCACGATGAACCCCTTCTGCAGCGACCAGCGGATGAGCACCTGCGCGGACGTCCGACCCAGGTCGGCCGCGATCGCCGTCACCGTCGAGTCGTCCAGCCGGCGGCCCTTGGTCAGGGGGCTGTAGGCCTCGACGGCGATTCCCTCGTCGGCGCAGCGACGCAGGGTGTCCTCGCGGGTTCGGTAGAGGAACGGGCTCAGCTCGATCTGGTTCACGGCGGGAGGAACGGAGGCGTGCATGAGCAGTTCGTCGAGATGGCCCGCGAGGAAGTTCGAGACCCCGATCGAACGGGCGAGGCCTTCCGCGTGCAGCTGCTCGAGGACGCGCCAGCTCTCGCGCCGCAGCTCGTGCGGCCAGTGGAGGATGTAGAGGTCGACCGCGTCGAGGCCGAGCCGCTCGAGCGACGCCTCGAAGGCGCGGCGGGCAGTCGCCGCGCCCTGGTCGGCGTTCGCGAGCTTCGTCGTCACCCAGACCGATCCCGGCAGAAGGCGGCTCGCCCGGATGGCCGCTCCGACGTCGGCCTCGTTGCGATAGACAGCGGCGGTGTCCACGTGGCGGTAGCCCGAGGCCAGGGCCGCCGCGACCGCGTCGCGCGTGGGCGCGCCGGGCGGAACCTGGAAGACGCCGAAGCCGAGCTGCGGGATCGCGCGGCCGTCGAGGAGGGTGATCGTCGGCTGCTCGGTCACGCCCCTACTCTCGCAGCTCAGCCCTCGGCCGACTCGTACTCGGGGCCGACGGCACCGTAGGTCGGCTCGCCTGCCGTCGTGTAGACGTCGATGCTCCCGCCCGTGCTCGTCGACTTGTGGTCCATGTGCTCGAGCGCGGACGGCTTGGCGCCCTCGCCGAAGAGGCGCTTTCCGGTGCCGAGCACGACGGGATAGGTCAGAAGTCTGTACTCGTCGATCAGGCCGTGCCGGATCAACGTCTGGGCCATGCCGCCGCTCCCGTGTATCTGGAGCTCGCGCCCGGGCCGGCGCTTGAGCTCGGCGACCTCGGTCACGAGGTCGCCCACGAGCAAGGTCGACCCCTCCCACGAGACCTCCCGGAGCGTCCGCGAGGCCACGTGCTTCGGAAGCGTGTTCAGGCTGGTCGCGACCGGGTCGTTCGGGTCCGCCATCTTCGGCCACGACGCGGCGAAGATCTCGTAGGTCCGGCGGCCGAGCAGGAACGCCTCCGCCTCGGCGAAGAAGGCGTTCATCGCCTGGCCCATGTCGTCGTCCAGGTACGGCACGACCCACCCGCCGTGTGCGAACGCGCCGCTCGTGTCCTCGTCGGGGCCGCCCGGAGCCTGCACGACTCCGTCCAGGGTGATGAAGGTCGTCAGGGTGAGTCGCATCTGGTCTCCCTTCGTCGTCGCTTGGAGGTATAGACCCACGCCCGGGCCGGGACTCATCGTCGCGCGCCGTGCATACTCGACGGCGTGCTCTCCCGCTACGGGCGCCCGCTGGAGTTCGGGCTCTCGCTCGTGCCGACGAGCGCGGACCTCGCTCGTCACCGCGAGCTCTCCGCCCGCGCCGAGGAGCTCGGGCTCGACCTGATCGGGATCCAGGACCACCCGTACCAGTGGCGCTTCTTCGACACGTGGGCCCTGATCGGCGACCTGCTCGCGCGCACGAAGCGCGTGCGCCTCTTCCCGGACGTGGCCAACCTCCCGCTTCGCCCGCCGGCGATGCTGGCCAAGCAGGCGGCGACCCTGGACGTGCTCTCGGGCGGCAGGTTCGAGCTGGGGCTCGGCGCGGGTGCGTTCTGGGAGGCGATCGGCGCAATGGGTGGGCCTGTCCGCTCGGCGGGCGAGGCGCTCCGCGCGCTCGAGGAGGCAATCGGGCTCATCCGCGCCTTCTGGAGCGGCGAACGCACGATCGTGTTCGAGGGCGAGCACTACCGCGTGCGCGGCCTCCATCCCGGCCCGCCGCCCGCGCACCCGATCGAGATCTGGCTCGGCGTCGGCAAGCCGCGCGGGCTGGCGCTCACGGGAAGGCTCGCCGACGGCTGGGTACCGTCGTTCTCCTGGGCGACGCCCACGCTCGTCCCCGAGCTCGCCGCGCGGATCGACGAGGCGGCCGCCGACGCCGGGCGCGAGCCGTCCGCGATCCGCCGCGTCTACAACGTCTCGGGCGTAATCGCCGACGGACCGACCCGCGGACTGCTCGAAGGGCCGCCCGAGCACTGGGTCGAGACGCTGACCGGGTTCGCGACCGAGCTCGGCTTCGACACGTTCGTCTTCTGGCCGAGCGAGGATCCTCAGACCCAGCTCGAGCGCTTCGGCCGGGAGGTCGTTGCTGACCTGCGGGAGATAGCGTAGAGACGTGCCCGAGACTCACGTCAACGGCGTGTCCCTCTACTACGAGGAGCACGGGACCGGGGAGCCGATCGTCTGCCTTCACGGCGCCGGCAGCTCGGCCGCCGTCTGGAGCGAGGCCGTCGCCGACCTCGCGAAGCACGGCCGCACGATCGCCTACGACCGCCGCGGTCACTCGCGCAGCGAACGACCCGAGCCGTACGTGACGAACGTCCACGAGCAGGCCGACGATGCCGCCGCGCTGATCGACGCGCTCGACGCCGCTCCGGCCATCGTGATCGGGCGCAGCTACGGCGGCGCGGTGGCGATCGATCTCGCGCTGCGCTACCCGGACTGCGTCCGCGCGCTCGTGCTGCTCGAAGGCGACGCGCCGTCGTTCAGCGAGGAGGCGACGAGCTGGATCGCCGCCGTGACCGAGCAGGTTTTGGCGGCGGCCGAAGAGGACATGAGCACCGTCGGCGAGACGGTCATCACCGCCGTCGCCGGGCCGGGAACGTGGGAGCGCCTACCCCAGCCGCTCCGGGAGATCCTCACCGGCAACGGCCCGGCGCTCGTAGCCGAGGTGCGCAGCGGCTACCCCGAGCTCACCGCGGCGCAGCTCGCCACCATCGACCGGCCGGCGTTGCTGGTTGCCGCAGAGGAGTCGCTGCAGCCGGGGTTCGAGGAGGTCACGAGCGCCATGGCCGCCGCCATGCCGTCCGCCAGGGTCGCGTGGGTCGAAGGCGGTCACCTCATCGACCCTGCCCACCCCCTGGTGCTCGCGTTCGTCGACGACGTGCTCGCCCGTGCATAAGAAAAGTCTGCTACCGTACTTTTTAGTACGATACCGGACTAAAGGAGACACGGATGAGCACTCGAACCGTCACCACCGTCCTCGACGCTCCGAAGGCGCAGGTGTTCGACTACCTCTCACGGATCGAGAACCTGCCTGAGTGGGCGACAGAGTTCGCCCGCGAGCTGAAGTACGAAGACGGCAAGGCGAAGGTCGTGAACGGGCTCGGCGAGTTCTACTTCGCGATCGAGGCGGATCCGAAAACCGGCGTGATCGACATGTTCGCCGGCCCGGCCGAGGACGAGCTCGCCCTCTTCCCCACGCGGGTCGTCGAGCTGCCCGGCGGGCGGAGCGCCTACAGCTTCACCATGTTCAGAGCGCCCGGGATGCCCGAGGAGCTCTTCGAGTCACAGTACCGGTCGCTCCTCCGCGAGCTCGAGAACGTTCGCAAGACCTTCGCGTGATCGACCGGGACGACCTCGGCTTCCTGCTGGCCAAGGCGGCGCAGCGTTGGAACGAGCTACTCGCCCAGCGCTTCGCCGCCGCCGGCTGGGCGGACGTCAGGCCCTCGTACGGCTCGGTGCTCGTGCCGCTCTTCGAGGAGGACGGCCTGCGCATGGGCGAGCTGGCGCGGCGGGCGCGCCTGAGCAAACAGGCGATGACCGAGCTGGTGCGTCGCCTCGAGCGCGACGGGCTGGTGGAGCGTCGCCCCGACCCGAGCGACGGCCGCGCCTCGGTGATCTTGTTGACCGAGCGAAGCCGCGCCATCGAGCCCGTCGTCGCCGAGACGCTGGCCGAGCTCGATCGGCTCGTGCGCCTGCGACTGGATGCCGGACGCGTCGACGAGCTGAGTGCGAGCCTGCGGGCGCTCCTCGACCTCGGGCAAGACGGCTAGGGCGCGACCGGGCGGTGACAGACGGCGCCGGGTGCGTCGCCTTGGTCACACCGTCGCCAGGCGCGCGGCCAGGTCGCGGACGCTCGCGCGGAGCTCGTCGGGGCGGCGGATGGTGAAGCCGCAGCCGAGCCCGGCGAGGAAATTGGCCATCCAATCGAGGGACTCGACGTTCATGCGAAGAACGGTTGCCCCGCCCTCCGCGGCCAGCTGTCCGAGCGTCGCGGGGATGCGCTCCGACGCCCGGTCGAGAGGGAGGTCGAGCTCCACCTCGACCTCCCACGTCCACGGCACGCTCGCCAGCGAGCTCGCCACGTACGCAACCGGATCGAAGCCGTCCGGGGGGTCGAGGGCGGCAACCTCCTCGAGCACCGGCCCGAGCATGCGGTCGATGCGGAAGGTCCTGAGCTCCGCCCGGCCGTGGTCGTGCGCTGCCAGATACCAGCGGCCGGCGTTGACGACCAACCCGTGGGGGCTCAGCTCCCGCTCGGAGAGGTTGCCGGAGAACGACCGGTAGCGGGTGCGGACGCGCTTCCGCCGGCGCACGGCCTCCGCCAGCAGGAGAACGGTCTCGCCCGGGACCGGTGCGGCGCCCGCTGCGGGCTCGACGAACGCCAGGGTGGCCTCGAGCGCCTCGATCCTGCGGCCCAGGCGCTCCGGAAGCACACGGTGGATCTTCGTCAGCGCCCCGTCGGCCGCCGCGCTCTCCGTGTCGAGACCGAGCCGCTGGGCTGCGGCGAGGCCGAGGACGACGACGACCGCCTCGTCGTCGCTCAGCATCAGGGGCGGCAGCCGGTACCCGGGCCGCATCCGGTAGCCGCCGCCGACCCCACGCTGCCCCTCCACGGGAATGCCGAGCTCCTGGAGGGCCGCGACGTAGCGGCGAAGCGTGCGGACGTCGATGCCGAGGCGGTCGGCGAGCTCCCTGCCGGTGACGACGGGCTGCGCCTGGAGGGTCTCGAGAAGAGCGAGGAGGCGCGACGTCGGCGAAGGCACGGCCCAAGTGAAGCACAGATAGAGGGCGGAGAGCGCCCTATTTTGCCGATAGCCTCCACGCTTAGGAACTTCGAGGAGGCTCGCGATGGGCGACGGACGGAACGACTTCGACTTCTGGATGGGAAGCTGGAAGGTGCACAACCGCTATCTGCTGAAGCGACTCAAGGGCTCCGAGGACTGGATCGAGTTCGAGGCGGCGGTCACGGCCCGACCGCTCCCGGGCGTGCTGGGGAACGAGGACGAGTTTCGAACCGACCACGACGGCGGCTTCGTCGGGATGTCGTTTCGGTTCTTCGACCCGGAGTCGAGGACGTGGTCGATCTACTGGGCCGACAGCCGGCGGCCCGGAAGGCTCGACCCGCCCGTGTACGGCTCCTTCAACGGGGAGATCGGCAGGTTCGAGGGGGCCGACACGCTGGCCGGGAAGCCGATCCTCATGCGCTTCGACTGGTCGCGCGTCACGACCCCGTCGCCGCTCTGGGAGCAGTCCTTCTCCGCCGACGGCGGCAAGACCTGGGAGACGAACTGGGTGATGGAGTTCGAGCGAGCCGAGGCCTGACGCATGCTCTGGGGCTGGAGCAGTCGCCCGTCGCGCCCGGATGACTCGTGTCGGCCGCGCGCAGCAGCCTTGGCGTCCTCGGAGATCGGAGGTGACTCGCGCGAAGGCTCTCGGCGCGGTGCTTGCGAGAACCGGCCTCCCGTCGTTGGTCCACCCGTCCGGCTACGCCGGCGGCGACCGCAGTCGGGCCGATGAGTTCCGGTCGGCCCGTGAGTTGACCCTGCAGAGGGTTCTCGACCGCGGAGGTGCTCCGATGAGCGACGTGACGGTGGTGGCGATCGACGACATGGACGGCCTCCACGAAGGGCTCATGCGGCGGGCGCGCGCCGAGCTCGGCGTGACCGCCTGGGGGATGCAGGTGCTCACACTGCCGCCGAACTGGGAGGGCTACCCTATGCACAACCACTCGGCGGACGCCTACGACCCCGACCAGGAGGAGGTCTACGTCCCACTCGAGGGGAGCGCCCGCCTCCAGGTCGACGGGGAGGAGTACGAGCTGCGTCCCGGCCTGATGGCGCGGCTCGGGCCCGACCAGCTGCGCAAGATCGTCCCGGGCGACCAGGGCATCCGCTTCCTGGCGCTCGGAGGGAAGCCGGGCACGTTCAAGCCGAGCGCCTGGACCGAGCTGGGCGCCGCGCCGCCCGGCGTCTAGGCTGGACGTCGTGGCCACTCGCGAGGTCGAGCTCCTCGCTGCCGCGCAGCGTGACGAGGACGCGTTCCGGCTCCTGACGGAGCCGCATCGCGGCGCGCTCCACCTGCACTGCTACAGGCTGCTCGGCTCCGTGCACGATGCCGACGACGCCCTCCAGGAAACGCTGCTGCGGGCCTGGCGCTCGCTCGACCGCTTCGAGCCGCGCGCGCCGTTCGGGGCCTGGCTGCATCGGATCGCAACCAACGTGTGCCTGTCGTTCCTGGCGGGGCGCCGCAGGCGGCCCGAGGTGCCGGTCGCCGACGCGGCCGAGGACGCCTGGAACGAGCGGCTTCTCCACCTGCAGCCGTACCCCGACCGCCTGCTCGACCAGCTGGAGACGCGCGAGACGGTCGAGCTCGCCTTCGTGACCGCCGCCCAGCTGCTGCCACCCAAGCAGCGCGCGGTACTCATCCTCCGCGACGTCCTCGACTGGTCGGCCAAGGAGACCGCGGAGACGCTCGGAGACTCCGTCGCAGCGGTGAACAGCGCGCTTCAGCGTGCACGGGCCGGGCTCGCCTCGGCGCGCGGGCTCGGAGCACCGCCGCACGAGCCGGCGGGCACCGCTGCCGAGCAGGCGCTCCTCAGACGCTTTATGGAAGCCTGGGACGCCGTCGACGTCGAGAGGATCGTGACTCTGCTCGCCCGCGACGCAATGATGGCCATGCCGCCCGAGCCGTTCTACGTCGAGGGCGCCGAGGCGCTGGGTGCGTTCTTCCGGACCGTTCCGCTGGAGGGGCGGCTCGACCGGATCCGGCTCGTGCCGACGACGGCCAACCGCCAGCCGGCTCTCGCCGCGTACGCGTGGGAGGACGAGGCCCAAGGGCATCTCGCCTACGGGATCATGGTGTTCGCGCTCGCAGGCGAGGCAGTCGCGGGCATCGTCGGCTTCGCCGACCCGGCGCTCTTCGGGCGCTTCGGTCTCCCGGAGACGCTGGAGCGGTAGCGGTGGCCTACGACGAGGAGCTAGCCGACCGGGTGCGGGTGCTGCTGGCGGACGAAGAGGGCCTGACCGAGCGGAAGATGTTCGGCGGCCTCGCGTTCATGGTGAACGGGAACATGGCCTGCGGAATCGTCGAGGACGAGCTCATGCTGCGCCTCGGCGCCGAAGGGGCCGAGGCGGCCTTGAACCATCCCCACGTGCGGGAGATGGACTTCACGGGCCGGCCGCTGACCGGGATGGTCTACGTCGGGCACGGCGGCCTCGGCGACTCGGAGCTCCGCGACTGGGTGACGCGGGCCACGGCCTACGCCCGCTCGCTGCCGGCGAAGTAAGAGCGCCTGAGGGGGTGATGGCCCGCCGTCTGGCCGCGCTGGGGGCGGCCAGACGGCATCGCTCCTCGCTTCGTCAGGGGCTCTAAAGAGGGCCGAGTCAGCGTCGTTCTCTCCACAGCGCTCAGCGTTCATGCGGCTTCGCGCGGGACCTGGCCCTCGGGGCCACTGGTGGGCGCACTGCCGCGGCGGTATCTCCGGTCGCGTCACCCGACCGGAAGGAGCCACATGAGAATCACACGAATGCAGGCGCTGGCGGCGCTCGTCGCTCTCGGAGCGGTCGCCCTCGCGGCCGGCGGGGCGCTCGCGGTGCAGACCAGCGCGACGGCGGCCGCCGCCGAGATCGCGGCCGACGAGGTCATCCAGGCATGCCGCCACCCCAACGGCGGCTGGGTGCGGATCGTCTCCGCCGCGAGCGCGTGTCGCGCCCGCGAGCAAGCCCTGTCCTGGAATGTCGCCGGGCCGGCGGGAGAGCCGGGGCCGGCGGGCCCTCCGGGACCGAAGGGCGACCCGGGCACCGGGCTGACGACGCTCGGAGACATGGCCGGAATCGCCTGCACGACCGACGCGGGCGACGCGGGCAAGGTCGAGCTCGACTTCGCCGGCGACGACACGGTGCTCTTCCGCTGCGTCGCGGGCGGCTCGCCTCCGCCGCCGCCACCGACACCTGGGCTCGTCCTCAACGAGGTCGACTACGACCAGGTCGGCACCGACGGCGACGGCTTCGTCGAGCTCAAGAACACGGGCTCGACCGCCGTCGACCTCGCCGGCATCGCGCTCGTCTTCGTCGACGGGACCGACTCGGAGGAGTACGGCCGGGAAGCGCTCACCGGCTCTCTCGACCCGGGCGCCTACCACGTCGTCGCCGTGGACGCGCAGAACGGCGCGCCGGACGGGCTCGCGCTGATCGACACAGACGGCGGCGCACTTCTCGACGCGCTCTCCTACGAGGGTGGGATCACCACCGCGCTCGTCTCCGGCACGACCTACAACCTCGTTGAAGGGACGATGCTGCCGGCGACGGTCGCCGACTCGAACGCCGTGGCCGGGTCGCTCAGCCGCATCCCCGACGGGGCTGACACGAACGACGCCGCTGCCGACTGGGTCTTCACGACGACCCTGACCCGCGGCGCCGCCAACGTGGCCACGGCCCCGTGAGCGGCGGGCGGGGCGGCCGGGCCGCCGGCCGCCCCGCCTCGGCTTCGCTACCCCGCCGCCTCGAGAATGCGACGGGCAACGCTCGTCCAGCTCCAGAGGTCGACGGTGGCGGCACGCGCGGCCTCCCGGAGCGCGCCGCGCTCGTCGGGAGGGAGGGCGAGCTGAACCTGGAGCCGCTCGCGCAGCGCGTCCGCGTCGCCGTTGGGGAAGCGCGGGAGCTGCCGCAGCTCCGGCGGGTAGCGGCGCGCGAGACCCTCCGCGATCTCGGCGAGCCCCGAGTGGTTCGCCACGATCGGCGGACACCCGGCGCCGGCCGCCTCGGCGGCGACCATGCCGAAGGCCTCCGGGAAGATCGACGGCACGACCGCGGCGTCGGCGAGCGCGAGCAGGTGCACGAGGTGGCGGTGCTCGAGCGGGCCGGTGAAGAGCACGGCGAGCCCTTCGGCAAGGCGCTCGAGCTCGGCCCGGTA
>DATIBF010000123.1:0-3990 GCA_035457655.1 Gaiellaceae bacterium
GAGTGGCCGCCGAGGTACTTCGTCGTCGAGTGGACGACGACGTCGGCTCCCAGCTCGAGCGGGCGCTGAAGGTACGGCGTGGCGAAGGTGTTGTCGACGACGACGAGGGCGCCGGCCGCGTGGGAGGCCTCGGCTGCTTTCTCGATGTCGATCAGGTTCAGGAGCGGGTTCGTCGGCGTCTCGAGCCAGACGATGCGAGTCTGCTCGTCCAGGTGCGGCTCCAGCCCGGCGCCGATCTCCTCCGCCGAGAGGTAGGCGAAGCGGTAGCCCTTCGGCTCGTAGACCTGGGAGAACATCCGGTAGACGCCGCCGTAGACGTCGTTCACGCAGACGACGCGGTCTCCGGGGTTGACGAGGTGCATGATCGTCGTCGTCGCGCCGAGACCTGACGCGTACGCGAGCCCGTGGTCGGCTCCTTCCAGGGAGGCGAGGCAGGTCTCGAGCGCGGTCCGCGTCGGGTTTCCCGAGCGGGAATAGTCGTAGCCCTTGTTCACGCCGACGGCGTCCTGGACGTAGCTCGACGTTTGGTAGATCGGCGGGATCACCGCCCCCGTCGCCGGATCCGGCTCCTGCCCGTCGTGGATGGCCCGCGTCTCGAAGTCCACGGGCCTCAGTCTACGCGCGCTGTCTCCCGCGGCCATGTCCGGGTGCTGTCCCGGTGCCAGGCACTTGGCCGTGGCCGAAAGGGACGCTAGGTGCCGTCGCCGGTCGAGCGGCCGTGGGCGAGGTACTCGAGGAGGTCGGCGCGGGTGAGGACGCCGATCGGCCTGCCGCTCCGGGCGACGACCACCGCAGGGTTGCCGGCGGAGAGGTCGGCGAAGACGGTGTCCACCGACTCGTCTATCTCCACCGCCGGGAGGGGCGGCTCCATGGCGACTGCCACCTCCTCGCCGAGCGCGTCGTGGCTGCGGAAGACGCGGTCGAGGAGGCCGCGCTCGCGAATGGAGCCGATCACGTCGGCGAGCGACTCGGCGCCGTCGTGGCGCACGACCGGGATCTGCGAGATCGAGTAGCGCTGCATGAGGTCGATCGCCTCGCCGACCTTTTGGTGCGACTCGACCGTGACGAGCTCCGGCATCGCAGGCTCTTCTTGCCGCTTGAACGCGAGCACCTGCTCGATCGTCGGCGCCGGCGCCTCCCGCTCGAGGACGCCGTGCTCCATGAGCCAGTTGTCGTCGTAGACCTTGGAGAGGTAGCCGCGGCCGGAGTCCGGGATCAGCGTCACGAGCGTCGCCTCCGGCCCGAACCGCCGGGCGATCTCGAGCATTGCCCACACCGCGGTCCCGCCCGATCCGCCCACGAGCAGCCCCTCCTCGCGCGCCAGGCGCCGGGCCGTCCTGAACGAGTCGCCGTCGGAGACGGTTACGTACTCGTCCACGAGAGACGAGTCGAAGGTCGTCGGCCAGAAGTCCTCGCCGATCCCCTCGACGAGGTACGGGTGGACGTTGTCCGGCTGCGAGAAGATCGACCCCTCCGGGTCCGCCCCGACGACGAGCAAGTCGGGCTTCTGCTCGCGGAGGTACCGCGCCGTCCCCGTGATCGTCCCGCCGGTTCCGACGGAGAGGACGATCGCGTCGAGCTCGCCGCCGGTCTGCTCCCAGATCTCCGGGCCGGTCGTCTCGTAGTGGGCGTCTGGGTTCGCCTGGTTCGAATACTGGTCGGGCTTGAAGGCGCCCGGAATCTCCTCCGCAAGGCGGTTCGAAACCGAGTAGTAGCTCTCCTGCGACTCCGGCGGGACGGCAGTGGGGCAGATGACGACCTCGGCGCCGTAGGCGCGCAGGAGCGCCCGCTTCTCCTCGGAGATCTTGTCGGGCATGACGAAGACGCAGCGGTAGCCCTTGATCGCGGCCACGATGGCGAGCCCGACGCCCGTGTTCCCGCTCGTCGGCTCGACGATCGTCCCGCCGGGCTTGAGCCTCCCCTCCCGCTCGGCGTCCTCGATCATGCGGAGCCCGATTCGGTCCTTCACGCTCCCGCCGGGGTTCATGTACTCGAGCTTGGCGAGCAACGTCGGGTGCAGCTCGCTCCCCACGCGCTGCAGTCGCACCAGCGGCGTCCGGCCGACGAGGTCGAGGACGGTCGGATACTCGCGGGACACGGAGGTAGCCTAGTGCCGGAAATGGCGGCGGGAGGCCAAGACGAGCACCCCGCCCGCCTCCTGAACCGCCGCGACGACCTCGTCGTCGCGCTTCGACCCACCGGGCTGGACGACCGCCCGCACTCCGGCGTCCAAGGCGAGCCGGGGACCGTCGGCGAACGGGAAGAATGCGTCGGAGGCGAGCGCCGCCCCGGTGAGGTCGTGCCCCTGCTCGGCGGCCTTCTCCAGCGCGAGGCGGACCGCGTCGACCCGGCTCGTCTGGCCGCCGCCGACGCCGATGACCTGCAGGTCCTTCGCGAGCACGATGGCGTTCGAGGCGACGTGCTTGGCGACCCTCCAGGCAAAGAGCAGGTCGCCCCAGCCGGTCTCGTCGGGATGTGCCTCGGTGACGACCTTCATGCCCTCGCGGTCGTCCACCTCGGCGTCGGTGTCCTGAACGAGGAAGCCGCCCAGCACGCGCCGGTAGTCGCGGTCGCCGGGGCTCGCGCCTCGGCGCTCGCGGTCCCTGAGGATGCGGAGAGCCTCCTTCGTCCGTACCGTCGTCAGTGCCTCCTCGTCGTACTCAGGAGCGATCAGGACCTCGACGAACTGCTCGGTCAGCCGGGCGGCGAGCTCCGGCGAAACCTTGCGGTTCAGCGCCACGATGCCGCCGTAGGCGGACACGGGGTCGGACGCGAGCGCCTTCTCGTACGCCTCCTCGATCGTGGCCGCGACCGCCGCGCCGCACGGGTTCGCGTGCTTGACGATCACGCATGCCGGAAGCGCGAACTCCCTCAGCACCGCCCGCGCGGCGTCGAGGTCGCCCAGGTTGTTGAACGAGAGCTCCTTCCCGCCGAGCTGGTCGACGCGGGAGAGGAGGTGGCGGCGCACCCCCGCCTCCGCGTAGTACGCCGCCCGCTGGTGTGGGTTCTCGCCGTACACGAGCTCGCCCTCGCGCTCGAGCGAGAGGAGGAGCCGCGGCGGAAAGGTCTCCACGTCGGCGAACCAGGCGGCGATCGACGTCTCGTAGGCGGCCGTGTGCGCGAAAGCCTCGGCGGCCAGCTTGCGACGGGTGTCGAGCTGGACGCCCCCGGTCCGGAGCTCCTCCAGGATCTCCTCGTAGCGCGACGCCTCGCAGACGGGCACGACGTCGACGAAGTTCTTCGCTGCCGCACGCAGGAGCGCGGGGCCGCCGATGTCGATCATCTCGACCGCGTCCTCCTCGCGGACGTTTCGCTGCGAGGTGACGCTCTGGAACGGGTAGAGGTTCACGCAGACGAGGTCGAACGTGCGGATCTCGTGCTCCCGCAGCTCATCGAGGTCGGCCTCGAGCCACCGCCGCGCAAGAATGCCGGCATGGATCCGGGGGTGCAGGGTCTTTACGCGCCCGCCGAGCAGCTCCGGCACGTCTGTGAGCTCCTCGACCGGGACGACGTCGATGCCGAGCTCGGCGATGTAGGCGGCAGTGCCCCCGCTCGCCACGATCTCGACCCCGAGGTCGAAGAGTCCGCGGGCAAAGACATCCAGCCCGGTCTTGTCGAAGACCGACATGAGAGCGCGCCCCACCTGCATGCGTGATTCAGGAGCGTAAAGCGCCGGCCAGATAGAGGCGAGCCGCCTTGGGAAGTAGCCGGTGCTCGACCTCGTGGACGCGCTCGCGCAACGTCTCGGGCGTGTCCCCGGGCCGGATCGGCACGGGCTCCTGGAAGATCGCCGGACCGGTGTCCACGCCCTCGTCGACGAAGTGGACCGTGACCCCCGTCTCGGCGACGCCTGCCGTGAGGGCGTCCTCGATCGGTGTCGTACCCGGGAAGTCGGGGAGCAGCGAGGGATGGACGTTGATTGCCGTGTGGCGCTCGAGGAAGGCGGGCGCGAGCAGGTGCATGTAGCCGGCGCAGACGACCAGCTCGACC
>DATIBF010000124.1:0-16011 GCA_035457655.1 Gaiellaceae bacterium
GGCTCCGTGTCCGAGCTGGCCGCGGAGATCGCCGTCTGCGGCAATCCGAACCTCCACGGCGACGCGGCCGCGGCGGCCCGAGTGGCCGCCAACCTCGTCGAGATCAACCTGGCCACAGTCGAAGGGGACGAGCGGGTCGAACGCGCCCGCGCCGTCGTGGCGAGCGCCGAGCGCGCCGCCAGTCGCGCGGTGGACGAGACCGAGTGACGGCCGTCGTCATCGACGGGAGCCAGCTCGCGGAGGAGCTTCGCGGCGACGTCGAGCGCCGCGTTGCCGAGCTGGCCGCCGCCGGCGTCGTTCCCAGCCTCGCCACCGTGCTCGTCGGGGAAGACTACGCGGCGCAGGCATACGAGCGACGCGTGCGCCGGCTTGCCGAGGAGATGGGCTGCCGCTATGTCTCCGAGCAGCTCGCAGCGGACGTCGAGGAGGCGGACGCGCTGGCGCTCGTCGGCAAGCTGAACGCGGATCCGCGCGTCTCTGGGATCCTCATCCTGCGTCCGCTGCCGCCGCAGGTCCCCGAGGAGCACCTCTACGAGCAGCTCGACCCGCTCAAGGACGTCGAGGCCCTCCACCCGGAGAACGCCGGGCTGCTGGCGCTCGGGGAGCCGCGCTACACGCCGTCGACCCCGGCCAGCGTCTTCTGGCTCCTCGACCGTTATGTCGAGGAGAGCGGGCGCGACCCGGCGACCTTCTACAACGGCCTCGACCTCGTGCTGGTCGGGCGGTCGAACAACGTCGGCAAGCCGGCGCTCTGGCTCGGCCTGGCGCGCGGCGCGACCATGGTCTCCTGCCACCGCTTCACCGCCCGGGCGGGCCGCCTGGAGGAGCACACCTCCCGGGCTGACATCCTCGTCGTCGCCGCCGGCGTCCCGAAGCTCGTGACCGGGGCGATGGTCAAGGAGGGCGTGATCGCCGTGGACGTCGGCATCAACCCGCTCGAGGACGAGCAGACCGGCAAGGTGCGGCTCGTCGGCGATCTCGACTTCGAGAGCGTGGCCGAGCGGGCCGAGGCGATCACGCCGGTCCCCGGCGGGGTCGGGCCGATCACCGACGTTTGGCTCCTCCGCAACACCGCCGAGGCGGCGGCACTGCAGGCGAGCGGGCGCCGCTAGGTCAGTCCCTGAGACCCGTCGGCGTACGGGAAGGCCGACAGGTCGAGCGCATTCGGGCTGGCGTTGGCACGGAGCCGGGCCTCCCAGTCCGCGTACTGCTCCTTGCAGGCGGGACAGGCGCGGAGCGCATGCCCGTTCCCCACGTCGAGGTGCCCCCAGTACCCGCGCGAGAGGAGGCCGTCAGCCTGCTGTCGCCCGCAGAGGCCGCAGAACAGAAAAAGCCGCGACATTTTTCTTCTTATAGCACCGTGGACGATCCGGCGCCTACCAGGGCCCGATGAACTCCCCGCTCGGGTGGGCAAGCAGGATGATGACCACGACGACGATGCAGACCAACGACGTGAGTAGCAGGGCCGGCGTCAGCCACCGGACGTGCGTCTGCTCGGGCGGAAACTCGATCTGTCTCTCACGAGCCATCGTGCATTCCTCCTAGGGTCCCGGGTCCGTCGAGGGCCCGGCGAGCGGGGGCTCCTGGAAGCCTGGCCCCGGAGCCGTCGGACTCGCAGGGGGAAGGAGGCCGCCTGCTCCGCGGAGAAGGGCGGCCTGGGCGGTCAGTTTCTTTTCCTCGAGCCAGACCCAGTAGATGAGTGCGGCGACCATGAGGATGATCCCCAGAACGGTGAGGACGTAGGTTCCGGTCGAGTTCTCCGTGCCGAACGTCCAGAACGTCGTGGAGACGTCGTCCCAGGAGTCGTAAGGGAAGCTGTCGATCACGGCCTACCTCCTCTCCGCCGGCGCGGCGGCTCTGTGCCCGTTTGCCTGAGCGAACGCGTCGAGCAGGACCGGCCCGGCCTCGACCTCCTCGCCCGTCGGCAGGACGACCGTTTCCGGCACGCGCTCGAACTCGGGGAAGAAGTCCTGCTGGAACTCGGCCATGTCGAGACCTTCGAGCTCGACCTCGGCCGGAACGCGCAGGAGGTTCGCCTTCTTCAGGAGCCAGCTGACGACGAAGGCCGGCAGGAAGGCGAGCGGGAAGAACGCGAGCATGCCCATGAGCTGGCCGCCGAAAGACGACGGGATGTTGTTGAGCCCGGTCGGGTACCCGCCGGCGAAGATCCCTACGAGGAGGACCCCGTAGAAGCCGCAGACCCCGTGGACGGCCACCGCCCCGACCGCATCGTCCACCCTCAGCTTCTTCTCGATGTAGACGCCCGACCAGACGGCGAGCATGCCGCCGGTGGCGGACAGGAGATACGCGAGCGAGGGGTGGTAGACGTCGGCCCCCGCCGAGACCGAGATCACCCCGGCGAGGCCGCCGGACATCGTCCAGAAGGGATCGCCCTTGCTGGCGATCCAGCCGCCCGTGAAGCCGCCGGCGAAGCCGACCGTGATGACCATCGCGATCGTGCCCAGCGTCGTGGGGTTGAGGTAAATGTTGACCCAGCCGGGGAACGTCGTCGACTGGATGAACAGGCAGGCGGCGTAGAAGCCGTAGAAGCCGGTGAAGATCAGCATCAGCCCCATGAGGGTCAGATGCGTGTTGTGCGGTCTGAAGGTACGGGCTCTGCCCTCGCGGTCGTACTTGCCTATGCGTGGCCCGAGGTTCAGGAGCACGCCGAGCGCGAAGGCTCCCGCGACGCCGTGCACGACGAGAGAGGCGATCGCGTCGTGGAAGCCGTAGTTCAGGACGAGCCAGCCCCCGGAGCTCCAGCCCCAGGCGGCGTCCATGATCCAGACTGCTGAGCCGAGGAGCACGGTTAGAAGGAGGTAGGCGGAGAGGCGGATCCGCTCGATGACCGCGCCCGACATGATCGAGCCGGTCGTCCACGAGAAGAGGAGGAAGGCGAGGAAGAAGACGAGGCTCAGGTGCCCGACGAATCCCTCCTCCAGATTCGGCCCCATGCCTTCGCTCCACGGCGCCGTGAGGCCGCAGAAGCCGGTGTCCGGGAGGCCGGGGAGGTCCGGCCCCGTGTGGCCCTGAGCCGGGCCGCCGGGCTGGAAGCAGCCGTAGATGTACCAGCCGAAGTAGTAGAAGCTCGGCGTGACGACCGCGATGGTGAGGATGTTCTTCATCGCCGTCGACATGACGTTCTTGCGTCGCGCGACCCCCGCCTCGTAGGCCATGAAGCCGACATGGATCAGCCACATGACGACGACCGTGAAGAAGTAGAAGACTTCCATCAGGACCAGGCTGTCGAGGGTGATCTGAGCCTGAAGCTCTTCAGGGGTCGGTGCCTGGGCGAGAAGCGCTGACAGCACGGACGCAAGCGACGAGGTCATTACCAGGTCCTCCTAGGGACGCACGCCAGAGCGCTGCGGCACACCAAATCCGCGACTACCGTACGAAACGGGTCGGACGCAGCCCAGGTACCGGAAGTCCACCTTTTCCCGACAAGGAGTGTCGAGAGGTCACATACGGCCGTCAGCACACCTTCGTCTGCGTCGCACCGGTCTCGGCGTCGACCTCGACGGTCGCGCAGTCCACCATGATGCCGGCGGCGTTCGTGGTCGAGAGGGACACGGCCCAGTAGAGATGGGAGTCGAGCCCTCGCTTGACCGGCCGCACGATCACGTGCTCGGGCTCGAAGTCGACCTGCTCCCGGGCGATGGTCTCCGCCTCCTCGAAGCTGACCTCGTCGTCGGCGGCCGCGCAGGTCTTCGTGGCGAAGATGGCGAGCAGGAAGACCGCGAGCAGGATCGCAACCCGCCCGAGAGGCCGGTCGATGAACGTCCGCCTAGGCTCGGGCTCGGGTACGGCGTCGGTAGGCAGCGTAGCCCCGGAGGATGAGATAGCCGACGAAGTGCGTGAGGAAGACGAACGAGAGCCACCAGGCCCACCACTTCCAGTGTGGCCGCGGCTCGAACTCACGCAGTTCGACGACCGTCAGGTACAAGGCGACCGCGAGCGTGAGCAGGAGGATGATCTGCCCGGCGGGCGCGAAGAAGACGAAGAACACGCCGTGATCGTTCCGGACGGCGCCCGCGCGCGCAACCGTCATCGGCGAGGATCAGAATCCACGCGGTGTCTGCCCGCGACGTCATCGAGACCCTGGCGATCCTGCTCATGGCCGGGCTGGTCTCGGAGGTCGTGGCCGGGCTCCTTCGCGTTCCGCGCATGGTCGTGCTCGTCGGAGCGGGCGCAGTGTTGGGGCCGGACGTCGCCGGGTGGGTGGAGCTCCCGCTCGACTCGGTGGCGATCCAGATCCTGCTCACGCTCGGCGTCTCGCTGATCCTCTTCTACGGCGGCCTGAACCTCAGGTTCAGCGTCCTCCGGCCGGTGGCGCTCGGCCTGGGGCTCCTCGCCGTGCCCGGCGTCCTGCTCACGGCGCTGGTCACAGGGTCCGTGGCTGCGCTCGCATTCGACGTCCCGATGGAGGCGGGGCTGCTCGTGGGCGCAGTGCTCTCCCCCACCGACCCGGCGATCCTCATCCCGCTCTTCGAGCGGCTGCGGATCCGCGCCAAGGTGACGCAGACGATCATCGCGGAGTCGGCGCTCAACGACGTGACGGGAGCGGTGCTGGCACTCTCCCTCGCTGCGTTCGTGATCGAGGGGAGCGGATCGCTCACCGGCCCTCTCGAGGAGTTCCTGCTCGACCTCCTCGTCTCGACGGCGCTCGGCACGGTCTTCGGCGTCGCCCTCGCACTGGCGATCTCGACGCGGCGGATCGGGATCTGGCGCGAGTCTCCCACCATCGCCGTGCTGCTCGTCGTGGCCGCGGGCTACTTCACGATCGACTACGCCGGCGGGAGCGGCTACCTCGGAGCGTTTCTCGCCGGGCTGATCGTCTCGAACATGGACGAGCTGGGTCTGGGGATGCACAGCCACCGCGAAACGGAGATGCGCGTCTTCACGCAGGCGGCCACGGACATCGTCGTCATCTTCGTGTTCCTGACGCTTGGCGCGAACCTGCCGTTCGACACGATGGCGGACGAGGCGGCGCCGGCGCTGATCACGCTGGCCACGCTCATCCTCGTCGCCCGGCCGCTGACCGTCCTCGCCTGCCTGCTTCCCGACCGGCCGGGCGACTGGCAGAGCCGGGAGCTGGTCTTCCTCTCGTGGACACGCGAGACCGGCGTCGTGCCGGCGGCCCTGGTCGGTGTCCTCGTCGCCGAGGGCGTGCCGTACGAGGCCGAGCTCGCCACCGTCGTCGCCTTCGCCATCGTGGTCACGCTGCTCCTCCAGTCGACGACGAAGGCCTGGCTCGCCCGCCGCCTGGGGCTCGGCTACGACCAGGGGTAGGGCGAGCTCGAGACCGGGTGGAGGTCGCCCGTCGCGAAGCGCTCGAAGCGGAACGGATAGAGAAGGCTCGAGTGGTCGCCGAGGAGGACCTTCGCCACCTCGCGGCCGACGCCGATCATCTTGTAGCCGTGGTTCGAGTCGAGCACCGCGTAGGTGTTCGGGCGCATGTAGTCGAAGACCGGGAAGTTGTCGGCGGTAAAGGCGCCGACGCCGCCCGACCGCGCCTGCTTGTAGAGCGGGCGGCAGCCCTCGAAACGGCTCATTGCGTGCGAGAGCGCCGCGCACCACATGTCGGGGAAGCCCGGGTCGACGTCGGTCGTGGACGGGTACGGGTCGAGGTCGACGTCGCCGTCGACGACGAGCGGCGAGGCGCCGCCCTGCACGCCGTGGCGGTCGCGCTTGTAGTAGATGCCCCAGAGCTCGTCGGTCACGAGCTCGCCACCGTCGGTGTAGAGCGGCGCGTCCGTGTCCAAGTGGATGACGGGCGGCGGGCCGCCGTCGGCCGTCGCGAACATGGTTGGGTCGACCTCGATCTCGCCCTCCTGGAGGTTCCAGTACGTCCACATCGGCCGGTCGTGGACGACCTCGCCCGAGGGCGTGCGGACGTCGATCGTCGCCGGCAGCTCGAGCATCGACCAGAACCGCTTCGCCCACGGGCCCGGAGCGAGCACGAGCTGCTCGCCGACCTCGATGCGGCCGCGGCTCGTCTCCAGGGCCTTCGCGCTCTGGTCGCCGGCAAACTCAATGGCGCGCACCTCGACGCCGGTCAGGATTTCGACGCCCTCCTCGGCGCACTTGCCCGCGAGCCCCAGCACCGACTCGCGGTTGAAGGCGAAGCCACCCTGGTGCTCGTGCAGGAGCGCAGTCACGCCCTGGGCGCGCCAGTCCGGGAAAAGCTCCTTCATGTAGGCGTCGACCTCGGCCTCGCCGGTCACGAACGTCGACCGGTAACCGATCTTCTCCTGCCGCTCGAAGGTGGCCGCGAGGTCGGATTCCTGGCGGGCGGGGCCGAGCGCCATGTAGCCGACCGGGTTGTAGGCGTACGCGGCCGGATCCGACTCCCAGACCTCGACGCAGGCCTGCATGAGCTCGCTCATTGCCGGCTGGAAGTAGTTGTTGCGGACGACGCCACACGCGATGCCCGAGGCGCCCGCGCCGGGCTCCGACTTCTCGAGCACGACCACGTCGGCGCCGGAGCCCGCGCCCCGGGCGCGCAGCTCCTTCGCGAGGTGGTAGGCGGTGGAGAGGCCGTGGATTCCGGCCCCGACGATCACGAAGCGCTGCGAGGCGGGCAGGTCAAGCATTTGCGTGTGTTGCCTCCTGGGCAATAGTGTTTCAAAACTGACATACTGACCGTACCATGGCGCGGACAGGAACGCCAGCGACGAGACGCGTGGCCGCGGTGGAGCGCGCCGCGGCCGTCCTCGACGAGCTCGCCGACGGCGGCGAGCTGGGCACGAACGAGCTCGCGCGGCGGACCGGTCTCCACCCCAGCTCCGTCTCCCGCCTGCTCGCCACCCTCGTCGACGCCGGCCTGGCGGAGCACGTCGCGGAGACCGGCCGCTACCGGCTGGGGCTCCGCCTGGTCGAGCTCGGGAACGCGGTGCTCGCGCGCCTCGACCTGCGCGAGGTCGCCCGCTCCCACCTGCGCGCCCTCGTGGACGAGATCGGCGAGACGGCCACGCTCTCCGCGCCGGGCGACCCGGACGCGATCACCGTCGACTTCGTCCAGAGCGCCGCCTCGGTTCAGAGCGTGGCGCGCGTCGGGCGGCCGAGCGTCGCCCACGCGACGGCCACCGGCAAGGTCGCCCTGGCCTTCGGCGACGTCGCCCTCCCGCCGGGACGGCTCGGCCGGTTCACCGCGAAGACGATCGTCGACCGCTCGGCGCTCGCGGGCGAGATCGAGCGTGTCCGGGCGCAGGGCTTCGCGCGGGCGGTCGGCGAGCGCGAGGAGGATCTCAACGCGGTCGCCGCGCCGGTGCGCGGAAGCCGGGGCGAGCTCGCGGCAGTGCTCGGAATCCAGGGACCGGCCTCGCGCTTCGGCGAGGACGCCATGGCTGAAGCCGTCGAGCCGCTCCTCGCCCGTGCAGCCGCCGTCTCCGACGCTTTAGGCTGGCGCCCAACGGCGAAGGAGGAAGCGTGAGCACAGAGACGATCCACACGGCCTTCGACGGCGTCCAGCAGGAGCTCGGCGCCGAGTTCATGGAGTGGGAAGGCTGGAACTGGACGACCGACTTCGGCGACCCGGTCGGCGAGCACAACGCCGTCCGGCAAGACGTCGGGGTCTGGGACGAGTCGCCCCTCCGCAAGTGGGACTTCTCCGGGCCCGACGCCCTCGCGGCCGCGGACCGGATCTTCACGAACGACATGCTCGGGCTCGAGATCGGGCAGGTGCGCTACGCGCCGTTCTGCGACGACCACGGCAAGATGGTCGGCGACGGCACGGTCTTCAAGTTCACGGACGCGAGCGCCTGGGTCATCACCGCTCTCGACTCCGACCTCGACCACATGCGCGAGGTCGTCGCCGGGATGAACGTCTCCATCGAGCCGCTCACCGAGAAGCTGCCGCATGTCCAGGTCCAGGGCCCGCGCTCGCGCGAGCTGCTCGCCGGCCTCGTCGACGAGGACGTGGAGAGCCTCCCGTACTTCCGCTTCTTCCCGCACCAGGTGCACGTCGGCCGCGTGCCCGTCTGGGTCTCCAGAACCGGCTACTCGGGCGAGCTCGGCTACGAGCTCTTCACCGAGCCGGACTACGCGGCCGAGCTCTGGGGCGTCCTCACCGAGGCCGGCGCCAGGCCGTACGGCCTCTCCGCCGTCGAGACCCTCAGGATCGAGTCGGGGCTCATCTTCATCGGCTACGACTACTTCCAGCACGAGACCGACCCGTTCGACATGTCGCTGGACAAGGTGATCCGCCTCGACGCCGGCGACTTCCACGGCAAGGCCGCGCTCGAGGAGACAGCGAAGAGCCCGCCGCGGCGAATGGTGACGCTGTCCGTCGAGGGCTCAGAGGTGCCGGAGTACGGCGCCGCGGTCACGAAGGACGGCGAGCCGGCGGGGACGCTGACGAGCCCGTGCGAGAGCCCGACGCTCGGGAAGGTGATCGGCATGGCCGTGCTCGAGACGCGCTTGGCGATCGAGGGCGAGACCGTGGACGTCGCCCTCGGCGACGGCACGGTTGCGGCGACAGTCGACGACTTCCCGATCTACGACCCGCAGAAGACGAGGCCGCGCAGCTGACGCCTACCCGACCGCGGGCTCTAGCCCGTAGTGTCGGTAGGCCTCGCGCTCCAACCCCTCGGAGATGGGGCTGTCGGGGTCGTCGTATTCCGGCGCGCTCTCGATCTGCTCCTTCGTCCACGGGACGATGACGTTCGCACCCGACTTCCGGACATCCGCGGCAGGCACGAGGTGGTGGTGGTGGCGCCACGTCCCCGTCATGACGCCGAGCCACTCGGGCCTCCCAGTGTCCTTGTCCTTGAATACGGTCTCGACGTAGCCGACCGACTTTCCGCCCCGGTCGACCGCCTCGAGACTCACAAGCGTTCGAAACTCCGACTCGCTGACAGCACTCACGACGGTCCTCCTTCCGGAATCGAAGATCCGTACTCTGAATACCCCTGGCGGAGCGTCAGGAAACGAGACCGAGGAGCACGAGCCCCGCAATCACGAAGGCGATGCCCGCCCACTGGGTCGTGCGCGGGCGCTCGTGGAGGATCAGCACGCCGGCCACGATCGGTACGACCGCGTACGGCGCGGCCGCTGTCGCGACGACCGTCGTGTCCGCGTGGCGGACGCCGAAGTTGAAGGCGACGTAGCCGAGCGTGTCGACGACGGCGATCAGGGTGATCATCCCCAGAAGCCGCGGCGAGCGGTCCGGGAAGCGCCAGTCGCCCATCCGCAAGGAGATGGCGAGGAGGAACAGCGTCGAGAACCCGCGGGCGAGGAAGATCGGCACGAGCCAGCCGTAGTCGGCGCTGAAGTGGGCGACGCCGTAGACGAAGGCGCCGATCACGACCGCCGTGATGAGCGCGAGCAGGATCCCGAGAAGGGCGATCCGCTTCAACTTCCCCATCTGCGCCAAGTCGGAGGACGCAAGAAGGACGCCGATAATGACGACGACGATGGCCGCGGTCTCGCCGGCCGCGAGGCGCTCCCCGCCGATCAGCACCGCGCAGACCACGGTCACCGCCGCGTAGGCGGACACGATCGGGCTGACGATGGAGATCGGGCCGATCGCCAGCGCCTGGTAGAAGGCGAGGTAGGAGAGTCCGCCGAGGAGGCCGACGAATGCGAGCCAGGCGAGGTCGCCGGTCGAGACGTCGGAGAGCCCCGCCTCCGTGATGACGAGGAGCCCGCCGAGCAGGACCATCGCCACGAGGTGGAAGCCGAGCACGACCCGGAACGGGCCGGTCCGCCGCGATGTGATCGCCGCGAAGTAGTCCGCCAGCCCCCACGACAACGCGGCCGTGAGGCCGAGGAGGATCCCCATCTAGCGGCGGGAGGCTGCCTCGACGAACTGGGAGAACGGCGCGAGGAAGCGTCGGTCGACGCGCCACTCCTCCTGGAGCTCCCACTGGACCGCGAGCACGTAGGAGTCGCCGTCGAGCTCGACCGCCTCGACGACGCCGTCGGGGGCACGGGCGACGACGGTGAGATCGGACGCGACCTCGTCGAGCGCCTGGTGGTGGAAGCTGTCGACCTCGATTTCCTCGACTCCGAGCGCAGCGTGCAGCCGGCTTCCCGGCTCGATCGTGATCGGATGCCGGGGATGCGGCGGCACCTCGTCCGAGCCCTCGAGTGAGCTGCGCTCAACCTTCTTCCACGCCCTCCAGCCCCGGTCCGACGGATGCTCGGCCCACTCGGGCTTGACGGAGACGTCCTGCACGAGCGTGCCACCGAGCGCGACGTTCAGGATCTGCAGGCCGCGGCACATGCCGAGGATGGGAAGCCCGCGGTCGAGCGAGCGCTCGGTCAGCTCGAGCTCGAAGGCGTCGCGCAGCGGCTCGGTCGGCGCGAGATGCTCCGAGGGCTCCTGGCCGTAGCGGCCGGGCTCGATGTCGCGGCCGCCGCCGAGGAGGATCCCGTCGCACACGTCGAGCGCGTCCTCCAGGTGGCCGTTGACCCGCGGGAGCGCCAGGCCGACCCCGCCCACGAGGGCGAGCGGCCGCTGGAAGCCCACGCCCGCGTAGTCGCCGAAGTCGTGCAGGCTCAGCGAGAGCCCGATCACCGGTTTCCGTGCGCTGCCCACTAGTGCCTCCTCCGGCGATCCCAGGCGGCGTCCGGCCCGCGATCGCGCGGCGCCAGATCCCACGCTCGCCCTTGCCAAGGCATCCAGCCTTGGCCGCATGCTAGGGCGGCCTCTGGCTTGGTGCTCGCAACCCGAACGCTCGCCAAGATCACCGCAGGAGACACTAGACATTTCTACCGCACTCGTCCTAGAGTCGGCGCAACCCGCGGAAGGAGGCCAATGGCGACCGAGAAGACCACCACCGACGCCGGAGGGACCAACGGGCGCGCCGCCGAGGTCGTCGAGGAGTGGCGGAACGCCGCCTACAACTGCTTCAGCTCGGGCCACAAGTTCTGCCGCGAGGTCTGCCCGGTGATGCAGGTCACCCGCGACGAGCGGCACACGCCGACCGCGTTCCACGCGAACGTCGTGGCGATGGACGAGGGCCTGCTGACGATCGAGGACGTCGCCGAGGACTACGTGCACTGCACGATGTGCGGCGCCTGCGAGCTCCGCTGCCCGAACACGCTCTTCACCGGCGACTTCTACCGCTTCCGCCAGCGGACGATCGACGTCGTGCGCGCGATGCGGACGCTCGCGGTCGAGGAGGGGATCCACCAGGAGAACTGGAAGCGCTGGGCCGAGCTCACCGACCGCTGGGGCAACGAGCCCGTCCTCGGCTGGCGCACCGAGACCTCGGCGAGCAAGGTCCGCGCCTGGGCGGCCGGCCTCGACGTCCCAACGGGCGGCGAGACGGTTCTCTTCGCGGACTGCGAGGCCGCCTTCTACCGGCCATCGGTTCCCCGCGCGGTGGCCCTCCTCCTCCAGGCGGCGGGCATCGAGTTCGGCCTCATGAGCCAGCAGTGGTGCTGCGGCGGGCCGATGTGGGAGACCGGCTACGTCGAAATCGCCCACAAGATGGCCGAGCACAACATGATCGACTGGCGCAAGACCGGTACCAAGCGGATCATCTGCCTCGACCCGCACGACTACATCACGATCATCGAGCACTACCCGACGCTCGACGAGAACTTCGACGAGTTCGAGATCGTGCTCGGAGTCGACCTCGTCGCCGAGCTCATCCGCGAGAACAAGATCCAGCTCACGACGCCGATCGAGCGCACGGTGACCTACCACGACCCGTGCCGCCTGAACAAGCGCCTGGGCAAGTGGCAGTCCCCGCGCGAGATCCTGCGCGCGATTCCCGGGCTCACGTTCGTCGACGTCGACCACGTCACGCAGTGGTCGTATTGCTCGGGCGCCGGCTCGAACCTCGCGACGGAGAAGCCGGAGATCACGGCCGAGATCAGCCGAAGGCGGGTGGCGAAAGCGGCGGAGCTCGACGGAGTCGACACGCTCGTCTCCGCATGCCCCTGGTCGGAGCGGCCGCTGACCGAGCAGGGGAAGGCGCAGGGGATCGAGGTCTTCGACATCTTCGAGCTGGTGGCCGAAGCGGCCGGATTCGAGGTGTGAGATGGCAGTCGCAACGCTTCCCGACACCCTGATCGACGAGCTCGTCGCCATCTGCGGCGCGGATCACGTCTTCACCGGGCGTTCGGCGCTCCTCAACCGCGCCCGCGTCCCGTCGCCCTTCCCGAAGCACAAGTGGGAGGACTACATCCCGCAGGCGGTCGTCCTCCCCAGCTCCGCTGAGCAGATCTCCGAGGTCGTGAAGCTCGCCAACCGCGAGCGCGTCCCGGTCGTCCCGCGCGCCGGGGCGACGGGCCTCACCGACGGCGCCGTCCCGCTCAAGCACGGGATCCTCGTCGACGTGAAGCTCATGAACCGGATCCTCGAGATCGACATCGAGGACCGCACGGTCACCGTCCAGCCGGGGATCAACATGCTCAAGCTCTCCCAGGAGCTGCAGCCGCTCGGCTTCATCTATCCGGACAATCCGGCCTCATATCCGTGCTCGCTCGTGGGCGGGCGCATCGGCACGAGCGGCTGGTCGCTGATCGGCGGACGCTTCGGCCACACAAGAGACCTCGTGATCAGCTTCGAGATCGTGCTCCCGACCGGGGAGATCATCCGCGTCGGCGACGGCGGCGGGCCGAAGGTGCGCAAGTCGTCGTCGGGCTACCAGCTCAAGCACCTCTTCATGGGCCACCAGGGGACGCTCGGGATCGTCACCGAGGCGACGCTCGAGCTGGTCAAGCGCCCGGAGGCGGAGTTCTCGGCCTTCTACGCCTACCGCTCCTACGAGGACGCCTGGCGGGCGACGGGCGAGTTCGCCCGCTCGGGCGCGGCGACGCTCGCCGGGGTCGTCCTCTTCGACGAATGGAAGGTCGCCTACCTGCGCCGCGACGACGAGGCGTACATCCCACAGCCCGACTGGGTGAAGGCCGTCGTCGCCGTGGCCATGTACGGGAACGACGACGAGGTGAGAGCCTCGGCGAAGCGCATGCTCCGGATCGGGAAGGCATCCGGCGGTGAGTACCTCGGCGACGAGATCTCCCAGGGCGACTGGGCCTCTCGGCACGACCGCTACGCGACCCCGCAGCACGGTCGCACCCGGGACGGCCAGGTCGCGCTCATGAGCTGGCACTGCGAGGATGCGTCGATCCTCTACTCGCAGCTCCCGGCCGTGCGGGAGAAGTGGCACGCCGTCGCCGCCGGCCTGCGCGAGCGCTTCGACATGTTCGACGACTGGGGCATGTTCGCCTACACGAACGGGGCCTTCAAGTCGTGGGGCGACTACCTCACCGAGATCGACATCGGCATCTGGGAGATGAAGTGGGACGACGACAGCTGGGCCGCCTGGGTCGACGCGAAGCGTGAGATCGCCCGCATCGCGATCGAGCACGGCGGCTCCATCTCCGCCTGCCACGGCTCCTGCCGCGAAGGCGAGGTCGACCTCGTCCCGCTCGAGCTCGGCGGCGGCTTCGACGTCATGAAGAAGATCAAGCGGACGCTCGACCCGAACAACATCATGAACCCGGGCAAGTACCTGCTCGACCGGGCCTACGAGGAGGTGGAGGCGTGATCGGCTTCAGGCTGTCTGCGCAGAAGCCGCCGGAGGCGAAGCAGATCAAGGACGACGTGATCATGCGCTTCGACCACGTCTACGAGGTCGACCCGGCGCTCATGACCGAGCACACGCCCCAGCAGGACATCCCTGCGTGGGACACGCTGCGGATCGTCGAGAGCCGCTGGGAGCACCTCGCGTGGATGCACGACCACTTCGCGGACAGCGTCGTCTCCGGCGAGGAGCTTCTGAAGGAGATCGAGGCGGAGGAGTGAGAAGGGAGGGCTCGGAGCGAGCCCTCCCTTCAGTTCGCAGTTGACTGCCTGCTACGCCTCGGGACGTGCAGGCGCGGTTCCGATCGGAGCGCCGGACGGTGGCTGCGCGGGCGCTCCCCCCGTGCTCACGTGCCAGGACACCTCGTCGAGGCCCTCGACTTCCTCCTCGTCGGGAACCCGGAGCCCCATCACCATGTCGAGGCCGTAGATCAGGACGATGCCGGCAAGCACCGCGATCCCCATGGTCGCGGCGATGCCGATGAGCTGCCAGAGGGGATTGATCTCGGCCCCCTGGAACGCGTACGTCCCTTCGGTGATCCCGAAGTAGCCGCCGGTCTTGTCGCCCCACGCGACGAAGCCGACCACGAGCGCGCCGTAGATGCCGGCGCCCAGGCCGAGCGGGATGATCTTCGTCTCGTCGATCTCGTTCCGTCGCAGCCATTCGTAGACCGCCCAGACGATGAATGGGGCGGGGAGGGCGATCAGCGCCATCTCCCACGTCGATACGACGTCGAGCGCGGCGTTCCCCGCCACATAGCCCGCCAGCGGGCCGAGGAGCGCGTGGATGACGTTCCCCGTCCTGTAGGCGAGGATGCCGCCCACGACGCCTCCGACCGCGTAGGCGATGAACACGTTGTTGAAGACCACGCCCAGGCCGCTCGTCGTCATCGAGATCCCGAAGTAGCCGAGGTCCGGGATCCAGTACCCGCACCCGAGCGCGATGAACGGGATCGCGAACATGAGCAGGACCACCCCAACCGTGGTCAGACCGAGGTTGTACGGCTCCCCCCGGTCGCCGAGCGTCGGATGCGGCTTGAACACCCCTGCGCGCGGCCCGAGCCGCTTCGCCAGCATGAGCCCGAAGGTGCCGGCGAAGATGTACGCGACGAAGATGCCGATGAAGTCGTGCGTGCCGCGGGTCGTGAGCGGGCTTACGGAGCCCCATGTCAGGTAGAGCACGAACGGGTAGGCGACCCCGCCGATCCCGACGCACATGATGTAGTAGGGCAGGGCCTTCAGCCGCTCGGCGCCCGCGAAGTGGATCAGCACGCAGACGAACCCCGCGTACACGGCCAGGAACGCGGCGAAGATCTGGAACGTGTTCTGGGCCGGGAAGAGCGCCGGGTCGAGGTTCTGGGCGTACGTGTTCAACGCGTCGCCCCCCAGCCACCAGGCCTGGATCGCCTCCCAGAGGGCGTTCGGGACGGCAAACGCCTCGTTGAACTGCCAGATCCAGATTCCGTAGCCGACGATGAAGTACGACAGCGTCCCGATCAGAAACCCGACGAACCGCTGCACCGTCAGGTCGAGCACGTTGCGCCGCTTGGCCGTGCCCAGGTCGATGAGGATCAGCCCTGCGACGACGAGGACGACCGCGCTCGCCGCGAGGACGTAGAGCAGGTTGTCGGCGAACGTCTCGACGCTCACCTGCTCCGGGAAGATCTCCTGCGCGAATACCACCGTTTCCTCCACCTCCTTTTCCAGCACCTGCCTTTGACGCGGGCGATCGTAACCCCTGCCACTTCGCTTGACCAGCCCTCGCTCCTTCCGCGCGAGACCTTGCGGTCGGGAGCGTCAGGCGAGATGATCGCGCCGGATCGCCAAAGGAGGAGAGGCATGAAGTTCAGCTACACGACGCTGCTCGACTACCCGCTCGCGGATTCGCTCGAGCACATCAAGAAGGCCGACGAGCTGGGCTACTACGCGTGCTACGCGGCCGACGAGACGTGGCACAAGGATCTCTGGCTGCTGTACGCGGCGGCTGCGGACAAGACGAAGAACGTGCGCTTCGGGCCCAACCTCTCGAGCGTCTATCTCCGCGAGCCGACGCTCATCTGCCAGGCGCTCGCCACCCTCGACGAGCTGACGGGCGGCCGCGCCGAGGGCGTGATCTCCTGCGGCAACTTCGGGATGCTCTCGCAGTACGGCGTCGACTGGAAGACGATCAAGCCCTTCTCGCGCGTCAAGGAGGCGCACGAGGTGATGCGCACCTTCCTCGACGACGGCGTGATCACGTACGAGGGCCAGTTCCACACCTACAACGGCCTCTTCACCTTCGCGCGGCCCGTGCAGGAGCGGCTCCCGCTCTACATCGGTGCGATGCGCGGTCCCAAGTCGATGCAGCTCGCCGGGGAGGTCTCCGACGGCGTCCACAGCGCGCTCGGCTACAACAAGGCGTGGTACGACTACGTCGTCGAGAACGTCAAGATCGGCGCCGAGAGCGCGGGACGCGACTGGAAGACGCT
>DATIBF010000125.1:0-50009 GCA_035457655.1 Gaiellaceae bacterium
GAGTTCGCCCTGGCCGTGTTCGTGCACCGGCTCGCGGGGGCCGTGGCGGCGATGGCCGCCGCGTCCGGCGGCCTCGACGCGCTCGTCTTCACCGCCGGCATGGGCGAGAATTCCTCGCTGGTGCGCGAGCGAGTGTGCAAGCGCCTCGGTTTCCTTGGGGTCGAGATCGACGAGTCACGGAATGCGGCGGCCACACCTGATTGCGACGTCGCCGCTACCGCGTCAGCCGTTCGCGCGCTCGTGGTTCGCGCGCGCGAGGAACTCATCGCCGCCCGTGAAGCACGTCGTGTGGTTGGAAATCTGCGCGGCTAGCGGTCGTCGTCCGGCAGGTACGACGCCGCCTCCTCCTTGGTGGCGCCGGAGCGCCTTCCGAGCCGGTGCAACGCAAAGGCGGCCGCTGCGGCGGCGAGCGTCGTGGCGGCAACCGCACCGGACGGTCGCCGGTCGTCGCGCATAAGCAGTACAAGGACGACGCGGCGCCCTCGGATTCGCTTGTTGACGACGAGCTTCATCGGTCGATCCTTTCAGTTCGAGCACGCGGTGCGGGAGGTCGCGCGAGGACGGTCGACGGTCCCAGCTCTCGGCATCCGCGTCGGCAATCCTCCCTCGAGGACTGAACAGCGATGATCGAGAGCTGCCCGCTCCGCAAACGTCGCGCAGTGCGAGGCGGCGATGCGACAATGGCCGCGACGGAGCGACGAAAGGAGTCCGACCGATGGCAGCGATTCCACGGGTAGTGGTCGTGGGGAGCGGCTTCGCTGGCCTGGAGGCGCTGTTCCTCCTGCGGATGCGCCTCCACGACAAGGTGGACCTCGTTCTCGTCTCGGATCGGGAGCACTGGGTCTTCCGGCCGAACTCCATCTACATTCCATTCGGCATCGAGCCGGACTCGCTCCTCGTCGAGCTCGCCGCGCCCCTTCGGAAGCGTCACGTCTCCTTTCATCAGGAGGCGATCCGCGAGGTCGACCCGGACACGCGACATGTCCGACTCGCGGGCGGCACCTCGCTGCCGTACGACTTCCTTCTGCTTGCGACCGGCTCCGGTATGCGCCCCGAGGAGATCCCCGGCCTGGCGGAGCATGCCGAGTCGATCTGGACGAGCGAGGAGATGCTGCGCCTGCGAGCCGCGCTTACCCGGCTGAAGGAGCGCGCTGCCAAGCGGGAGCGCCAGGAGGTCCTATTTCTCGTCCCGCCAAACAACAAGTGCGCCGGACCGCTCTACGAGATGGTGTTCATGCTGGAGACGTGGCTACGCCGCAACGGCGTCCGTGAGCCCGTGCAGATCACGCACGCCACGTACGAGCAAACCTATATCCAGGCGTTCGGCCCACGGCTGCATGAGGTCGTGACGAGCGAGTTCACCGAGCGCGGTATCGAGGGCCACACGGACGAAGTCGTTACGGAGGTGCGGAACGACGGCGTCGTCTTCGCCAACGGGACGACCCGCCCCTATGACCTCCTCGTCTCGTTCCCGCCCTATGTGGCTGCCGTCACGTACGACGGCCTTCCGCACGACGACCGCGGCTTTCTCGAGACCGAATTCGAGACGCGGCAGGTGCGGGGCCATCCGGGGATCTACGCGCCAGGCGACGCAGGCGACTTCCCCGTCAAGCAGGCATTCCTCGCGTTCCTCCAAGCGGACGCCGTGGCCGAGCACGTCGCCGGGCTCGTCGAGAGCCGCTCGCCGCGAACGGTCTTCGATCCGATCAGCATGTGCATCATGGAGATGTTCGACAAGGCGACCTTCGCCCAGGTGCCGCTCCGTCTCACCGGTGACCCGGCTCGTCCGGTCGAGGTGCGCCCAGGTGCCTCAGGTGACTACAAGGTCGGCGTCTCACCGATCTGGCGCCTCGGCAAGAAGATGCTCGGCGCAGTCGTCCCGATGCGTTTCCACGCCGGCGAGCCATTCCATGCCGGGTCAGCCTGGCAGCTGATGGACCTGGGTCTCAAGGGCATGAAGGGCGTGCTCGCCGATTGAGCGCACGAACGTCGGCATAAACGCCGGCCTTCGACACCCTGTTCGAAGGCAGGCAGCGCTTGACCTGGGACTCTTCGACGAACCTGGGAGGCGCTGATCGTCGACAATCCAGATGGTGCAATCCGGCAGCGGCCGAAAGCCCCTTCGAAACGAGTCCCGACACGGAGAGGTATCCGTCCTTCCAGCGCAATGGTGAGTGACCGCCCGCCCGAGACGCCGACGTTCGTCTTCACCGATCTCGAGTCGAGCACGCGGCTGTGGGAGAGGTTTCCCGACGAGATGAGGGTCGCTGTGGAGCGTCACGACGCGATCCTCCGTGACGCTGTGGAAGGCTCGGATGGGCAAGTCGTCAAGCTGACGGGCGACGGTCTCATGGCCGTCTTCCCGGCTGCCTCGGACGGCCTGAGGGCATGCCTCGAGGCACAACGGGCGCTGCAGGCGGAGGCCTGGGGCATGACCGGGCCGTTGCGCGTGCGCATGGGACTGCACGCCGGGGAGGCGCAACCGCGCGCCGGCGATTTCTACGGCCCTTCGGTGAACCGCGCGGCCCGGATCATGGCGGCTGCCCACGGCAGCCAGGTCTTGCTCTCCGGGCTCGTTGCCGAGCAGGCGGGGCAACGCTTGCCCGCGGGAGCACGGCTTCGCGACCTGGGTGAGCACCGGCTGAAGGATCTCTTTCAGCCGGAGCACATCTTCCAGCTCGTCCACCCCGGGCTCGCAAGCGATTTCCCCCCGCTTGCGACACTGAGTCGTCGGCCGAACAACCTGCCGACGCAGACGTCCGAGTTCCTGGGCCGGGAGGCTCAGCTGAGCGTGGTCCGGGACCTCCTGGATACGGCCGGCGTGCGACTCCTCACGCTCACCGGCCCGGGCGGAATCGGGAAGACGCGCCTCGGCCTTCAGGCGGGGGCCGACGAGATCGAACGTTTCGAAGACGGCGTCTTCTTCGTCGACCTCTCCGCGTCACGGGACCCGGAGGCGGCGTTCGAGGCAATCGTGCGCGCGGTCGGATTCACGGGGACGGGCGACGAAGGGCCGTTCGAGGTGCTGACGGAGAGGCTTCCGGGGAAACAGATGCTCCTCTTGCTCGACAACTTCGAGCAGGTCATGGAGGCGGCCGAGGGTGTCGCGGAGCTGCTCCAGCGGTGCCCCGAGCTCAAGGTTCTGGTGACGAGCCGAGAGGCGCTCAGGGTTCGCGGCGAGCACCTCCTGGCCGTCCCCCCGCTCTCCGTTCCCACGATCGCCGGGACCCAGGTCTCGGCCGAGGCCGTCGCCGCATCCGAAGCCGTCCGTCTGTTTCTCGAGCGCGCTTGCGAAGCGCGGCCGAGCTTCGTGCTCACCGACGAGAACGCCCCCGCGGTATCGGAGATCACCGCACGCCTGGACGGCTTGCCGCTCGCGATCGAGCTCGCGGCAGCGCGGTTGAGGCTGTTCTCGCCCGACGAGCTGAGAGAGAGGCTGCGGAGCCGCCTCGAGGTCCTCGGCCGGGGACCACGTGACCTCCCGGCCCGGCAGCGCACGCTCCGGAGCACGATCGAGTGGAGCTACGAGCTGCTGGACGAGGAGGAACGAGCCGTCTTCCGGCTGCTCGCGATCTTCTCGCCCACGCGGGTCGAGGCGGTCGAGGAAGTCGTCGCCAGGCTCGACTCGCTCGCAGCCGTGGACGTCGTCGATCGGCTGGCCTCCATCGTGGACAAGAGCCTCGTTCGCAGCGTGGACACGCGCGGCTCGCAGCGGCTCTCGATGCTCGAGACCATCCGGGAATACGCTGCGGAGCGACTCGCGGACGAGCCGGAGCTGAGCAGCTCGGCCAGACGGGCGCACGCGGAGTACTTCGCGGACTTCGCCCAGGGACGGCGGGAGCGCCTCTACGGGCCGGAGCGGGAGGCCGCGCTCGACGAGCTCGCGTCCGAGCTCGGCAACCTGCTCGCGGCGTGGCGGCACTGGGTCGCCGCCGGCGACATCGAGCAGCTCGAGAAGCTTCTCGAGGAGCTCTGGGTGCTCGACGAAGCGCGCGGCTGGTACCACGCGACGGTCGAGCTCACGAACGACCTGCTGAACGTGCTTGCCGCGGTTCCCTCGACCCCGGATCGCGCCCGGGAGGAGATCACGCTGCAAACCACCCTCGCCCGAGGCCTGATGTCGATCCGCGGCTACACGCAGGAGGTTGAGGACGCCTACGGCCGGGCGCTCCGGCTCGCCGAGGAGGCGGGAGAGCCGCCGCGACGGTTCTCGGTGCTCCGTAGCCTCGCCAGCTTCCACCTCTCCCGCGGCGAGTTCGACAAGGCCGTGGCCGTCGGCGGCGAGCTCCTCGAGCTCGCCGAAGAGCAGGACGAGCCGGGCCTGCAGGTGGAGGGACATCTCGTCGTGGGCTCGAGCGTCGCCTTCCAGGGTGAGATCGCCACCGGCCTCGATCACCTCGATCGAGCCGTCGCTCTCTTCGACCCCGGCCGGCATCAGCCCGGTCCCTTTCGACTCGGACCGAGCTCGGGCGTCGTGGCCCACACGACCTCGGCCCTTCTCCTCTGGCTGCGCGGTGATCCGGGAACCTCCGTCGACCGGGGTGAGAGGGCCGTGGAGCTCGCGCGGCAGCTGAACCACCCGGTCACGCTCGCCTACACCCTCTTCCACGTCGGCGTCCTCGACCTCTGGCAGCGCGAGTTGCAGCTCGTCCGGCAGCGGGCGGGCGAAGCGCTGGAGGTCGCCGAGGAACACGACTACCAGATCTGGAAGGCCGTCGGCCTCGTTCTCCAAGGCGTCGCCATGACCGGCCTGGGGCAGCCCGAGGAAGGCCTCGCCTGCGTGGATCGGGGGACCGCCCTCTACCAGGGGTTGACGACGCCGCCGATCTTCTGGCCGCTCTTGCTTTCCGTCCGCGCACGAGGCTTCGCCCTCGCCGGTCGGCCGGACGAGGGGCTGCCCCTGATCGACGAGGCGCTCGAGCTGACCGGCGCAGACGACTTCCTTCACCCCGAGTTCGCCTTGCTCAAGGGAGACCTGCTCGTCGCCCTCGACGACGCCGACGCCGCCGAGCCCCTTTTCCAGAGCGCGCTCGAGGTTGCCCGAGACTTGACCCTTCGCACGCCCCAGCTGCAGGCCGCGACGAGGCTGACCCGCCTGAGGCGGGCAGCCGGGAAGCCGGCCGAGATCGGCGATCTGCGCGCCGTCTACGAGACGTTCGCCGACGGCCTCGACACCAGAGACCTCGCGGAGGCCAGGGCCGTCCTCGCCGAGGCGGACGCTCCCGTGGGCTGACAGTACCGCAGGGGCGCCGGGGAGATCTTCTGCGGCGTGCCGCCGCCACCGTTCTAGACCGGCGACAGCTTGAAGACGCCGTTCCGTCCCCTACACGGCCTTGCTCGGAGGCTCGTGCGGTGTGGAGGCTTCCACGAGGCGCAGTTCGTAGGCGAGCGCGACCGCCTGGGCCTGGGTGTGGACCCCGAGCTTGCCGAGCGTGCGTTGGATGTGATTCGACACGGTCTTGGAGCTGATGGCGAGGTCGGTCGCGATGTCCGCGGGCCGGACACCCTCTGCCAGCAGGCGCAGCACCTCGAGCTCGCGGACCGTCAGATCGAGCTTCGCTCGCGAAGGGACGTGCCGTGTGCCCTTCTCCCCCGACCGTTCGAGCAGCCGTCGTAACCGGGCGAGGAGCTCTTGAGGATCGAACGGCTTCACGATGTAGTCGTCGGCGCCGATCAGAAGCCCCGCGGCACGGTCGTCCGACTCCTTCCGTGCCCCGGAAACGAAGACGATCGGAAGCTCGTTGCCGAACTGATCGCGGAGCGCGCGACAGACCTCGTACCCGCCCACGTCGGGGAGGGAGACCTCGAGGAGCACGAGGGCGGGTCGCTCTTTCCGCGCGACAGCGAGCGCCTCTCCACCGCCGGTCGCCTCGATCGGCGAGAAGCCGGCCCCCGCGATCAGCTTCGAGACCGCGGCCCGCGACTCTGGGTCGTTATCGACAACCAGAATCGAAGCGCCAGCATCGGCCAACAGAACCTTCACTCCCAACGGGAGAGCTGGTCGGAAGGAGGGGTGAGCCTACCCGACTGGGGAGATTTCCTCAATAGGCAAGGGGCAGACAACCCAGGTGTGATGGAAATCGCCTCCCTCACAAAAAAGCGGGCGAACGCCTCTTTCGCCGGGCGGCCCGCGCCGCAACACTGTCGTCCTCTGTGCCACCCGTCGAGGAGAACGGGTGGCTATCCAGGGAAAAGGAGGAAGCACATGAGACGATTCGCAGTTGTCATCATGGCGATGGCGCTGATGGGCGTGTTTGCGCAGGAGGCGCTGGCTCAGAATCCGCACCTCAAGGGCCGGAACCCCGTCTCGTTCACCGACAACGGCCTCACGCTGTCGGCCACGGTGAGCTACGCCGGCCTGGGGAACTTCGACACCCTGCAGGTTCTGACGGCGACGGGGAACACCACCTCGACGTGTACGAACCAGGGCGGGAACCAGGCACCCGGGCAGAACCCCGCGCCGGTCACGCTGGTGGGGGCAACTCCCGTTGAGGCCGACGACATCAAGAACGGGAATGTGACTATCTCGAGCACCACCGACCCTCCGGTGACGCCGGTGCCGGGCGCTCCCGGCTGCCCAAACGCGAACTGGAGGGAGGACATCACGGACGTGTCCTTCTCCTCGGCCACGATCAGGCTGTTCCAGGACCAGACCCCCGCTGACGGCGAGTTTGGCCGCTGGGAGACCCTCGTGCTGACGGTGAGCTGCACGTTCAGCCCACCCACGTCCGACGGTGCCGTGCCGCGCTCGGGCTTCACCTGCTCCACGTAGCTCTCGAACCGCTGTACCAACGAGCTAGGGGCACCTCTCGGGTGCCCCTAGCTTCCTTCGGGGCTCCTGGCTCGCGCGGGCGTGGAGCCGCCACCAGACTTCCGCAGGCCGGCGGGACGTGCCGCCGTGACCGAGCGAGGGTCCCGCAGGAATGGTCCCTGCGGACGCCGGCGACCACGCGGTACTGAGCCCTTCTCGGGACCGAGACCAGGCGGAGGAGCGTGCTCAGGGTCTCGGCGTAGGAGAGTGCCCGGTCGGCGCCGTCCCACTCGTAGATCCCGCGGTAGACGCGGGTCGTCTCGTCGCAGAGCCAGAGCTCGGAGCGGAACCCGGGAAAGCCGGCGAACAGGGGCGTGTTCGCGATCGACTCGGCCCGGAAGAGCCTGTGCGGCAGGGAACGGCGGCCGAGCAGGCGGAGGCGGAATCTGACGACGAGGAGCGCCGGCTCCCGCGTAGCCTCTCCCAGCACCGTCTCCCGGAAGACGGTCGGGGTCGTCCCGTCCTCGAACCGGAGGCACTCTCCGAGGCGCCCATGGCGTGGCAGCCTAGGCCGTAGACTGCGGAGCGTGGCAGTGTCGGTCCAGACTGCTCGGACGAGCGCAGAGAGCCGGCTTGACGTCGTTCTTCGGCAGGTGAACCGGATCCGGATCGAGCGCGGAGCCGACCCGCTCTACGAGCTCCCCGGCGCCTGCACGGCCTGGGACGGTGGAGGCTGCGTGCTCGAACGCGCCTTTGCCGATCTCGGCGTCCTGATCGTCGACTACCGGCGGGCGCACGGCCGGGACGTCGAGTTCGAGCACGGGCTCGGCGGCTTCATCTGCGACTTCGACGCCGGACGCTACCCGGAGCTTCTCAGCCGCACGTGACGGGACGGCCGCGGGCCCCGCGGAAAGGGATGCCCGCCTGATCCGGTAGTGTCGGCGCCCCGATGGTCTGCTGTCACTACGTCCCGCTCGAGGGGCGGGAATCGGCCTTCTCGGTGGATCGCAACCCGATCACGTTCGGCCGCGGCGCGCTCGAGGAGGCCGGCTCGTGGGCAAGGGCCCTCGGGCTCTCGCGGGTCGCCGTCCTCACGGACCCGAGGGTCGGGGCGCTCGAGCCGTTCGGGCGTGCGCTCTCCTCGCTCCGGGCGGCCGGTGTCGACGTCGCCCTCTACGACGAGGTGAAGGTCGAGCCGACCGATCGATCCTTTCTGGCCGCGGCGCGGTTCGCGGTGGAGGCCAAGGTCGACGGCTTCGTCTCGATCGGCGGAGGCTCGGTGATCGACACGACCAAGGCCGCGAACCTCTACGCCACCCACCCGGCAGAGCTCCTCACCTACGTCAACGCGCCCCTGGGCGACGGGCGTCCGGTCCCCGGACCGCTCCGGCCCCACCTCGCCTGTCCCACCACGTCCGGCACCGGCAGCGAGTGCACCGGGATCGCGATCTTCGATCTCCTCTCGCTGAAAGCCAAGACCGGGATCGCGGACCGGCACCTGGTCCCGACCCGCGCGCTGATCGATCCCGACACGACGGAGACACTCCCCGGCCCCGTGGTCGCGGCGAGCGGATTCGATGTCCTCTCACACGCGCTCGAGTCCTACACCGCGCGCCCGTTCACCGCGAGGAGCAAGACGGATGCCCTGTCGCGACCGCTGAGCCAGGGCGCAAATCCGTGGAGCGACGTCGGCTGCAGGGAGGCGCTGCGCTTGTGCGGCCGGTATCTCGTACGGGCGGTGGAGGACTCGTCGGATCGCGAGGCCCGCACGAACATGATGTGGGCGGCGACCCTCGCCGGGATCGCATTCGGCAACGCGGGCGTCCACGTTCCCCACGGCATGTCCTACGCGGTCGCCGGGCTCGTGGACTCGTTCTCCCCCGACGGCTACCCGCGGGAGGAGCCGATGGTTCCCCACGGCATGTCGGTCATCGTCAACGCACCCGCAGTCTTCCGCCGGATCGGCACGACGTCGCCGGAGCGCCACCTCGAGGCGGCCGAGCTGCTCGGCGCCGACCTCCGGGACGCCGAGCCCGGCGAGGCGGTCTCGGGGCGGATCGCCGAGATGATGAGGGCGACCGGGATGCCGAACGGGATCTCCGGCGTGGGCTACGGCCGGTCCCACGTCGCGGTGCTCACCGAGGGGACGATCGTCCAGAAGCGTCTGCTCGACAACGCCCCCGTGCCCGTCGACCGCGAGCTCCTCGCCGAGCTGTTCGAAACCTCGCTCACGTGCTGGTGATCCGATGCGGAGGAGCGACTACAAGCACTTCCTGACCGTCGACACCCGCTGGATGGACAATGACGTCTACGGGCACGTGAACAACGTCGTCTACTACTCGTTCTTCGACACGGCGGTGAACCGGTACCTCATCGAGGAGGGCGTCCTCGACATCCGGGCCGGCGACACCGTCGGGTTCGTGGTCGAGACGTCGTGCTCGTACGAGAAGCCGATCGCGTTTCCGGACCGCGTCACGGCGGGGATCCGGGTGGCGCGAATCGGAACCTCCAGCGTCCGCTACGAGATCGGCATCTTCAGGAACGACGACGACGAGTCATCGGCCCACGGCCACTTCGTCCACGTCTACGTCGACCGCGCCGCGGAGCGTTCCCGCCCGATCCCCGAGGCGATGCGGGCGGCGCTGGAGAAGATCGCCTAGCTGGGGCGCGCGGCGGCGTTCAGCCCGACGCGTGCAGGGAAGCGACGGCGGCGAAGATGACCTCGGCGCCGAGAGCTGCGTCGGCCGGGTCCGCCTCCTCTTCGGGTGCGTGGCTGATTCCGTCGCGGCACGGGACGAAGACCATGGCGCTCGGAACGCGGTCGGCAACGCACATGGTGTCGTGAGCCGCGCCCGAGGACATGAGCATGAACGGCTCGCCGGTCTGGCCGGCAGCCTGCTCGAGCGCGGCGACCAGGCGCTCATCCATGCGGGTGACCGGTAGCGTCTGCCGCTGGTTGTAGCTCGCGGCCAGGCCGCGCTCGGCGGCCGCCTCCTGCGCGAACGACTCGATACCGCGGGCGACCCCTTGGAACCCTTCCTCGACGACGCCGCGCGTGTCGAGCGAGAGCCGGGCGCGGCCGGGCACGACGTTGATGATGCCGGGCTGGAACTCGAGCTCGCCCACCGTCCCGACCGTCCCCTCGCCGGCCTCGCGCGCCAGCCGCTCCACCTCCAGGATCACCCGTGCGGCCACGGGAGCGACGTCGAGCCGGAAGTCCATGGGCGTCGCGCCGGCGTGGTCGGCCCGGCCCTCGATGACGACGTCGGCGTGGATATAGCCGGCGATCGCCGTGACGATGCCCAGGCGGTTCCCGGTGTCCTGGAGGACGCGGGCCTGCTCGATGTGGAGCTCGATCCAGCCCGTGAGGCCGTCCAGGATGCCGATCGACGCGCGCCAGCGTGCCGGCTCGTAGCCGGCCTCCTCCGCGTGCTCCCAGAAGCTGCGCCCGTCGTCGATCGCCCGGAACTGCTCCTTCAGCTCCTCGTCGGTGACGCGCTGGACGGTGATCCGGCTCCCGAGCAGCATCTGCCCGAAGCCCGACCCTTCCTCCTCGAGGAACGAGATGAGCTGGAGCGGCAGGTCGACGCCGAGCTCCGCGTTCAGCCGGCAGACCTCGAGCGCGGTGACGACGCCCATCGTCCCGTCGTACTTGCCGCCGTTTCGGTTGGAGTCGCAGTGCGACCCGATGCCGAAAGCGGGCTCTCCGGCAGGGCGGTTCCGGGCCACGAGCGTGCCGACGGGGTCGTAGGAGATCTCGAAGCCGAGCTCTTCGAGCTCGCGCACGAAGTAGTCGAGCGTCGCGCGGTACTCCGGCGTGTAGGCGTACCGCCGGATCGCCTCCTCCGAGCGCGTGAACTCCGGCCCGGCGAGAGTCTCGATGTCGCGCCCGATCCGCTCGGCGCTTCGGGCACGGTCGACTGCCTGCAGGGGAGCCGCCACGACCTATCCGCGCAACGGCACGGCGATCGGGCGGAACGGAGCCCCGGTCGCCCCGGTCAGCTTCAGCGGGCCGCCGATGAAGGCAAACTCGTACTGCTTCTCCGCCGCGATCTCCTCCATCCAGACGACCTCCATGATCTGGGCGCCCGCCGTCGCGAACATGTAGCAGTGCACGGGCAGGAAGCCCTCGTCCACGGAGGGAAGCACCTCCAGGCTGATCGTGTCGCCCGCGATGCACATCGCACCGGCCTCCTCGCAAAGGTAGCGCGTCGCCGCGAGCCCGATCCCGGGCGGATTCAACAGGTAGCCGTCGTAGTCAGGCCACGCGGTCATACGGCCCATGCGCAGGCAGACCACGTCGCCGCGGCGCAGCTCGACGCCCTGCTCGCGCGCGGCCTTCCCGAGATCGTCGGGCGTGATCTCGTAGCTGTCGGGCAGGCAGTCGACGCCGTGGAGGCCCGCGATGTCCAGGAGTACGCCGCGAGAGATGATCGTCGGGTACTTGTCGGTCCCGCCCACCGTCCAGTGACGGCTGCCGAGGTGCTTCTCGGCCGTCCACCCGTTCCAGAAGCAGCCGAAGTACCCGAGGTGGTTGAGCGTGTCGATATGCGTCCCGCAGTGCGTGTACATGGCCATCGAGTCGCCGCAATAGCTGTACTTCTCGTGCACCTCGGGCCCCGCGCCCGAGAGGCTGTCGTTCACCGATCCCTGCGGCGTGTGCGTCATCCAGATGTCGAACTTCGGGTCGCCGGCCGCGGACCACGACGGCATGCCGATGAAGTAGTCGACGGAAAGGTCGAAGACCTTCGTGCCGTCCAGACGCTCGAGGATCTCCTTCTGCGACTCGGGAGTGATCCAGTTGAGGCGCCCGATCTCGTCCTCGGCGCCCCAGGGGCTCTTCGAGACCTTGAGCCCGTCCTTCTCCAGGACGGCCTCGTAGGACAGGCTCTCTTCGGTCGTTGCCATCTCGCTACCTCCTCCTAGTGCGTGTGGACGGGACGCGACTCCTCGACGAGCGCGCCGTAGAGCTCGGGCCGCCGGTCGCCGAAGAGGTCGACCTCGTACTCGCCGGGCACGATCGCCCGGTGCTTGTCGCGCGCCTCCGCCGGCTCGATCTCCACGAGCAGGAGCTCGTCTGCGCGCTGTCCGGCCTCGACGAGGCGGTCGCCGAGCGGATCCACCACCTGGCTCCTCCCGAAGAATTCGATGCCGCCTTCGGCGCCGACCCGGTTCGCGGTCAGCAGGAAGATGCGGTTCTCGGCAGCGCGCGCCCTCGTCAGGAAGTCGGCGAAAGGCCTCACCGCGGTCGGCCAGTTGGTCGGATGCAGGACGAGCTCGGCGCCGTTCAGGGCGAGGGCCCGCGTCGGCTCGGGAAAGCGGAGCTCGTAGCAGATGACGATCCCGAGACGGCCGACCGGCGTGTCGTAGACCTCCGACGGCTCCTCGCCGGGGACGACGAACCGGTCGACGCCCAGGAAGGGCAGGTGGGCCTTGCGGTAGCAGCCGATGAGCCCGCTGGGCCCGACGAGCACCGCTGTGTTTCGCAGACGGTCGCCGTCGCGCTCCAGGAGGCCCGCGACGCAGTGGAGGCCGTGCCTGGCGCACGATCCAACGAGCGCCTCCACACTCGCTCCCGGAATCTCCTCGGCGAAGGGCCTCGCCTCATCCTCGCTCGCGAACATGTAACCGGTCGTCGCGCACTCCGGGAGGACGACCAGATCGCATCCGGCAGAGGCCGCCTCCTCGAGCCGGGCGAGACACGACTCGACGTTTCGTCCCGGCTCGCCGAGTCGCGGCTCCGTCTGGGCCACGGCGCAGAGCATCCGCGACCGAATATATAAGAGCCCCCAACACAACGAGGTCGATGCCGGGCCATCATCCTGTTAGAAGCTCTAAGCTCGCGTCGTGCCGATCATCGCCTTCTACTACGACGTCGTCTGCCCGTACTCGTACATGGAGTCTTCGGTCGTCGAGGCGGCCGAGGACCGCGGCGACGTCGACGTGGACTGGCTTCCGTACGAGCTCCGGCCGGCACCGAAGCCGCTGCTCGAGGTCCGCGGCGACCACCTTCGCACCGACTGGACCCAGACGGTGTACCGCCGGGCCGTCGAACGCGGGATCGAGATCCACCTTCCTCGCTACCAGCCCCGCTCGACCCTGCCGCTCGCCGCATGCCTTTGGGCCCAGGAGCAGGGGCGGCTGCGACGATTCAAGCACGCTCTCTACGAGGCGTTCTTCTGCGAGGGCGAGGACATCGCGACGGACGCCGAGATCGCGCGGGCGGCGGAGCGCGCCGGGCTGGACCCCCAGGAAGCGGTTCGGGCCGCCTACTCACCCGAGCTTGGTTCGCGCCTCCAGGAGATCCGGCGGGAGGCGGAGGCGGCGGGCGTCAGGGGCGTCCCCTCGCTGGTCGCCGAGGACGGCCGCAGCCACTGGGGAATGGGCGGCGTCGAGCGCCTGCTCGTCGGCGAGCCGCTCGTTCCCCGCCCGAGCTAGAGGGCGTGGGCCGGCACCGGCCGGCGTTCGTGCCAGTCGGTGGCCCGCTGGAAGGCGTGGGCCGCGCGCAGGACGGCGGCCTCGCCGAGGCGCGGGCCGACGAGCGCGAGGCCGACCGGCAGGCCGTCGACGAAACCGCAGGGCACGCTGACGACAGGCGAGCCGACGAGGCTCCACGGCGAGTTGTACGGGATGAGCACGAGCCGGTGAAGGGTCTCGCGGCCGCGGAGCTCGACGGTCTCGGAGCCGATCCGCGGCGGCAGAACAGGCATCGTAGGCGCGGCGAGGAGCTCGACCTGGTCGAAGACGCGCCGGATCTCGTCCACGGCCGCCTCGCGCGCGCGTTTCCCCGCCTCACGGACCTCGGGCGTGACGAAGAGGCCGACCAGCAGGCGCGCGCGGACGTCGGCGTCGTAGTCGGCGAGGCGGGTGCGGAGCCACTCCATGTGCACCTCCGTGGCCTCCGGGAACTGCATCGCCTGCTGGATCGTCCCCGCGTGCTCGAGCAGCGGCACCTCGACGGGCACGAGCTCGGCGCCGAGCGACCGGAGCTCGGCCAGCGCCGCCTCGACCGCCTCGGCGACAGGCGGGTCGGCGGCCTCCACGAGGCTCGCGACGACCCCGACGCGCAGGCCCCGGACGCCTTCGCCCAGGAGCTCGCCGTACGGCGGAACGGGCTCGTCGAGACTGGCCGGATCAGCGGGATCGTGCCCTGCGATAACCGCGAGGAGGAGCGCGCAGTCCTCTGCGGTGCGGGCGATCGGTCCGACTGCGTCGAAGCTGGGCGCCACGGGGACGACGCCGCGGTTGGAAACCCGGCCGGTGGAGGGTCGCAGCCCGGTCACGCCGCAGTAGCACGACGGGATCCGGATCGAGCCGGCCGTGTCCGTCGCAAGCGTTCCCGCGGCCAGGCCGGCGGCGACCGCAGCTCCGCTCCCGCCGCTCGACCCGCCGCAGACCCGGTCCGGCGACCACGGATTCCGGGCGGGCCCGAAACGCGTGCTCGTCGTGAGCGCGCCGTAGGCGAACTCGTGGAGATTCAGCGTGCCGAGCACGACGGCGCCCGCCCGGCGCAGACGCGCCACGACGTGGGCGTCCTCCGTGGGCAGCCGGTCCGTAAGGACTCGGGACGCCGCCGTGGTGGGCGTTCCCGCTACGTCGATGACGTCCTTCACCGCCACCGGGACACCCCAGAGCGGCCCGCGCTCGCCCGGCTCGGCCAGCGCGTCCGCCTCGGCCAGGGCCTCCTCGGCCCGGACGGTGATGTAGGCGTTCACCTCCGGATCGACGGCCTCGATGCGCCGGAGATACCGCTCGACGGCCTCGCGAGGCGAGAGCTCTCCCGCCCGCAGGCCACTGGCCAGCCGCGAGAGGCTCACTCGCCGCGCGCCGGAGGCGCGAGGCGAGTGAGCTCCTCGAACGCCGGCAGGAGGACCGCCAGAAAGGCGCGCACCGCCTCGAGGTCCTCGTCAGTGGGCCTCACGCCGTGCGTCTCGGCGATCCGCCGGAGCTCGGCCGGCGATGGCGGCTCGGCCATGGAACGACTCTAACCGAGGAGGAACCTAAGTTAGACTTCGGCGGTGCCGATCTACGCGTACCGCTGCCAGGCGTGCGAGGAGCGGTTCGAGGAGCTGGTGCGGGCCTCGGAGGACCCGCCGCCGTGCAGCAAGTGCGGCTCGAACGACGTGGTGCGGCTGCTCTCGGTCTTCTCGACGGAGTGGAAGCCGAGCAACGTGAACTGGCATCGCGTCGTCTAGCACGCCGCCCGTGTCCGAGAGCTGGCGCAACCGCAAGACGCTCATCCTGGGACGCTCCGACATGATCGGGCTCCTGACGCCGGCCGAGTACAACGACTGTGTCGAGCACGCGTTCCGCATGCACGGGCTCGGTCGCGTCTACATGGAGCCGAAGGGGCACATCGTCCTCGACGACTACCCCGGCGAGTTCGAGGTCATGCCCTCGTTCATCGAGGATCCACCCGCCGCCGCCTGCAAGTGGGTCTCGATCCGGGAGGACAACGCGCGCTTCGAGCTGCCGACGGTGTTCTCGATCCTCGTCTACACCCATCCGGAGAGCGGCTTTCCGCTCGCCATCTGCGACGGCTCGCACCACACGATGATGCGAACGGGCGCCTCGGCGGCCGTCTCGGCGAAGTGGCTCGCTCGCAAGGACTCGAAGGTGCTCGCCATCGTCGGCGCGGGCACGGTGGGCCGAGGATCTCTGGCCACCTGCAACGAGGTGTTCCCCTGGGAGGAGGTGCGCGTCTGGAGCCGAAGCCGGGAGACGCTCGACCGCTTCGTGGCCGAGGAGCAACCCCTGTACGCGAGCTTCGAGCTGCGCGGCTCCACGAATCTCGAAGAGGTCGTCGCCGGCGCCGACGTCGTCGTCACGGGAACGCACGCGCGCGGCGGGATCGTCGAGGACGCCTGGATCGCTCCCGGCACGCACATTGCGGCCCTCGGCGCGGACCTCGAGGGCGAGCAGGAGCTCGAGGGAACCCTCCTCCAGCGGGCGCGCATCTTCGTCGACGACATCCGCCAGTGCCGCGCGGACGGTGAGATCAACGTCCCCTTGCGAGAGGGCCTCATCACCGAGGACGACGTCGCCGGAGAGATCGGCAAGGTCATCGTCGGCGAGCTCCCCGGCCGCGAGTCCGGCGACCAGGTCACGGTGTTCGACTCGACCGGGATCGCCCTTCAGGACTCCGCCACAGTCCCGCTCGAGTACGAGCGCGCACTCGCGGCCGGCGTCGGCATCGAGAAGAAGATGATCTCGACGTAGCGGTACCGGCTGGCGAACCATGTGTGATCGGACCGGAAGCGCGCGAGGGACGGGGTTGGCGCGGCTGGAACACGAGCGACGCAGTGCGGCCAATGACGCCGACGGGTGACTGGATCGACCTCACCTGGCCGCTGTCACCGAGCATGCCGCGCCTCCGCTCGTTCCCGCCGCCTCGGATCGAGCGCGTCGCGCGCATCCCGCACGACCCACTCAACGTCACCGAGCTGTCGATGATCGTCCACATCGGCACCCATGTTGACTCGCCACGACACTTCTTCAGCGACGGGCCGGCGCTCGAAGACGTGCCGCTCGGTCGACTGATGGGCAGCGGCGTCGTCTGGAGCATCGACAAGCCACAGGACGGCCTGATCGAGCGCAACGATCTGCAGCGCATGCGGCCCCGACTCGAACCGGGCGACATCCTCCTGCTCGACACCGGTATGGCACGGTACGTCGGGACGCCCGATTACGACCTTCACGCGGCCCTGTCGGTACCCGCCGCCCACTGGCTGCTGGATCAAGAACTCAAGCTTCTGGCCGTCGACACGCCGACCCCGCGCTCGCGGGCTCGCCGGGCGCCGCGTCGAGTTCCTCTTCCTCCCGCTGAACATCGTCGGAGGCGACGGCGCGCCGGCAAGGGTCCTCGCGCGTCCAATCGAGCAGTGAGCGTCTCGTTTTCTCAGCCAGGTGCCACCGAGATGATCTCGACGTAATGGCGGCTAGGTGGGCTTTCCAGGAGGTCATCGACGATCTGCTGGACGCGACCGGCGCGAGCCGGTGCACGCTCCGCCGCGACCTGCCGGACGACTTCTTTCCCGTCACCCACGAGGCGCTCTCCCCCGGCGTTCCGTCGATCCGCGACGAGCGGACGACCGACCTGCGCAACGCGCCGGTCGTCCGCGAGCTCCTCGAGACGGGCAGCCAGGTCGTGCAGGACGACTGCGCGAGCGCCTTCGACGATCCCGGCTTCCAGCGGATGCTCGTCGCCTACGGCGGGCTGGCGGCGCAGATCGTGACTCCCGTCTTTCACGACGGGCGGCTCGCGGCGATCGTCTCGCTCCACCAGGTCGGGACCCCGCGCACGTGGAGCGAGCACGAGCGCGCTTTGGCGCACGAGGCGGCGGAGCGCGTGCGGTCGCTGCTCGCCGCGTGAGGATGCACAACCGCTGGCACCCGGACCTGGAGCCCGCCGTGAGCGTCGCTCCCGCCGAGGAGCTCACGCTGGAGACCGAGGACGGGCTCGCCGGACAGCTCGGGCCGGGAAGCGCGCACGAGGACGTCGGCACGCTCGACCTCGGCCGCGGACACCCGCTCTCGGGCCCCGTCCACGTCGACGGCGCCGAGCCCGGCGACGTGCTCGAGGTCGACTTCGTCGCCTACGAGCCGGCGAGCTTCGGGGTTACCGCCGTCATTCCCGGGTTCGGCTACCTGGCCGACCTCTTTCCCGCGCCCTACCTCGTCAAGTGGGAGATCGACGGGAGGGGCGCACGTTCGCCGGAGCTGCCCGGTGTCTGCGTGCCCGCGGCGACCTTCGCCGGCGTCGCCGGCGTCGCTCCCTCGCACGAGACGATCGCGCGGATGCGCGCGCGCGAGGAGGAGCTCCGCGCCCGCGGCGGCGCGGTGGCGGACGACCTCCCGGAGACCGCCGTCCCGCCCGAGGCCGCCTCGGGCCTGCGGACGATCCCGCCCCGGGAGCTCGGCGGCAACCTGGACGTGCCGCAACTCGTGGCAGGCAGCCGGCTCCTGCTGCCCGTCGACGTTCCCGGCGCCCTCTTCTCAGTGGGCGACCTCCACTTCGCGCAGGGCGAGGGAGAGGTGTGCGGCACCGGCATCGAGGTCGCAGGCTCGGTCACCCTGCGCTTCGGGCTGCGCAAGAGTCCGGCCTGGCGCCCGCCCTTCCCCGCGTACGAGACGCCCGGCCTCCCCGCCCGCCGTGCGTTCGCGACGACGGGACTGTCCGTCCGCGAGGACGGGCGCAACGAGTCCCTGGACCTCTCCCTCGCTACGCGCCGGGCCCTCCTCGCCATGCTCGACCACCTGACGATCGAGCGCGGCTTCGGGCGTGAGGGGGCGTACGCGCTCATGAGCGCCACGGTCGACCTGCGGCTGTCCGAGGTCGTGGACGTCCCGAATCCGGTCGTGTCCGCGCTCTTGCCCCTCGACGTCTTCGAGAGCTCGTCCTAGCGCGATGCTCGTTCCGAGGCAAGGACGCAGGGAGCGCTCGTAGCAGTTCGCTACGGGCGCGACTGAGGACGCTGCATCGGGGCGAGGAGCGCGGCCCGGCGGCACAGCCTGGCGTTTCGTCGAGCCCTCCTAGCCGAAGGCTCCGGCAGCCGCCAGCTCGCGCACCCGCTCCCGGGAGTAGCCGCAGAGGTCGACGAGCACGCGCTCCGTGTCCTCGCCCCGCAAGGGCGCCCGCCTTGCGGGCTTCTCCTCCTCGCCGACGCGGAGCGGCGTGGCCACCTGGCGTACCGTGCCGAGTCGCGGGTGCTCGATCTCGACCAGGCCGCGCCGGGCGCGCACCTGCGGATCGGCGAGCGCCTCGGCGACGTCGTTCACCCGGGCGTTCGGCACCCCGGCGGCGGTCAGCACCTCCAGCCACTCCTCGGTCGTTTTCGTGAGGAACGTCCGGCGGAGCTCGGGGACGAGCACGTCGCGGTGGTCGTTCCGGCCCGCGAAGTCGGCGAAGCGCGGGTCGGCTGCCAGGTCGGGCCGGCCGAGCGCCTCGCAGAGCAGCTCCCAGAACTTCTGCTTCGGGCACGCGACGACGATCCACCCGTCCGCGGTGGGAAAGTTCTGAAAGGGCACCATCGACGGGTGGGCGGACTCCGAGAGGCGCTGGGGCTCGAAGCCCTGGGACGCCACCCACGTCCCGACATACATGAGCTCGTGCAGCGCCGTCTCGAAGAGCGAGATGTCGCAGTCGCAGCCGACGCCGTCGCGCCTGGCGCGCCAGAGGCCGGCCAGCAGCGCGAGCGCGGAGACGTAGCCGCCCGAGAGGTCGACGAGGGAGAGCCCGCTCTTCGTCGGCGGCCCGTCGGGCTCACCGGTGATGCTCATCCACCCCGCCAGGCCCTGCATCATGTAGTCGTAGCCGCCCTCGGCCGCCCGCGGACCGGTCATGCCGAAGCCGGAGAGGGAGCAGCAGACGACGCGCGGGTTCACGTCCTTCAGGTCTTCGTACGTGATCCGCAGCCGCTTCGGGTGGTCGCCGCGCAGGTTCGAGTAGACGGCGTCGACGGCTTTCACGAGGTCCTCCAGGACGCGGCGCGCCTCCGGATGGCGGAGGTCGAGCGAGACGCTTCGCTTGTTGCGGTTGAACGTCTCGAAGAAGAGCGAGTCCTCGCCCTCCTGGAACGGGGGGACGTAGCGGCCCACGTCCCCGCCCGACGAGGGGTCCTCGATCTTGATCACCTCGGCGCCGAGGTCGGCGAGCTGAAGCGTCCCCCACGGTCCGGCGCCGTACTGCTCGATCGCGAGGACCCGGACGTCGGCGAGCGGGAGCGTCACGCGCGGCGGCGCATGGCGACGGCATGTCGCCACGCCCGCTGGTAGGCGGGCCGCAGGTACTCGAGGTGGGCATGCATCTGCTCGGCGGCGCCGTCGGCGTCCCCCTCCGCGATCGCCGCCAGGATCCCACGGTGGTGCTCGTTGATCGAGCTGTGGAAGCTTCGACCGAGCGTCGAACGGGCGAGATGCGTCTGCAGAACTGTGAAGACCGGCTGCGTGGCGATGTAGAGGAGCGTGTTCCCGCACGCCTCGACGATCACTGTGTGGAACCCCTTGTTGAACGAGAACTGCTCCTGCGTCGTCATGCGAAGCGGCTGCTCGGGGATCGTGTCGCGTAGGCGCTCGACGTCGCCCGGGCTGGCTCGCTCGGCGGCAAGGCGTGCCGCGGGCACCTCGATCAGCTCGCGCAGCTCGAGGAACTCCTCCAGCGTGACGTGCTCCGACTCGGACAGGAGGTTGAGATTGCCGCGGAGGAACTCGGAGATGTGGTCGACGGTGGGCAGGGTGACGTAGCTGCCCCCACCCGCTCCCTTCGTCGTCCGGATGAGGTTCTGGGCGGTCAGGATTCGCAGCGCCTCCCGCACGGTCGCGCGGCTGACGCCGAACTCGCGCGCGAGCACCGCCTCGTTCGGAAGCCGCTCGCCCGGCGCGAGCTCGCCCGAGACGATCAGCTCGCGCAGCTGGTCGTTCACCTGCTCGTATGCCTTGCGGACCCGGCGCACGGGCATCTCCTGCGGGTCGTTCGGAACCGGTCGGATCGCGCGCTTCGGTGCCACTAATGCCCCTTCAGGCCCCGCTAGCCCTTTCCGAACTCGCGGTCGCCGGCGGCCGACACGGGGTTTGGCCGCCGTTTCGGGTCGTGCGTCTTGAAGTACTCAGTCAGGCTCCCGGCGCCGTCGCGGGAGGCGCGCAGCTCCTCGCGCAGACGCTCCGTGGCCTCCGCGTCGACGGCCCACGTCCGCTCGTCGGCGAAGACGACCCCGTAGGCGTCGCGGGCGATCTCCGGCGTCGTGAAGTCGTCGAGGACGTCCTCGCGCACGAGTTCCGGGTCGCGCTCGAGCGGATCGCCGTACCCGGCGGCGTTCGGCTCGACGAGCTCGATGAAGTCGCCGGCCTCGAAGGGGACGCCGGTGACCTTCGCTTCCAGGACCTCCTCGTCCGGCCGGTCCGCGTTCTTCCGACAGGAGGCGACGAGCCCGTCCCACCCGCCGAACACGCCCCGCGGCGGGTCGGTCTGCCGATCGCCCTCGCAGGAGTACACGCCCGGGACGAGGTAGCGGTTCCGCCGGATGATGCCGATCCCGCCTCGCCACTTGCCCGGGGCGGCGGGCTCGGGCCGGAGCTCGTACTGGTCGCAGCGGATCGGGAAGCGCAGGTCGAGCTCCTCGATCGGGTTGTTGCGGGTGTTGGCCATCAGGTTGTCGACGGAGTCCATCGCGTCCTTGCCGTGGCGGCCTCCGTACGCCCCTTCGTTCACTTCGAGGTAGAGCCAGTACTCACCCTGCCTCTCGTCGAACCCCGAGTACGCGCAGAAGTGAATCCCTGCCGAGTTCCCCGCCGTCGTCCGCTCCGGCAGCGCGTCGCTCAGGGCGAGGATGACGTTGTCGACCACCCGCTGCACCTGGGTGAAGCGCGAGAAGCACGCGCGAGGGAAAGTCGGGTTGTAGATCGTCCCCTTCGGAGCGACGACCTCCACTGGACGGAAGACGCCGTCGTTCTGCGGGACGTGCTCCGGGAAGACGGCCTCGTCGAGCAAGATGGTGCGGACGGCGTAGTAGGCCCCGACGAGAAGCGAGCCCTCGAAGGGAACGTTGAACCCGGTCGGCACCTCGGGATTGGAGCCGGTCAGGTCGATCGTGATCGAGTCCCCCTCGACGACGACCTTCGTCTCCACGCGGAGCCGGACGCCGCGGTTGCGGGCGTCGTCGTCCAGCCATCCCGTCGGCGCCGAGTACTCGCCGTCCGGGATCTTCGCGATCTCCGCGCGGAGCATCCGCTCGGAGTAGTCCATCCACTCGTAGGCGGCGCTCATGACAGTCTCGGCCCCGTACCGCTCCACGAGCCTCAGGAACCGCTCGCGGCCCAGCTGACAGGCGGCGAGCATCGCGTTCATGTCCCCCCGGTTCATCGTCTCGGTCCGGACGTTGTCGAAGATCATCCGGTCGAGGTCCGCGTTCAGCTCGCCGGCCTGGTACCAGCGGAGCGCGTTGTACATCTTCGCCTCGGCGTAGACGTCGAAGGCGTCGGCGTTGATGCCCGGGAACGAGCCGCCCACGTCGAGGACGTGCGCGGTGACGGCGGCGAACCCGAGCAGCTCGCCCTCGTGGAAGATCGGCACCGCGACGGCGACGTCGGGGCTGTGCGACGCGCCGAGGTAGGGATGGTTGTGGACGATGACGTCGCCGTCCTCGAGCTGCCCCTCCAGGCGGTAGAGGAAGCCGCGGATGTACCAGGGAAGCGAGCCGATGTGCATCGGCGTCGAGTCCGACTCGCAGAGCTCCCGTCCCTGCGCGTCGAAGATCCCGGCGCCGAGATCCTCGGACTCGCGGATGATCGAGCTGTAGCTCATGCGGAAGAGGACTCCGGCCATCTCCTTGGCGATGGCGTGGAACGCGCCGCCGAGGACCCGGAGGGTGACCGGGTCGACCTCCACGCGCTCGCGCGTCGGCGGCCCCGGCCGGCGACCGACCTCGTACTCCATCACGGACATCTAGGCCTCCACCGCTTCGGCGGCGTGGCGGGCTTCGGCACGGACGCCCTCGCCGGTCGCGATGACGATGTTGCCGTGGCCGTCGACCGACGCGGCGAGCCCCGGGGGGACGACGGTCGTCGAGTCGTACTGGTGCACGATCGCGGGCCCCTGGAGGCGGTTGCCCGCCTGCAAGGAGGAGCGGTCGTAGTACCTGGTCGCGACCTGCCGCAACTCCCCCTGTGTCCAGAACCATGCAGGGCCTTCGTAGCGCAAGGCACCTTCGGGGGGCGCCTCGTCGCCGCGCTCGACCTCGACGTCCTCCAGCGGCGGCATGAGGCCGATCCCGCGCACCCGGATATTCGGGATCTCGATGTCGGAGTCCTCGAAGCGGCGCGAGTACTCGCGCTCGTGGATGTCGTGGAAGTCGGCTCGGAGCTTCTCCCCCCAGGCCTCGTCGATCTCGCCGGAGTCGACCTCGACCCGTAGCTCGTACCCCTGGCCCGCGTAGCGGGCGTCGACGACGCGCTGGACGACCAGGCGGTCGGCCGGAATCCCGTCAGCCTCGAGCTGGCGTCGAGCCTCCTCCTCGAGCTCCGCGAAGCGGGCCGTGAGCGGGGCGGCGTCCAGCGCCGACAAGCGTTGATACGAGGTCGCCACGTACTCGTAGACCATGTCGGTGGCCAGGAGGCCCATGGCCGCCGTGACGCCCGGGAACGGTGGGACGACGACGTTCGGGGTTCCGACCTCGACCGCAATCTGCGCCGCGAAGAGCGGGCCGGCGCCGCCCTCGGCGACCAGCGCGAAGTCGCGCGGGTCGAACCCTTTGCGCACGGAGTTCTCCTCGATGGACTGAACCATGGAGTGCGTGAGGATCTGCACCGCCCCCATCGCGGCTTCCTCGACGCTCATCCCGAGAGCCTGCGCCGGGCCGTTCTCGAATGCCCGCCGGGCCAGGTCGGGCTGAAGCTCCATGCCCCCGCCGAGGAACGCCTCCGGACTGATCCATCCGAGCACGACCATGGCGTCGGTCGCGGTCGCCTCGGTGCCTCCGCGTCCGTACGCCGCCGGCCCCGGGTCGGCGCCCGCCGAGCGCGGGCCGACGCGGAAGATGCCGCCCTGGTCGACGTAGGCGATCGAACCTCCGCCGGCGCCGATCGTGTCGACGTCGACCATCGGGATCATCGCCTGGTAGGGGCCGACCTTCGTGTCCAGCAAGTGCTTCATGCGGAGCTTGCCCCCCTGCGCAAGGCCGATGTCGGCCGAGGTCCCGCCGACGTCGAGCGTGATCACGTTCTCATGGCCGGCCTGGCGTCCCGCCCAGATGCCGCCGACCACGCCGGCGACGGGCCCGGACATGAGGAGATTCACGGGGCGCGTGGTCGCCGCCTCGGGCGTCGAGACGCCGCTCGCCGAGGTCATCAGATGGACGTCCGTCCGGACGTCCAGCGCCCGTAGCTCCTCCTCGAGCCGGCGCACGTAGCTCGCGACCTTCGGCCCGATGAAGGCGTTGAGGCAGACCGTGGAGAAGCGCTCGTACTCGCGGTACTGGGGCAGGACCTCCGAGGAGACCGAGAGGAAGGCCTCGGGGAACTCCTCGCGCACGATCCGGGCGACGCGCGCCTCGTGCTCCGGGTTGAGGAAGGAGAACAGGAAGCACACCGCGACCGCCTCGACGCCGGCTTCCTTCAGCTCTCTGACCCGTTCCCGGGCGGCGTCCTCGTCGAGTGGCACGAGCACCTCGCCGTCCCCGGTGATCCGCTCGGGGACGGTGAGCCGGTAGCGGCGACGCACGATCGGGTAGCGCTGCCACGGCAGGTCCTGGTAGTTCGAGAAGTTCAGCGGCTTCTTGTGCCGCGCTATGTGCAGGATGTCGCGGTAGCCCTCCGTCGTGATCATCCCGACGCGGGCGCCGTCGTGCTCGATCACGATGTTCGTCGCGATCGTCGTCCCGTGGAAGACCCCGTCGAGGGCAGCGGGGCTCTCCCCCGCCTCGGCGGTCAGCTCGCGGATGCCCTGAACCGTTCCCTGCGACGGGTCCTCGGCGGTAGTCGGCAGCTTGTGGACGAGCACCGTGCCGCTCTCGTCGTCGACGTAGATCAGGTCGGTGAACGTGCCTCCGACGTCGACTCCGAGTCGCTTCACGCGCCACTCCCGGTCGTGAGGACGATCTTTCCGAAGAACTCCCGGCTCTCCATCAACTCCATGGCGTCCTTCGCCCTCTCGAGCGGGAAGGTCTTGTGGACGAGCGGGAGGATGCGACCGCGGCGCGCAAGCTCGAGGCAGGCCTCGACCTCGGCCATCGTGTAGACGAACGAGCCGATGACGGACTTCTGCGCGCGGAAGAAGGGGATGATGTCGAAGGGGACGACCTCGCCCGCGTGGCCGCCGCAGATGACGAGGCGCCCGTCCTTCGAGAGCGAGTCGAGCCCCATCTGGAAGAGCTCACCGCCACAGTGCTCGTACACGAGGTCGACCCCGCGGTCGTCCGTCAGGCGCATGACCTCCGCCACGAGGTCCTGCTTCGTGTAGTTGACCCCGGCATCCAGCCCGAGCTCGGCAGCGCGAGCGAGCTTGTCGTCGCGCGACGAGTTTCCGATCACGTAGGCGCCGGCCATGTGCGCGAGCTGCACCGCGGCCGAGCCGATGCCGCTTCCCACCGAGTTGACGAGCACGGTCTCGCCGGGGCGGAGCCCCCCGCGCGTGAAGAGCATGTGCCAGGCGGTTGCGAAGGCGATCTGCAGGGCCGCCGCCTCGACGTCCGAGACCTCGTCCGGCACGCGCACGAGCTGCGAAGCCGAGCAGACGAGCCGCTCCGCGTAGCCTCCGGAGTGGGCGAAGCTGATGAAGCCGGCATCGAGGCACAGCGACTCGCGGCCGGTCGTGCAGAAGCGGCAGCGGCCGCAGGTGTCCATCAGGTACGGCATGACGCGGTCGCCCACCTGCCACCCCTCGACGTCTTCGCCCAGCGCGGCGATCCGACCGACCACCTCGAGGCCGAGGACGTGGGGGGGTTCGACGGGGAACCGCGACGTGCCTTCGCGAACGTCGACGTCGAGGTGGTTGAGGGCGCACGCCGCGATGTCGATCGCGACCTCGCCGCGCCCCGGCATCGGGTCGCTCAACTCCTCGAGTCGGAGCACCTCGGAGCTCCCGAACTCGTGGAACACGACGGCCTTCACAGCTGCTCCTCCTTGCGCACCGGACCGAATCCGTGTTTATGTCTGACTTCGGCAACAATGTCAACTTCGATGTCGCTCGCAACGGCCCGCTCCCTGCTCTTCGCGCCCGGCCTCGAGGAGGGGAAGCTGCGGAAGGCGCTCGCTGCGGGCGCCGACGCGGTGGTCGCCGACCTCGAGGACGCGGTGCCGGCCGGCGAGAAGGACGCCGCCCGCGCGGTCGTGAGACGGGTGCTCGAAGGCGCCGCCACCCGAAGCCTCGTGACCGTGCGCCCGAACGCTGTCGGGACGCCACACTGGGAAGCCGACTTAGAGGCCGTGAGCGGTCTCGAGCTGGACGCGCTCGTCCTGCCGAAGGCAACGCCGGAAGCGGTGACGGCGCTCGGGCCGGACGGCCCCCCGGTCATCGCGATCGTCGAGACGGCCCTCGGCCTGCGCCAGGCTCACGACACCGCCCGCCTGCCACGCGTCGCGGCCCTCGTCCTCGGTGCCGTCGACCTGGGCGCCGAGCTCGGCCTCGAGCCACGCGCGGACGGCCTGGAGGTGCTCTACGCGCGCTCGCAGCTCGTCGTCGACTCGGCCGCTGCCGGCATCCGGAGCCCGTTCGACCTCGTGCACGTGGACATTCGCGACGACGAGGGACTCGACGCCGAGGCGCGCCTCGCGCGCTCGCTCGGCTTCCGCGGCAAGGCCTGCATCCACCCGTCCCAGATCGAGATCGTGAACCGGGTGTTCTCGCCGACCAAGGAGGAGCAGGAGCACGCCCGTCGCGTGATCGACGCCTACGAGCACGCGATCGCGGACGGACGGGGCGTCGTCGCACTCGACGGCGAGATGATCGACCTTCCCGTCGTCGAGCGGGCCAGACGAGTCCTGGCCGAGACCGAAAGGAGCGTTCCCCGATGACGCAAGAGCGCGCGGTGGCGCCCAAGGCGTGGCGCGGCAGGTTCTACGAGGACTTCGAGGTCGGCGACGTCTTCCGCAGCCGCTTCGGCCGTACGATCACCGAGACGGACAACGTCTGGTTCACGTGCCTGACCATGAACACGAACCAGGTGCACTTCAACGTCCCCTTCGCGGAACGAACCCGGTTCGGGCGCCCGCTCGTCAACAGCACGTTCACGCTCGCGCTCGTCACCGGCATGACGGTGCCCGACACGAGCGAGAACGCGACGGCGAACCTCTCCTGGACGGACATCAAGCTTCCGCATCCGGTGTTCGCCGGCGACACGCTCTGGGCCGAGAGCGAGATCACAAACCTGCGCGAGTCGAGCTCGAACCCGAGCGTCGGCATCGTCACCATGCGCTCCCGCGGCGTGAACCAGCGGCGCGAGGTCGTGATCGAGTTCCAGCGGACGTTCATGGTCTACAAGCGTGACGCCCCTGAGGTCGAAGACTCGTTTCCGGGCACCGACGCGGACTGGACGGTCTAGGGTGACGGCCGCGCAGACGATTGCGGAATGGAGCACCGGCCTCGGCATCGACGAGGTTCCGCGCGAGGTCGCGGAGGCGGCCAAGCTCCACCTCCTCGACACGCTGGGCTGCGGTCTCGCCGCCGCGGCCCTCGGCGTCGCCACCGAAGGGCGCGAGACGATGGCCGAGCTCGGCGGCGGCGACCAGGCGACCGTCATCGGGGGAGGGGGCCTGCCCGCTGCGAACGCGGCCTTCGCGAACGCGATGCTCTGCCACGGCCTCGACTTCGACGACACCCACTCGGACTCGATCGCCCACGTGAGCGTCGTCACCTGCCCCGCTTCGCTGGCGGTCGCGGAGGCGGGCGCAGCCCCCGGGCGCGACGCGCTCGCGGCGATCGTGGCCGCGAACGAGGTCGTCACACGTGTCGGCATGGCCGCTTCCGGCCGCTTCCATGCGCGCGGGTTCCATCCGACGGCCGTCTGCGGGATCTTCGGCGCGACCGCGGCGGCCGCGCGCCTGGGCAGGCTGAACTCCGGACGGGCGGCGAGCGCGCTCGGGATCGCCGGCTCGCTCGCGTCGGGCGTCTTCGCCTATCTCGAGGACGGTACGGCGACGAAGCCCATCCACCCGGCCTGGGCCGCCCACGGTGGCCTCGTCGCCGTCCGTCTCGCCGCGCACGGAGCCGAGGGACCGCCCAGCATCTTCGAGGGAAAGTTCGGCCTCTACCACGCCTTCCTCGGCGCCGAGAAGGGCGAGATCGACCTCGACGCCCAGCTCGCCGACCTCGGCTCCCGCTGGGAGACGCCCCGGATCGCGTACAAGCCCTACCCGGCATGCCATTTCATGCACGGCGCAGTCGGCGCGACGGCCGAGGCGTGCGCGGGCGGCCTCTCCCCCGAGGACGTCGAGGAGATCGTCGTCACCGTCCCGGCGGCGGGGGTCGACCTCGTGCTCGAACCGACGGCCGCGAAGGTCGCTCCCCGCACCACCTACGAGGCGAAGTTCAGCCTCCAGTACTCCGCGGCCGCGATGGTCGTCCACGGCCGCTGCGGCGTCACCACCTACGCCGACGACGCGATCCGCGACCCCCGCGTGCTCGAGCTCGCCCGGCGCGTCCGCTACGAGACGAAGGACTACCCGACCTATCCGGCCGCCTTCCCCGGCGGCGTGCGCATCACCACGCGGGACGGGCGCACGCTCGAGGCCGACCTGCCGCACCAGCGCGGAGGCCCGGAGAACCCGATGACGACCGAGGAGGTGCGGGAGAAGTACCGAGAGAACGCCGGGCTGGCGCTCGAGGCAGAAGCGGTGGAGGCCCTCGAGGAAGCCCTCCTCGCCCTCGAGGAGCAGGACGACCTTCGGGCTGCGCTCGCGCCGCTCGCAGCCGCCGCGCTCGAGCGGGCGCCGGCCTGATGGACGCGACGGAGCAGACCTCCGAGCAGCGAGAGATCGTCGCGACGATCCGGGAATTCGTCGAGCGCGACGTCGTGCCGGTCGCCTCCGACCTCGAGCATGCCGACGAGTACCCCACGGCGCTCGTGGAGACGATGAAGGAGCTCGGCCTCTTCGGCGTCACCATCCCCGAGGCCTACGGCGGCCTCGGCCTCGACCTCTCGACATACGCCCGCATCCAGGTCGAGCTCTCGCGCGGCTGGATGAGTCTCTCCGGCGTCCTCAACACGCACTTCATCTCCGCCTGGATGATCGGGGAGCACGGGACGGACGAGCAGCGCGCGCGCTATCTCCCACGCATGGCCACGGGCGAGCTGCACTTCGCCTACTCGATGACCGAGCCGCACGCCGGGTCCGACGTTCAGGCGATCCGCACCCGCGCCGTGCGCGAGGACGGCGAGTACGTGATCACCGGTCAGAAGATGTGGGCCACCAACGGCCTGCGGTCGAGCGGCGTCATGCTCCTCGCGAAGACCGACCCGGACGCCGACCCCCTGCACCGGGGGATGACGGCCTTCATCGTCGAGAAGACGCCGAACGTCCACGAGCAGCCCGGCCTGACGGTCTCCCGCCCGCTCAAGAAGCTCGGGTACAAGGGGGTCGAGTCGACGGAGCTGGCGTTCGACGGCTTCCGCACGCCCGCCGCCTCGGTGCTCGGCGGCGAGGAGGGCGTGGGCTTCAAGCAGTTCATGGGCGGAATCGAGCTCGGGCGCGTGAACATCGCCGCCCGAGCCGTGGGAATCGCGCAGGCGGCGTTCGAGGCCGCGATCCGCTACGCCCAGGAGCGGGAGGCCTTCGGCAAGCCGATCGCCCGCCACCAGGCGATCCAGCTCAAGCTGGCACAGATGGCGACGAAGATCGAGGCATCGCGGCTCCTCATGCTCGAGGCCGCGAGCAAGAAGGACGCCGGGGAGCGCGCCGACCTGGAGGCGGGCATGGCCAAGCTCTTCGCGACCGAGACGGCCGAGGAGGTCGCGCTCGAGGCGATGCGGATCCACGGCGGCTACGGCTACTCGCAGGAGTACGTCGTCGAGCGCATCTACCGGGATGCTCCCGTGCTCATCCTCGGCGAGGGCTCGAACGAGATCCAGCAGCTCCTCATCGCTCGGCGCCTGCTCGAGCGGTACGAGGCGTGACGTGGAGTTCTCGCTCCCCGACGAGCTGACGGAGATCCGCGCCGCCGTCCGCGACCTCTGTGCCGGCTTCCCCGGCGAGTACTGGCGCTCGCTCGAGCCCGACCGCTATCCCGAGGAGTTCGTCCAGGCGCTCACCGACGGCGGCTGGCTCGCCGCGCTGATCCCGGAGGAGTACGGCGGCGCAGGCCTCGGGCTGACGGCGGCCAGCGTGATCCTCGAGGAGATCAACGCGTCGGGCGGGAACGCGGGCGCCTGCCACGCCCAGATGTACACCATGGGGACGCTCCTCCGGCACGGGAGCGACGAGCAGAAGGAGTGCTATTTGCCCAGGATCGCCGCCGGAGAGCTGCGGCTCCAGGCCTTCGGCGTGACGGAGCCGACCGTGGGCTCGGATACGACGCGAATCCAGACCACGGCCGAGCGGATGGACGGCGGCTACGTCGTCAGCGGCCAGAAGGTTTTCACCTCGCGCGCCCTCTACTCCGACCTGATGCTCCTGCTCGCCCGCACGACGCCGCTCGACGAGGTCGTGAAGCGGAGCGAAGGGCTCTCGGTCTTCCTCGTCGACATGAAGGCCGCCGGGGACACGATCACCATCCGGCCGCTCCGCACGATGATGAACCACGCAACGACCGAGGTGTTCCTCGACGGCGTCGAGCTCCCGGCCGACGCGCTCGTGGGCGAGGAGGGGCAGGGCTTCCGCTACATCCTCGACGGGATGAACGCCGAGCGCGTGCTCATCGCGGCGGAGTGCATCGGCGACGGCCGCTGGTTCGTGGAGAAGGCGGCGCGCTACGCGTCGGAGCGGCAGGTCTTCGGTCGGCCGATCGGCGCGAACCAGGGCGTCCAGTTCCCGGTCGCGAGGGCGCACGCGGCCATCGAGGCGGCCGATCTCATGCGCTACAAGGCGGCCTGGCTGTTCGAGCAGGGCGAGCCCGCCGGTGCGGAGGCGAACATGGCGAAGCTCCTCGCCGCAGAGGCGTCCTGGGCGGCGGCGAATGCCTGCCTGGACACCCACGGAGGCTGGGGCTTCGCGGAGGAGTACGACGTCGAGCGCAAGTTCCGCGAGACCCGCCTCTACACGATCGCCCCGGTCTCGAACAACCTCATCCTCGCCTACCTCGGCCAACACGTTCTCGGGATGCCGCGCTCCTACTAGCCGCCTCTCCTTGCGCTTCGGTCTCTTCGTATCGGCGCAGCACCCGGCCGGTGAGGACCCGGCCGCCCGGCTCGCCGAGCACCTCGAGCAGGTGCGCTTCGCGCGCGACGCCGGCTTCCACTCGGTCTTCGCCGGCCAGCATTTCCTGCCGGCGCCCTTCCAGATGCTCCAGCCGGTGCCGCTGCTCGGCCGCCTCGCGGCGGAGACGGGGGACATGCGCGTCGGAGCCGGAATCCTCCTCCTCCCGCTCCTGAACCCGGTCGAGGTGGCCGAGCAAGCGGCGACGCTGGACGTCATAACCGGCGGACGCTTCGTCCTCGGCGTCGGGCTCGGCTACCGCGCCGAGGAGACCGCCGCCTTCGGCGTGCCTGAGCGGCGGGTCGGCGTGTTCACCGAGAAGCTCGACGTCGTGCGGCGGCTGCTCGAGGGTGAGGAGGTGACCGCGGAGGGACACGGTTACGGCCTGGAGCGCGCCCGCCTCGCGCCCCGGCCGGTGCAGTCGCCGCGACCTCCGATGTGGATGGCGGCGAACGGCGACGCCGCAGTCCGGCGCGCCGCCCGCCTGGCCGACACGTGGTTCGTGAACCCGCACGCGTCCCTCGCGGAGGTGGAGCGTCAGCTCGAGCTCTTCCGTGCCGAGCGAGGCTCCGAGCCGGACGAGCTGCCCATGCTCCGCGAGGCCTGCGTCGCGCCGACCGACGACGAGGCCTTCCGGATTGCGCGCCCGTATCTGGCTCGCAAGTACGAGACCTACGTCGACTGGGGGCAGAGCGACGTCCTCCCGCCCACGGACACGCTCAGGCAGGGGTGGGACGCGCTCCATGCCGGCCGCTTTCTGCTCGGCGCGCCCGCGACGGTCCTGGCGCAGATCGACGCCCTGCGCACGATCGGCGTCACCGAGCTCGTCCTCCGCGTCCAGTGGCCCGGCCTGCCCCAGCGCGATGCCATGCGCACGCTCGAGCTGCTCGCGCGTGAGGTGCTGCCGCATGCTTGAGCGGTCGGGAATCGACCTCGTCGTCTACGGAACCGAGGCGCCGCACGGCCTCCTCGAGTGCGTCGAGCTCGCCGAGGCTGCCGGCCTCGGCGGCATCTGGGTCGGCGACTCGCCGGTCCTCTGGCGCGAGCTCTACGTCCTTCTCGGCGCCGTCGCCGAGCGGACCGATCGCATCCGCCTCGGCCCCGCGGTCACGAACCCGGTCTCGCGCCAGCCCGCGGTGACGGCGAGCTCGCTCATGACGCTTCAGGAGCTCTCGGGCGGGCGGGCCGCGCTCGGGCTCGGCCTCGGCGCGAGCGCCGTGCGAACGGTGGGCGCCAGGCCTGCGCGGCTCGCGGAGCTCGAGGGCGCCGTAACGGAGATCCGCACCTATTGGGCAGGCGGCGAAGGCGGCCTCGGCTACGGCGCCGGGCAGCCGCCCATCCCGCTCCTCATCGGCGCGAGCGGCCCGCGAGTGCTCGAGCTCGCAGGTCGCATCGGCGACGGCTGCCTGGCGGTCGTCGGCCTCCATTCCCGCCAGCTCGAGGCCGCCCGCGCCCGCCTCCGGGCCGGCGGCCCGGCGCCGGGCTTCCAGGTCGTCTGGTGGGTGCCCATCGCCGCAGCTGAGGACGCGGAGCAGGCCCGCGAGGACGTGAAGCCCTACGTCGCACGCTCGCTCCGCCACCCGCTGCCGGCAGAGCTCACGCCCGTCGAGCACGAGGCAGCCGAGCGGATCCGAGCCTCGTACGAGTACGGTCGCCACCTCGAGCCCGGAGCGCACGCCGACCTCGTCCCCGACGAGATCGTCGCCGACTGGGCCGTCGCCGGAACGCCGGCGGACTGTCGCGCGCAGCTCGCCTCCCTCGACCTGCGGCCCGGCGAGCGCCTTGGCCTCGTCCCGATGGGATCAGAGCACAAGCGGGTGCAGGTACGGCGCCTGCTGGAGGTCCTGTGAGCTACGCCTGGCGCGCGGCGGCGTCGAAGGCGGCGAGCGACTCCTCGACCTCGCGCTTGCCGATGCCGCGGGCGATGAAGACGATGCGCGAGCGGCGGTCGTCGTCGGGCCAGGCGTCGAGGTGCTCGGGCGGGTGGACGACGTGCTGGACGCCGTTCAAGACGACCGGGCCGGGCGCGCCGACGTTCAGGAGCCCCTTCACGCGCAGGACGTCCGCCCCGCGGCCTCCGAGCAGCATCGTGAGCCAGATCCCGAACGCCGTCCAGTCCACGGGACGGTCGAGGAAGAGCACGAAGGGGTGCACGTCCGCGTGGCGCGGCTCCACCGGCAGCCGGAGCCGACGCGGGTCGAGGTTGCCGGGCGCGAGGAGGAGCTCCGGGTCGGCCTCGCCGAAGGACGCCTCCAGCAGGTCGGCGGCGGGGTTGAGGCCGTGGAGCCGCTCCTCGAGGTCGTCGACGGCGCTCCGCTCCGCGACGTCGGTCTTCGTGACGACGAGGCGGTCGGCGACGAGCACCTGCTTCATGGTCTGCTCTTCCCGGTCGAGCTGCCCGTCCGCGTTGAGCGCGTCGACGGTCGCGATGACGGCGCCCGGCTCGAAATGGTGCTGCACCACCGGCTCGGTGAGCACGGTGTTCAGGACCGGAACGGGATCCGCGAGCCCGGTGGTTTCGACGAGCACCCGCCGGAAAGGTGGAATCTCGCCGCGTGTGCGTCGGCTCAGCAGATCCCGGAGCTCGTCCGCGAGGTCGCCCCGGAGGGTGCAGCAGAGGCAGCCGTTGCCGAGGAGAACGGTGCGCTCGTCCACGCGGCGGAGGAGGTGGTGGTCGATCGCCACCTCGCCGAGCTCGTTCACGATCACGGCCGCCTCGCCGAGCTCGGGTCGCCCGAGCAGGCGGGAGAGAAGCGTCGTCTTACCGCTCCCGAGGAAGCCGGTGAAGACGACGACCGGGAGGCGCTCACCCACCGCGCAGCTCCGCGACGAGCGCCGGGTCGAGCGGATCGAGCGGGCGCCCGGCGAGCGCTTCCGCCGCCGTCCAGAGGCCGCCGAGGTCGTTCACCACCGCCGTCCCGCCCTTCCGGTCGTGCAGGACGTACACGCGGCCGCCCCAGTCCCGGAGCTCGAGGCCGTAGTGCGAGAGCACCCGGCTCAGGAGCTGGGCTCGGAAGACGCGCTGCCGCCTCCCGGACTCGCGCTCCGCCCAGTGGCTCGTGAGCAGGACGCCGCAGAGAGCACACATGGCGCTTGCTTTCTAGCACGCTCCGGCACTACGTTCACATCCCGTCGGAAGAGGAGGAGGAAGCGATGGCCAAGGAGATCTTCTGCGCGTACGGCATCGACGTGGACGCCGTCGCCGGGTGGTTGGGGTCGTACGGCGGCGAGGACTCGCCGGACGACATCTCGCGCGGGCTCTTCGCCGGCGAGGTCGGCACCCCTCGGCTGCTCGACCTGTTCGAGAAGGCGGGGCTGAAGACGACGTGGTTCATCCCGGGCCACTCGATCGAGACGTTCCCGGACGAGACCCGCATGGTCGCGGAGGCCGGGCACGAGATCGGCATGCACGGGTACTCTCACGAGAACCCGATCGCGATGACGCCGGAGCAGGAGGAGGACGTCCTCCTCAAGTGCATCGGCCTGATCGAGGAGGTATGGGGCCGGCGCCCGACGGGCTATGTCGCGCCGTGGTGGGAGTTCTCCCGCGTCACGAACGAGCTCCTGCTCAAGCACGGGATCAAGTACGACCACTCGCTCATGCACAAGGACTTCCACCCCTACTACGTCCGCGTCGGAGACTCCTGGACGAAGATCGACTACTCGCAGGCGGCCGCCGACTGGATGAAGCCGCTCGTGCGCGGGGAGGAGACAGACCTGATCGAGATCCCCGCTAGCTGGTACCTCGACGACCTCCCGCCCATGATGTTCATCAAGGCTTCGCCCAACAGCCACGGCTTCGTCAATCCCCGGCAGCTCGAGCAGATCTGGATGGACGCCTTCGACTGGGTCTACCGCGAGCACGACTACGCCGTGTTCACGATGACGATCCACCCCGATGTGAGCGGACGCCCGCAGGTGCTGCTCATGCACGAGCGGATCATCGAGCACATCAACTCTCACGACGGCGTCCGCTGGGCCACGTTCGACGAGATCGCGGACGACTTCGCCCGCAGGAGCCCGCGCGGCAGCTGAGGCCACCTCGGCGGTTGGCGATCGGAGGGACTGGAGAACGTCGTGAGCGAGGCCCGAAGCGTGGATCGATTTCTAAGGACCGCCGTCCATGAGCGCGACGGGCGAGCGTGGCGAGGACGACGGCGTCCACTCGGCGCGGGAGGGGAGACGGCGAGCCGCCTTCCCTCCCCAGTGCTCAGGCGGGCGTCCTAACCCGCTCCGGGACGCTCTCCAGGTAGCCGATCGCCTCCTCGGCCGAGACGATGTCCGCGTACTTCGCCTGGATGTCGAAGAGGTTCGCCTCGTGCGGCGCCTGGGCACGGTCACCCACGCACTCGCGCGGAACCAGCGCCGGGAAGCCGTTCTGGAGGAGGTCGATCGCCGTCGCGCGGATGCACCCGCTCGTCGTCGCCCCGCAGAGGATCACCGTGTCCACCCCCTGCGAGACGAGGACGGCGGTCAGGTTCGTGCCGAAGAACGCCGACGCGCCCTTCTTCACGATGACCGTCTCGTCCTCGCGGCGCTCGAGCCGGGGGTCGATCTCGACCCAGTGGCCCCCGAGCTCGAGCTCGCCGAGCGACGGCACCTTTTGGAGCCACAGTCCGCCGTCCTTCCTGTTGGGCTCGAACCCGATCGTCGTGAAGACCACCGGCAGGCCGCGCGCGCGCGCCGCGTCGAGCAGCCGCCTCGTCGTCTCGACCTCCGCGGTCAGGTCCGCCCCGAGCGTGCTCCCCGGGTCGGTGAACCCGCAGCTGAAGTCCACGACGAGGACGGCCGGGCGCCGGCCCAGCGTGACGCTTCCGCCCAGGCGGGCGCGCTCGTAGACGTCTCGGGCTTCCTCGTCGCTCATGCGGGGACGGCCTCCTGTCGCCCGGCGGCCGTCAGCTTCTCGCCGGAGCGCGCCCGCTTCACGAAGCGGCCCGCCCCCGGCTCGGCGACGAGCTCGTTTTTCTCAACGATCACCTGGCCGCGGACGAGCACGACCTCGGGGGCACCGCGCACCTCGGTCCCCTCGAAGAGGCTGTAGTTCACGTTCGAGTGGTGCGTCGAGGCGGAGATCGTCAGCTGCTTGTCCGGATCCCAGACGACGAGGTCCGCGTCGCTCCCGACCGCGATCGTCCCCTTCCGCGGGTAGAGCCCGAACCGCTTCGCGACGTTCGTCGAAGTCAGCTCGACGAACCGGTTCAGCGTGATGCGGCCGCTGCGCACGCCGAAGTGATGCAGCATGTGGAGACGGTTCTCGATACCCGGGCCGCCGTTCGGCACCTTCTCGAACTCGCGACCGTTGATGCCCTTCTGCTCGGGCCAGTTGAAGGGGCAGTGGTCGGTGGAGACGACCGAGAGGTCGTCCGTGACGAGCGCCTTCCACAGGTGCTCCTGATGCTCCTTCGGACGCGGCGGCGGCGTGTAGATGTACTTGGCGCCCTCCCAGTCCGGCTTCTCCAACGCGCTCTCGTCGACGAAGAGGTACTGCGTGCACGTCTCGCCCCAGACGTCCCAACCCTTCTCCCGCGCAAGCGCGATCGGTTCGACCGCGGGCTGGCAGGAGACGTGGACGACGTAGAGCGGGCACCCGGCGACACGCGCCAGCTGGATCGCCCGGTTCGTCGCCTCGGCCTCCGTCTCCATCGGACGCGTCCGCGCGTGCCAGATCGGATCCGTCTTCCCCTCGGCGACCGCCTTCTTGACGATCACGTCGATGGCATCGCCGTTCTCGGCGTGCACCATCACGAGGCCGCCGGTCTCACGCGCGACCTCCATCGTCTTGAACAGCGTCTCGTCGTCGACCATGACGGCGCCCTTGTACGCCATGAACAGCTTGTACGAGGTGACGCCCTCGTCGGGCAGCTTTGCGAGCGCGTCGAGGCCCCCGCCACCCTCGATGTCGGTGACGCCGATGTGGAAACCGACGTCGATCACCGGCTTGCAGCGCTCGATCTTCTCGAAGTAGTTGTCGAGCGCCTCGGGGAACGGCGTGCCGGGCGCCTGCATGCAGAAGTCCACGAGCGACGTCGTCCCTCCGAAAGCGGCAGCGACCGTGCCCGACGTGAAGTCGTCGCACGTCGTCGTGCCGCCGAAGAACATCTCGATGTGCGTGTGGGGGTCGATCGCTCCCGGGAGCACGTACTTCCCGCTCGCGTCGATGACCTTGTCGGCCTGCACGTCCAGCGACTCGCCGATCAGCGAGACCGCCTCGCCCTCTGCGTAGACGTCGCCGACGTAGTCGTCCGAGGCCGTAACGATGCGACCGCCCTTGATCAATACCGACATGGGCTGACCTCCTTTTGTCTGACTTCGACCCTAACGATCATCCGCCCTCCGCAGCAAGGGCCTGTGAGAGGTCCCGGCCGATGGCGAGCACGAGTTGGAGGAGTACGCGGGTCTTCGGGCCCGCGAGGTCGCCCGCGAAGGAGGCGCCGGCCTCCGCCAGGTCCTTACCGCCGCCGCGCCCGTACACGGGCTCCACCCGCCCTTCGAGGCAGCGCGAGCAGACGACCACGGGAACGCCCGCCGCCACGGCCGCCTCGACGCCGGGGAGCACACGCTCGTTCGCGTTGCCGCGGCCCGTCGCTTCGAGCACGATCCCACGGCTGCCCGACTCGAGCGAGCTTCGCAGAAAGCGGTCGTCGCTCCCGGCGTAGAGGCGGATCAGGTCGACCTGAGGGAGCGGGCCCTCGGGCAACGGGAGCGGCGGGGTGCGGTCGGGCCGACGCCGGTAGGTCACACGCTGCCCGTCGACGTGGCCGAGCGGCCCGTACCCCGGCGAGCCGAAGGCCTCGAGCGCGCTCGTGTGCACCTTGCGCACCTCGCGCGCGCCGTGGACCTCTCCCGCGAAGACGACCAGCGCCCCGCGGTCGGTGGACTCCTCTGCGAGCGCGACCTGGATCGCCGTCCGCAGGTTGCGGGGGCCGTCGGTGTCGGGCTCGTCCGCCCCGCGCTGAGCGCCGGTGAAGACGACCGGCTTCCCGGAGCCGTGCAGACGGTCGACCGTGTAGACCGACTCCTCCATCGTGTCGGTGCCGTGCGTCACCACGACTCCGGCGACGTCGTCGCGGGCGCACTGCTCGGCCACGCGCTCGGCCAGGGCGAGCGCAAGGTCACCGTGGACGTCGAAGCTCGGCACGCGGGCGAACTCGTCCAGCTCGAGGGGCGGCGCCTCCGGCCAGCGCAGCATGCCCACGAGCTCTTCGCCGCCGACCGCGGGGACGAGCTTGCCCGTTGCCGGGTCCGGGCGCATGGCGATCGTCCCGCCTGTCGAGACGACCACGACCCTCACGGCGTCCTAGCGGGCGCGCGAGCCCGGCACGGCGACCGGCAGCGCGTCGCCCGTCTCGACGTCGCCGTACTCCTCCCGGACATCGTCCGTCGTCCGGGCGCGCCGACGCAAGACGATCGCCGCGACGAGGAGGAAGAGCCCGACGCCGATCAGGGAGACTGCGGTCGTGGCCGTTCCCAGCGCATAGAGGTCGGGGCGGATGACCGAGCCCACCGTCAGCGCGAAGATCTCGAGCGGGAGCGTGTTCGCGCCCGCCGCCAGAAGCGCCGTGCGGTCGTACTCGTTCCACGCGAGCGTGAACCCGAAGAGGAAGGCGCCGAGCAACCCGGTCCAGACGAGCGGGAGCGTCACCTCGCGAAAGGTCCGGAAACCGCTCGCTCCCAGGTCGCGGGACGCCTCCTCGACCGTGCTGTCGTAGCGGTTCCAGACGGCCACCATGATGAGGAACGCGAACGGAAGCCCCCAGACCACGTTCGTCCCGAGCGCGGTCTGCCAGAGGCTCGTTTGCTGGCCCATGAAGCGCCAGAAGAACGACGTCCCGAGGCTGAGCAGAATCCCGGGCGTCATCAGCGCGAGCATGATCAGGTAGAAGAGGACGCCGTCGAGCCGGAAGCGCCGGCGGTAGCCCATCGAGAGGGTGAAGGCGAGGACGGCGACGACCAGGCCGCTCACGATCGACAGCTGGAGCGACCTGGTCGCGGTCTCCCGGATCGTGTCGGCGCGCGAGCCGCTCACGAGCTCGTTCCACCAGTGGAAGCCGAGCCCGCGCATGGGGAAGGTCACCGTGCCCTCCGGTCCCTGGAAGGAGAGCGCAGCCATGACGATCATCGGGCCGTAGAGGAAGAGCAGGAAGAGGACGAAGTAGACGGCCAGGATGCGCTTCGTCCAGCGCCCGCGCATGACTAGAGCTCCTCGCGAAGGTTCGAGAAGCGGAGCAGCACGAAGACGCCGAGGATCATGGCGAGGACGAGGAAGACCGCGCTGGCCGCGGCCTGTGGGAACTGCACCGACGCGACCTGAGTCTGCACGATCGTCCCGACCGAGGAGACGGTCCCGCCCCCGATGATCCGCACGGTGGCGAATTCACCCATGGTGAGGATGAAGACGAAGATCGACCCGATGACGATGCCCGGCGCCGACTGCGGCAGGACGACCTCCCGGAAGGTCTTGAACGCGTTGGCGCCGAGATCCCGGGCGGCCTCCAGCGAGCTCCGGTCGATCTGCGCCAGCATGAAGAAGATGGGCGCGACCATGAAGAGGATGTAGAGCTGGAGCATCGCCACTGTGACGGCGAAGTCGGAGAAGAGGAGGATGTCCAGCGGCTCGCTGATCAGGCCGACCTCCTGAAGCGCCGTGTTCAGCGCGCCCTGCCGCCCCATCATCGGGATCCAGGCGACCGCCCGGATGAGGTAGCTCGTCCAGAACGGTGCGAGGGCGACGATGAAGAGCCCGATCTGATAGCGCAGGCTCGTGACGCAGATCGCAAGGAAGTAGGCGACGGGAAAGCCCAGGAGGAGCGAGAGCGCGACGACAACGAGCGAGTGCCAGAAGCTGCTCCAGAGCTGATCCCAGTAGACGTTCGAGTCGAAGAGGAACCGGTAGTTGTCGAGCGTCCAGACGGACTCGAAGCCGCTCACCGTCCACGTCCAGAAGCTGACGAGCAGGATCATGACGACGGGCGCGAGGAGGAAGAAGAGGAGCCACGCCGCGCCCGGCGCCGTCCAGGCGGCCGTGGTCAGAGCACGCCGACCCCGCGCTCCTGCCCGCTCCTTCTCGCCGAGCGCTGTCTCCTCCGGCGCCCGCTCCCCGACGACCTGCTCGGCCTCGACGATCTCCTCGATGTGCAGCCCTGCCGGCCGGTCCTCACGATCGGAGGAGTCGGACATCCTCCTCCTTCCAGGACAGCCGCACGGTGCTGCCCTCCTTCCCCTGGAACTCCGGATAGCGATCGCCCGGCACCTTGGCGACCAGGCGCCGTCCTCCCGCGGCGAGGTGCAGCTTGACGAGGTCGCCGAGGTACTCGACGACCTCGATCTCGCCCAGGAGCCGGTTGGGCCCGTTCGCGCTGCCGGCCTGCTCGCCTACCTGCACAGCGGAGGCGCGCACCGAGACGACGGCCGGCTGTCCGACTCCGGCATCCGCCTCGGGCGCGAGAACGCGCAGCTCGGCGTCCCCGCCGTCGATCGAGACGCGATCGCCTTCGGTCGCCGTCACCGTGCCCTCGAAGATGTTGTTGTCGCCCATGAAGGAGGCCACCTGCACGTTCGCCGGCAGGTTGGAGATCGTGAAGGGGTCCGCCACCTGCTCGATGCGCCCCTCGTGCATGACGACGATCCGGTCGCCGACGGAAAGCGCCTCCTCCTGATCGTGGGTGACGTGGATGAACATGAGCCCGAGCTGGCGCTGGAGAGCGCGCAGCTCGACCCGCATCCGCAGCCGCAGCAGGCGATCGAGGTCGCCGAGCGGCTCGTCGAGCAGCAGCGCCTTCGGCTCCATCACAAGGACCCTCGCGAGCGCCACCCGCTGCTGCTGGCCGCCGGAGAGAGCGCTCGGCCTGCGGTCGGCCAGGGCGCGGAGGCCCACCATGTCGAGCGCCGACATCGCTTTCTCGCGCCGCTCGGACTTCGAGATGCCGCGCATCTTCGGCCCGAACTCGACGTTCTCGCGCACGGTGCGGTGCGGGAAGAGCGCGAAGTGCTGGAAGACCGTGGTCGTGGGGCGCTTGTCCGGCGGCAGGCCGAGCAGGCTCTGCCCGTCGAGCACGATGTCGCCGTTCGTCGGCTCCTCGTGCCCGCCGATCATTCGCAGCGTGGTCGTCTTCCCGCAGCCGGAGGGGCCCAGCAGGACGACGTACTCGCCGTGGGCGATGTGGAGGTTGATGTCGTCGACCGCGGCGACGTCCTCGCCGAACCGCTTGGTCAGGCTCTTGAGCTCGAGCCCCGTGCCGGATGCGGCCGGTGAGGGGGCCGCGGAGGCCCCCTCACGTTGCGTCAGCGTCTGCTCGTCCGGCATACGCGTCGCGATACTAGCTAGGCCGCCAGGAACTCGTTCCAGCGTTGCACCTGGTACTGCTGCTCGTCCATGAGCGAGTTCCACGAGCTGTACACGCAGGCGCGGTCGAGGAAGGCACCGCCGTCGCGAACGGAGCCGACCGGGATGCCCGCCGTCTCCTGCCCGAACGGGTTTGGGATCGGCTCCGCTGCGGGCTTGCCGTCGATCCAGTAGTCCCACTCGAACGGCTCGACGAACTCGCGGCTCGTTTCCTGCACGACGTTGTAGTAGCCCTGGCGCATCATGATCGCGCCGGGCTCACCGGAGTGCCACCAGTTGATGTAGTCCAGCGCCGCCTGGTACTGGGACGGGTCCTCGGTGACGTGGTTCATGATCCCGTGGCCGCCCGCCCAGCCGCGGAAGCCGCCGGCCGGGGCCGCGTACCGGGTCGGGTGCCCGCTCGACTGGAGCAGCGCCACCGCCGGCGACCACATCGACTCGATCACGACCTCGCCGGACTGCATGAGGGTGACGGACTCGTCGAAGGTGGTCCAGAACGCACGGAACTGACCCTTGTTCTTCAGGTCGAGGAGGATCTTGATCAGGCCGTCGATCTCATCCTGCGTCATGTTGCCGAGGTCCTCGAACTGCATCATCCCCGCGGCGACGGCGGCGTTGCCGACGTCCTGCATGCCGATCGAGGGATCGTTGAGGACCGCGACGCGGCCGCGCCACTCGGGGTTCAGCAGCTCGTCCCAGTTGACCTCGTTCGGCTCGCGCTGGATGACGTCGCCGTTGTAGCCCATCGAGTCCATGTTGAAGTTGCCGCCGACCAGGGTGACGAACGCCGGTTCCTCGCCCGTGACCTCGCCCGTCGTCGGATCGGCCCACGAGGTCAGCTCGCCGTCCTCGGTCGCATACAGCTTCCGGAACGGAGCGTCGCCGTCGCCCAGCTGGCACGCCGGGTTGTTCTCGTTCTCCTGGGGCTTGCCCGTCTTGTAGAGCCCGGTGAGCTGATCCCACCGCTCGATGCGATCGATCGGGATCGGCGCCATGTTCCCGCTCGGCCAGACCTGGTCGATGTCGTTGAAGTATCCGGAAAAGATGTCCAGCGCGTCCGGCTGGGTTACGACCTTGTTGCGGGCCGTCACCGTGTCGGTGACGTCGAAGGCGAGCGTGAAGCCGAGCGCCGCTTCCGCGGCCTCCTTGATCGGGTCGATCAGGTCGACGCCGAGGCCGGTGACCCTGAGGGTGCCGGTGAACGGCTCCGCCTCGGCGGTGCCCGTATCCTGAGCCGCCGCGTCGTCGTCGTCGTCATCGCCGCCGCAGGCCGCGAGCAGGCCGCCGAGGCTGAGCGCGCCCGCGCCCGCGAGGCCGCCCTTGACGAAGGCGCGGCGCGTGAGGCCAGTGCGCTCCATCCTCTCCAACCAGTCCCGTTCACTCATCAAACAGCTCCTTTCTCCTCCGATTCATGGGAGGTGGGACTCCGTGGACGGCCCGCGGCGCCCGGCGACGGGAGGTGCTCCAACGTGCCGCTACCGACATGGAAGGCCTTGTATACGATCTTGGACGGCGCGAGTCAATAGCCGTCTGTCGAAGTCGGACATCGCGCCGGCACGGCTGTGGCCAACCCGCCGAGAAGGGCCGCTCATGCTCCTAGAGACGAGCGGGAGCACGGAGGGTTAGGCGCCCGGCGCATCCGCGACCACCCCGATCGCGTTTCGCCCGAAGAAGTCGATGACGACGCGGTTGTGCTCCGCCGGGTTGTCGAAGATCGTTGAGTGCCCGGAGCCGGCGATGACGTGCTTCTCGGCGCCGTGGATCCCCTGGTAGATCGCCTCCTGACCGGCTCCCTCCGGACCCTGGTCCCAGGGCGTCATCAGATCCTCGTCGCCTCCGAGCACGAGCGCGGGCGCGGTGATCTTCGGCAACCACGGCCGGATGTCCATGTCGCACATGGCCTCGCAGGCGGCGGTGAACACCTCGAGATCGTTCGAGTCGCGCAGGATCCGCTGGGTGTTGTCGACGGCGGCCTCCGCCTCGGGCGCCTCGAGGAAGGCCTTCGAGAACGCCTGCCATGCAATCAGCTCGGCCAGCGTGCGGCTGCCCGGCCCCTCCGGGTCGAGCCGCGCGATGTCGATCCAGTTGCGGAAGATGAGCCGGCCGGCGTGGCCGAGCTTCGCCGCGGCGCAGTTGACGACCACCGAGGCTGTCCGCTCCGGGTACTTGCCTGCGAAGACGATGGCGATCATGCCGCCCATCGACGTGCCGTGGACATGGGCCTGCTCGATCTCGAGGGCGTCGAGGAGCGCGGCGAGGTCGTCCGCCCACACCTCCATGTCGTACTGCTGGACGGGCCGACTCGACTCGCCGTAGCCGCGCATGTCGTAGTCGATGACCTTGAAGTGACGGGCGAGCTCCGGAGTGGCCAGATCGAAGTTGAAGTGGCCGAACCCCGCGCCGTGGATCTGAGCCACCGGCTCGCCTTCGCCGGTGATCCGGTACCAGAGCCGGGCGCCGTTGACCTCCGCCGTGCCCTCGACAGCCTCCGGTGCCACGCTGCTCACGGCCGTGAGTATGTCACGATGTCTGACATCGCGCCTATCGAGGATTGATCGTGATCTCGACGTTCTCGGGCACGGCGGCCGCGAACTCCCGGCGGAAACCCTCGTCGTCCCGCCCCCCTCCCTTCGGGAGCAGGCGTCGCACGAGCCGGAACGTCGCGGGGCTCTCGGCGAAGGGGTACGGATTGAGGGTTACGCGCCACGGGCCGGCCGGCTCGAGCGTCACGGCCGCCTCGTTCCCCTGGTAGTCGCACGGCACGGGCTCCAGCGTGTCGGGCTCCCCGGCTTCGAGGTCCCGAAGGCAGAAGTAGAGCGAGAGACGGTCGTACACCTGGAGGAGCCGGTAGTTCGTCCAGCGCTCGTCGTCGGGCACGCGAAGCTCGGCGACGAGGCGCGCGCTCAGCTCCTCCTGCTCGGCGACGAAGGCCTCGACCTGGTCGCGCACCTCGTCGGCGAAGGTCAGCTTCAGCGAAGGCTGCGTCCCGTAGCGGCCGCGGTAGATCCCGGCGCCGTGCATGGAGACGAGGAGGCCCGCATACGGATCCTGGTCGAGGACCGCAGCGATCATCGCTCGGTAGAACGCGAGGTGAGAACGGACCTCGACGTCCAAGAAGTTCCGCGGTGCGATCCCTTCGCGGTCGAGCGAGGGCGCGCGCTCCCAGACCGCCCATCCGTCGTCGTGGCGCGCAGAGGCAACGACGACCGGCGCGAGCGGCGTCGGTGCCGCGAAGCCGTCCTCGTTGCCCCAGGCGCGCGCGAACTGCGCCGCGAGGTCGGCGTGGTCCGGCTGGAGCACGAGCTGCCAGGAGTCGCCCCGATCCCGGACGATCATCGCGCTCCCTCGCGCTCGCGCACCCAGGGGACGAGCCCGCCGGCCTCGGCGAGCTCGCGGACGAGCTCCTGCACGGGCTCGCCCTGGAAGCGCCGTCCGTCGACCTCGACCTCGCCCGAGTCTGGGTCGAAGCCGATCCGGGAGCCGTCCGAGGCGGCGGCGGCCGCCTCCCGGCACGCGACGATGGGCAGGCCGATGTTGACGCAGTTCCGGTAAAAGATCCGCGCGAAGCTCCTCCCGAGAACGCAGCGGACGCTCCAGGCCTTCATCGCCAAGGGCACGTGCTCGCGCGAGGAGCCGATGCCGAAGTTCTCCCCGACGACGATCACGGCGTCGCCGGCCTCGAGCTCCTGCCGCAGGCCGGGGTCGTGGCCTTCGAAGAGGTACGGTTTCATCTGCTCGGGATCGTCGATGTTCAGGTACGCCCCCGGATACATGACGTCGGTGTCGATGTCGTCCCCGGGGATGACCACAGCCCTTCCCTCGATCATGCCGGCACGGCTTCCAGCACCTCCGCCGGGTGCACGATCTCGCCGGCCACGGCGGCGGCGGCCGCCACGTACGCGTTCGCGAGGTGGACGCCCGCCTCGGGAGACCCCATACGGCCCTTGAAGTTCCGGTTCGTCGTCGTGACTGCCTGCTCGCCCGCGGCCAGGACGCCCATGTGCCCGCCGAAGCATGCGCCGCAGGTCGGTGTGGACACGATCGCGCCTGCCTCGACGAAGGCGTCCAGCAGCCCCTCGCGCAACGCCTCGCGGTAGATCCGCTGCGTGGCGGGGACGACGATCGCGCGGCAGTCGGGGTGGACGCTGCGGCCGCGCAGGACCTCCGCCGTCTGGCGCAGGTCCGTCATCGTCCCGTTCGCGCAGTTCCCGATGTAGACCTGGTCGATCTTTCGTCCCCGGGCCTCGTCGATCGGGACGACGTTGCCCGGAAGGTGCGGCAGCGCGACGAGCGGAGGCAGCGACGAGAGGTCGATCCGAACGCGCCGGAGCACCTCGGCGTCGGGATCGGTGCGCTCCGCCGGCCAGGGGGCGTCGACCCGACCTTGAAGGTAGCGGGCCGTCGTCTCGTCAGCGGGGAAGAGCCCGGTCTCCGCTCCGGCCTCGACCGCCATGTTCGCGACCGCCAGGCGCTCGTCGATCGAGAGCTCCGCCGCGCCGTCCCCAACGAACTCGAGCACGGTGTCGGTGCCGCCCCCCACGCCGAGCTCGCCGATCGCGGCGAGGATCAGGTCCTTGCCCGTCACGAACGGGCGCTTCGTGCCCACGAGGTCGACCTGGATCGTGCCTGGAACGCGCTGCCAGAACGCGCCGAGCGCGAGGCACGCGGCGATGTCGGTCGAGCCGAGCCCGGTGCCGAAGGCGCCGAGCGCCCCGTAGGTGCAGGTGTGCGAGTCGCCTCCGGCGACGACCGCGCCCGGGACGATCCAGCCTTCCTCGGCGAGAAGGGTGTGCTCGATGCCGCCCCGGCCCTGGCCGTAGAAGGTCACGCCCTGGGCGTCGGACCACTCCTTCAGGCGCTTCTGAAGCTCGGCCGAGCGCGCGTCCTTGGCCGGCATGAAGTGATCGGCGACCATGACGACCTTCGCCGGGTCGAAGACCCGCTCGACGCCCATGCGCTCGAGCGCGCGGAAGGCGACAGGCCCGGAGACGTCATTCGCCATCACGAGGTCACAGCGCACCATGACGGCCTCGCCGACCTCGAGGCCGTCCTCGTCCGTGTGGGCGAGCAGGATCTTCTCAGCGAGCGTGCGTCCCAGCGAGCTCCTCCAGGCGTCCGAGCGTCTCCTCCAGGGAGACGACATCGCCGTACTTCGCGTCGATGTCGTAGAGGTTTGCCTCGTGCGCGTCCGGGTTGCGGTCGCCGACCGCCTCGCGCGGGACGACGGGCCGGTATCCGTGCTGGAGCGCGTCCACGGCGGTGGCCCGCACGCATCCGGAGGTGGAGGCGCCCGTAACGACGAGCGTGTCGCATCCCGCTGCCGCGAGCAGGCTCTGGAGCTCGGTCCCGAAGAACGCGGAGGCGAACAGCTTCGTCAGGATCGGCTCGCCGGGGAGCGGGGCGATCCGCGGGTCGATCTCCACCCAGCGGCTTCCGGCTTCAAGCGTGAGCAGGGCGGGCACCTTGTCGATGAACGCTGCCGCCGTGCGCCGGGCCTCCTCGTCGTAGGCGACGGTCGTGTAGACAACCGGGAAGCCCGCTGCTCGGCACTCCCGGAGAAGCTCCCGGATGGCGCCGACGGCTCCGTTCAGAGGGCAGGCGAGAGGCGAGGACTGGTCGGTGAAGGCGACGTTCATGTCCACGACGACGAGCGCCGGCCGCTCGCCGAAGCCGACGCGCCCGTGGAAGCCGGCGTGGGGTGTCAATCGGCCTCGCTGAGGGTCATCTGTCGGTCGCCGTGCTCGCGGACGCGGCGGAGCGCATCCTCCGCGGATTCCATCGGCGCCCAGGCGAGCGGCTCGGGCGGCACGGGCGGCTCGAGCCCCGTTTCCTCCAGGGCGCTCGCTCGGATCTCGTCGAGCGAGGGGCCGAAGTCGAAGTCGAGCACGTCGCCTCGCTCCTCGCGGAGGCGCTCGCGGAGCTTCTCGGTCGCCTCGGGATCGCCGACGACGACGCCGTAGTCCCGTTCGGCCTTCTCCGAGGACACGAGGCCCTTGGCGACGTCGGCCTCGACCTGATCCGCGGGCCGCTCGAAGGGATCCTTCCACCCGCCGCCGCCCGCGGTGCGATAGACGAGCACGTCACCCGGCTCGACTTTGACCTCGTCGCACTTGGAGGGCAAGAGCTCGGTCGTGCCGTCGGCACGGTGCAGGATCTTCTCGGAGCGCGTGCCCGGCTTGCCGCCGAGTATGCCCCACGGGAACGTGAGCCAGCGGTCGTCGTGGATCGAGATCTCGCCGGGCTCGAGGTAGACGTAGCGCTTCTCGATGCCGTTCCCTCCACGGTGGAAGCCGGCGCCGCCGGAGTCCTGCACCGTCGTGTAGCCGTCGATCCGCACGGGGTAGTACGCCTCGAGGTACTCCGTGGGGATGTTCTGGAAGAGCGGCCACCACGAGTGCCCGTCCATTCCGTCGCCGATCGGGCGCCCGGGGATGCCGCCGTAGGAGATCTCCATCAGGTAGAAGAACTCGCCCCGCTCGTCCCAACCCGAGTAGAGCATGTACGGGCTCGTGCCGTAGCCGGCCGCCGTCGTGTGCTCCGGGCTCTTGCGGGCCAGCGCGCCGCCGAGGACGTCGAAGAGGCGCGTCAGCGCGTGCGTCCGGCAGCCGAGGGCCGACGGGAACTTCGGGTGGAGCAGGCTCCCGCTCGGAATGACGACGTGCAGGAGCGGGTAGAAGCCGTCATTGAAGAGGATCTGGGGGTCGAAGACCATGATCAGGTAGACCCCGATGAACATCTTGAACATCGCCTCGGAGAGGTAGAAGTTCACGGGGCCCATTGCCTGGGGGTCGGTTCCCGACCAGTCGAAGTAGGCGTGCTCTCCCTCCCGCCAGATGGTGAGCTTCATCTTGTAGGGCCCGTTGCCCAGCCCGTCGTCGTCGATCCAGTCCTCGAACGACTGCGGCTCTTCGGGGATGGCGGCGAGGATGAGCTTCGCCATCGCCCTGTACGTGCGATCGAGCAGAGCCTGGCAGGCGGCGAGGTAGGTCTCCTTGCCGAAGCGCTCGCAGAGCTCGAGCACGCGCTTCTCTCCCGTACGGCAGCCCGCCACGATTCCCATGAGGTCCGCCCGGTTCATCTCCGGCATGCGGACGTTGTTGAGGATGAGGTCGAGGACGTCCTGGTTGAGCACGCCCTCGCGGAAGATCTTCACCGGCGGGATGCGGACGCCCTCGCCGAAGATCGTCTTCGCGCCCGTCGGCAGCGCGCCCGGAAGCGGCCCGCCTGCGTCCATCTGGTGGCCGAACATGCTCGCCCAGCCGACCAGCTCGTCGCCCCAGAAGATCGGCAGGCACACGAGCCAGTCGTTGATGTGGGAGATCGAGCCGCCGCACTTGTACGGATCGCTCGTGAGGATCACGTCGCCCGGGCGCACCGGCTCCTCGAAGGTGTCGAGCATCTCCGAGATGTAGGAGCCGAACTGACCGACGACCATTCGGCCCTTGGGGTCGGTGATCATCGGGAACTCGTCATGCTGCTCCCGGATCACGGGGCTCATGGCCGTGCGGAAGAGAACGGCGTCCATCTCGAAGCGGGCACTCTTCAGGGCTCCCTCGATGATGTCGAGCGTGACCGGGTCGACCTCGATCTGCGGGATGTCTGCGACCTTGACGCCGTCCATCGTCACTCCTCCGTCGGGTTGATGATCAGGTTCAGGTACCGGTCGATCTCGGCGGCGTAGCCGGAAAGGATGACCGTCGTCGAGTCGAACTCGGTCACGATCGCGGGCCCCTCGACGCGGTGGCCCGGTCGCAGCTTCGCCCGGTCGTAGATCCGGGTCGGCAGCCATTCGCCTTGGAAGTAGACCTCGTGCTCGTCGACGACGGCCTCGGAGCCATTGCCGGTGCCGGGCTCGTCCTCGGGGAGCTGCGGCTCGGGCACCTTGCCGTACCCGATGGCGCGGAGGTTGACGATCTCGCACGCCGAGCCCTCCATGCGGAAGCCGTAGAACTGCTCGTGGAGCTGGTTGAAGCGCTCCGCGAGCATCGTCGTCCCGTTCCCGGCGAGGAGAGTGGGATCGATGTCCACCGGGATCTCGTAGCCCTGCCGGTAGTAGCGCATGTCGACGTTGAAGGCGAGGCGCTGGTCGGACTCGGGGATGCCCTCCCGCTCGAGCCAGGTCCGCGCCTCTGCCCCGAGCTCGTCGAGGATTCCGCGCACGTCCTCGCCGCTCACCGAGTCGGTCGTGCGGATGAAGGTGCGGGCGAACTCGTCCCGGAAGTCGGCGACGAGGTCGCCCGTCGCGCAGAGGAGCCCCGGCGCGGGCGGGATCACCACCGGGAACGAGCCCATGATCCGGGCGACGGCGTTGGCGTGCATCGGCCCCGCGCCGCCGAACGCGACGAGGGCGAAGTCGCGCGGGTCGTAGCCGCGTTGGACGGAGACGAGGCGAAGCGCCCCGGCCATGTTCTCGTTGACGATGTCGAGGATCCCCTCCGCCGCACGGTGCACATCGAGCCCGAGCGCGTCGCCGATGGCCTGAACGGCCGTCTTCGCCGCCTCGACGTCGAGCCGCATCTCGCCGCCAAGGAGCTGCGGCGGCAGGTGGCCGACGACGACGTTGGCATCCGTCACGGTCGGCGCCATGCCGCCGCGTCCGTAGGCGGCGGGCCCGGGATCCGCGCCGGCCGACTGTGGGCCGACGCGGAGAGCTCCGGTGACGTCGGGGACGTGCGCGATGGATCCGCCGCCGGCCCCGACCGAGCGGACGTTGACGCTCGGGACCTTGACGGGGATGACCTCCCCCGGGAGGCCGAGGCCGTATGGGATCTCGGTCTGACGCTCGATGGTGGGCTGCCCGTTCTGGCAGAGCGCCACGTCGGTCGAGGTTCCGCCCATGTCGAAGGTGAGGACGTTCTCGAACCCGGCTCTCCGTGCGATGTAGAGAGCGCCTGCGACTCCCCCCGACGGCCCGGAGAGGATGCCGTAGATCGGGTTCTCGGAGGCGACGGCCACGCTCATGAGGCCGGCGTCGGAGCGGAGGAGGTTCAGCTCTCCCTTGACGCCGAGCTCGCGCAGCGAGCTCTCGAGGTTGCGGACGTAGCTCTCCACACGCGGGCGCACGTACGAGTTCATGCA
>DATIBF010000126.1:0-17967 GCA_035457655.1 Gaiellaceae bacterium
CGCCGCCGGCCACACGCCGTTCCCGAAGGGCGTGCGCGACGGGTCCCGGGAGGATCGCTACCCACAGCTGGGCCGGCCGCCCGAGCCGCTTCCGGGCTCCGTCGACCCCGAGGTCGCAGAGCTCATCCTGGCCTGCCTGGCCTTCGAGCCGGAGCGGCGACCGGCGGCAGCGGAGGCCGCGCAGGCGCTCGAGGGCCTCGTCGATGCGCTCCCCCAACGGCCCGTCCTCAGACGGTTCCGCATCCGTCCTCGCGTCTAGCCCGGCGAGCCGGAGTCGTCTCAGCATGGGCGACGCCCGCACGCGGTCGACTTGAGGGGAGCCGCCGTCCTGCCGATGGAGGACGTGGTGATGACGACGATCCGAGCTATCGTCGCCCGCGGCCGCACCGAGCGGGGTTTTGGCATGATCGAGCTTCTCGCCGCGATGACGGTCATGCTCGTCGGTGTGCTCGCGGTCTTCGCACTCTTCCAGTCGGGTCTCGTCCACCTCCGCCGGGCAAGCACGGTGACGACCGCGGGAGCCCTGGCCGATGCGGAGATGGAGCGTTTCCGGGCGGCCCGCTTCGAGACGCTCGGGCTCGACTCGAGCGAGGTCGCGGCGGTCGTCACGGCCGAGAACCCGGACGTGTACGCAGCCGACGAGGCCTACGCCCCCGATTCGACGACGACGACGGTGACCGCAGGGCTCACGAGCACCGCGACGACGCTCACCGTCTCCGGGTGGAGCGGCTTTCCGGCCACACCGGAGTTCCGGGTCACGATCGACGGCGAGGTGCTCATCGTCACCGCGGGCGCGGGGACCGCGACCTGGACGGTCGAGCGTGGCGGAGACGGCACCAGCCCCGCTGCCCACGTCGCGGGTGCGACGGTCACGCTCAGCGAGCGAGTTTCCCTCCAGGCGTGCTCGCTTGGCGGCTCGCCGTGCACGAGCCTCGTCCCGTCCAAGACCTCGCCGGGCGCGGACGGCAAGAGCTACCGGGTGGACACCTTCGTCACCTGGAGCCAAGTCGCGAGCGGAACCGGAGTCCCCGGCCGAGCCGTGAAGAGGATCACAGTCGTCGTCCGCGAGCCGACGGCCCCCTACAAGGAATGGGCTCGGGTGACGTCGATCTTCGACGAGTCGACCGGACTCTGAGAACTCGTTTCAGAATGATGCTTCGCGGCCCGGCAGCACGAGGCTTCATCTTGAGACGAGTTCTAAGGCCTAGCTGCTGCCGATGCAGTCCTCGGCGCTGCCGCCGGGAATACACGGCACCTTGAAGTCCACCGAGACCACCCTCACCGTGTAGCTCGTCCCGGTGTCCGCGACGAGCTGGACCTGCTCACCGACGGCGATCGCGACTGTCTCGCGACCGTCGTCGAACGATCCGCTCGCCAGCCCGATCTCCACGCCCGACTCGGTGACGTTTGCCAGGCGAAAGACCGGGTCTGCAGCGGGGAACGTCTCCCCGTAGACGACCTCCTCCGACTGGCCGTTGACCTCGATGAGGGCGGTGTTGGCGAGGGAGGCCGGCTCGGAGGCGGGCGGGGCAGGGCCGCCGGGCACGACGAAGGGATTGCGGGCGGTGAACCGGCTGAAGGAGAGAAGCTGATCGCTCCTGGCCGTGGGCAGAGGGTCGCTGTCGGCAAGCCCGACGGCGGCGGAGGCACCTGGAGCGGTCGCCGGCGTGCCCGGAACGGTGGAAGTAGGAGCCGTCGCCGCGGGCACGGCCTCCGGCGCCGGGTGGGCGAAGAGAGACGTGTACATCTTCGGTCCCTGCCACGCGACAAGCCCCAGGAAGAGCGGCAGAAGGAGGAGCAGCAGCTTCTTCTGCTTGGCTTCCTTGGCCTTCTGGACGTCGGCTGCGTTCCGTCGGGCCATCTGCTTACCCGGCCCCTATCGCCGCGGCCGGGTCCTGTCCGGGCGCGGGCGTGGTCGTGGAAGCCGACGGGGTCGTGGTCACCGGCGGCGTCGTGCCCGGGGCGACGGCTGCCGGCGCGGGCGCATACGAGTAGGCGCTGACGGTGATGGCGGCCTGCACCTGCGGAAAGCCGAGCGAGCCCTCGTGGAGATCGAGAACGTCGAGCGTGAACAGGCGCCCCGCCGACTCCAGCTCGCCGTCGCGAACGATCACGAGGTTGCGGAGGCGGAAGAGGAAATCCGTCAGGTCGTAGTAGCTGCCTTCGAAGGTGAGCTTGATCGGAGTCGCCGTGAAGCCGCCCTCGCTCGCCACCGGCGCCTGCGGAGCGATAGAGATGAAGTCGACGCCCGAAGCCGTCGCGACCGCGTTCAGCTCGAGGATCACGCTCGACATGTCGGTCGTATCGGGCATCGCCTTCGTCAGGCGGAAGAGATCGGCGACCTTGATCGTCTCGCCGCCGGAGGCGCGGTGCGCTGTGAGGGCGACGTCGATCTTGCCTTGGAGCTCCGCGATCTGCCCGTCGAGGCTCGAGCTCTCGTCGAGCTTCGGCTTGACGAGAAGGAAGAAGGCGACCGCCACGAAGATGAGAAGCGCGGGCGCAACGACGGCGGCGGCGGGGACCTGGCGTTTCACGACGACGGAGCCCCAAGGGGATCGACGCCTGCGAGGACCGTGAATGCGTAGGCGCGGCCGGTGTCGCTCTCCGTCCGGGTGCTCGCCTGCAGCTGCACCGTCGTCAGCTCGGGGATGCTTTCCAGCCGCGAGAGGAAGAGCGCAACGCTCTCCTGGCTCCGGGCGAACCCGACTGCCGAGAGCGAGTTGGGCGACACCGACCCCGTGGTCGCCGCGGGCGCCGCGGCCGCGCCGCCCGGCACGGCGTTGGGCGTGCTCGCGGAAAGCTGGGTCAGCCAGACATCCTCCGGGACGACGAGAGACACCTCACGGAGGATGCGGTCCCACGCGATCCGAATCGCGAGCGCCGCCGAGAGAGCGGTCGTGCGCGCCTGTCCTTCGCCCGCGAGCGCAGGCGCCGCCTCGGGCTCCTCGGCCGGAACCTCGAGCTCCGCGAGCTTCGCGCGCAGGTCGTCCAGCTCTCCCTGCTTCGACATGACGCCGGCACCCGCGTAGAGGTAGGCGGCGGCCAGACCGGCGAGGAGAACGAGGCCGAGCAGGACGATGGCGATCTTGGCGAGTCCGAGACGGGTGCCCTTCTCTCGGGCCTCCTCCTTCGGCATGAGGTCGAAGGCGCGCATGAGCGGCACGGCCGGCCGGGCCGGCGCGGACCGGGGCGAGACCTCAGCCTTCGCGGGCGGCTCCTTCCCCTTCGTGCGCGAGAACGAGAAGCTCTTCCGCGGCCGCCGCTCCTTCGGTTGCCTCTCCTCGACGGCGACGTCCTCCTCGACGGGGCCCTTCTTCCGCCGAAAGAGGCCGGAGAGCTTGATCTCCTTGTTCAGATCCATCGGCGACCCTCCGGGCAAGCGGGAGCGACGCGGGCTTCCGGCTCGATCGGAGCGATCACTGGGCCATCCCGAGGCCGATCGGCACCGCGAAGGCCGGGCTGGGCTCGGATCCCTTCAGCTTCTTGCCGACCGAAACGCCCGCGAGCGGGTCCCCGACACGGACGGGGACGCCGACGAGTCGTTCGAGCTCCGCCGCGAGCCCGGTGAGCTGCGCGGTTCCGCCGGCGAGCACGAGTTCCCGGATCCCCAGCGATTCCGGCTGACCCTGGTAGAACTGGAGCGAGGAGACGAGCTCGCGCCCGAAGGACTGGAGGGCGGTCTTCAGCGCCTCGCGCGCCTTCACCGTCTGCTCGGGCCCGATTCCTTCCGGCACGCTATCGCCCTGGAGGCCGAGCTCGATCTTCACGCGCTCGGCGTCGGGAAGCTCGAGCTCGAGGGCACGGGCGACCGAGTCGGCGAGGGAGTTCCCGCCCCAGTCGAGCACGCGGGCGTACTCGCACGTGTAGCCGTCGGAGACGCCGAGAACGCTTCGCTCGGAGCCGATGGAGATCGCCACGAGGGCGCTCCGCTCGGGACCGCCGCCCGGCTCCGTGGCGAAGGCGGGCGTGAGCGCACGCAGGAGCGCGAAGGCTTCCAGATCGATGCCGACCAGCCGAATGCCTCCGAGCCGGCAGGCCTCGGCGAAGGACGCGATCAGATCGCGATAGGCGACGACGAGCAGGACGCGCTTCGACGGCGTGCTGCCGGTTGCGAGACTGTCCCCGAGCACCTGGAAGTCGAGCACCGCTTCGTCGACCGGAATCGGGAGAGCTTCCTGGGCGCGGAAGCGAACTGCGTTGGCGAGCTGCTTCGGATCGTCGATTCCGGCGACCTCGATCGTGCGGATGCCGATGCGGTTGTTCGCCAGGCCGATGCGGACGCTCCGCTTGGGGAGCTTGTGCTTCCCGAAAAAGCCCTTGAGGGCCTCGCCGAGGCGCTCCACATCGCGCACCTCTCCACCCGTGATCAGGCCTGGCGGGAGCGGCGAGCCGGCGAGCTGGAGGACCTCAGCCGAGCCGTTGACCCCGACGCACGCTGCATTCAGCCGCGAGGCGCCGAGCTTGAGTCCGACGACCTTCCTCGCCACGGTCTTCCCTCAGCCCCCGGCGACCCGCAGGCCGCCTGCCCCCGCCTCGTCCGCGGCGAGAAAGCCGTGACGCTGCAGGAGGCTCCGTAGCTGATCGGGCCGGCTCGAGCGCTGCAGGGCGATCTCGGTGCCGATCTTCCCGTGGCGGACGAGGTCGAGCATCGCCTGCTCGAGCGTCTGCATGCCGCGGCTCGTGTTCGTCTGCATGACCGAGTAGATCTGCTCCACCTTCGCCTGGCGGATGAGGTTCCGGACCGCGTCGTCGGGGAGCAGGATCTCGAGCGCCGCGACGCGGCCGCGGCCGTCGGCCGTCGGCAGGAGCGTCTGCGTGACGATCCCCTGGAGGGTCGACGCGATCTGCACCCGGATCTGCTCCTGCTGCGCCGCGGGGAAGACGTCGATGAGCCTGTCGACCGTGGACGGCGCGTCCTGCGTGTGCAGCGTGGCGAACACCAGATGGCCGGTCTCAGCGGCCGTCAGCGCGGTCCCGATCGTCTCCAGGTCGCGCATCTCGCCGAGCAGGATCACGTCGGGGTCCTGGCGAAGCGCGCCGCGCAGCGCCTCCGCGAAGCTCGTCGCGTCGGGCCCGATCTCGCGCTGGTTGACGATGCAGCGCTTGTGCCGGTGGAGGAACTCGATCGGGTCCTCGATGGTCATGATGTGGTCCTCGCGCGTGCGATTGATCTCGTCGATCACCGCCGCGAGCGTGGTCGACTTGCCCGAGCCCGTCGGGCCCGTCACGAGGACGAGGCCGCGCGGCTTCGTCGTGAAGTCCTTCAGGATCGCGGGCAGCCCCAGCTGCTCGATCGTCTTCAGCTCGGCGGGGATGAGGCGGAAGGCGGCGCCGAGGCTCTGGCGCTGGACGTAGACGTTGACGCGGAAGCGGGCGAGGCCCGGAATCGAGTAGGAGATGTCGATCTGGCGCCTCGTCTCGAAGATCTTCTGCTGCTCGGTGGAGAGGATCCGGTACAGCATCTGCTGGGTGTTCTCGGGACTGAGGCGCGCGAACTCCCCCAGTCGCTCGAGGCGGCCGTTGACGCGGACGACCGGCTCGGAGCCGACGGTGACGTGGAGGTCCGAGGCGCCGCGGACGACGACATGCTCGAGCAGGTCGTCGACCGACCTGGCGGTGCGCCGCTCGGGCGACTCGGGCGCGGCCGCGGCGGGGTCGGCGGCGGGCTCCAGGACAGGCTCGTGGGTCGGCTGCAACGTCGGTTCCATGGATCCTCCCGACCGGTGCTATCGGCAGTGAATCCGCATCACTAAAGGGGTGGGGGAAATCCCCCGAACGAGGGGACGCCGGCCCGCTCTCGACGGCCGATACCACCCCCTGAGCCACTGCTACGCCTATCGCTTGTTCAAGGAAGGAGTTCCGCTCATGATTCAGAGGCTCAGGAACCGGATCTCACGCTCGGAGTCCGAGGGCGGCTTCACGCTCATCGAGCTCCTCGTCGTGATCATCATCATCGGCATCCTGCTCGCCATCGCTATCCCGTCGTACCTCAGCTTCCGCGCCCGCGCGGAGCGGTCGGCGGCCCAGGCGAACGTCCGCGCCGCCATCCCCGGCGTCGAGGCGTACTACGCGGATCACACGGCGACCGGCTACTCCGGTCTCACCTCCGCGGTGTTGAAGGCGTCCTACGACCAGGGCATCAAGAACGTCCAGGTCGTTCGCGCGACCCCGGCGTCGTACTGCCTCCAGAGCGTCGTCGGCCAGGCCACCTACAAGAAGGCCGGCCCGGCGGCGGACATCACCTCCGGCGCCTGCTAGACGGGCTACCGAAGACGGAGCGAAGAGGCGCGGGAAACCGCGCCTCTTCTTTCTTGAGCCCGTTTCGGACTCTTCTTAAGCAGGCCCGTCCGAGTGCCGATAGGGAACCTGAAATGCGGCAGCAGCTGAGACTCCGCGTGCTCGTCCCTGTCGCCGTGCTGGGGCTCCTCGGCGCGGGCTTCGGCGCGTTCGCCATGGGCGGCCCGGCAGCTCCGGAGTCGATACCGGTCAATCTCACCGGCTCGGGCGCGGTCGACACGGGCGCCGTCGACACGGGCGCCACGGAGACCGGGCCCGCTCCCGCTGCCGCACCGCCGCCTCCGACCGCGGGCGAGGTCGACCCCGCGATCTGGGCCCAGCAGGCGAACGCCCTCTGCGCGCAGCTGGACGAGCAGCTGGAGCCGCTGGATGAGTTCGAGTCGCCGAACGAGGCCAAGGAGGCGCTCGCCGAGGCCCTCGAGATCCTGCAGGCGTTCGAAGACGACTTCGTGGCGATCGGCTGGCCGCAAGGAGAGCAGGACGCGGTCGTGGCGATCCACGTGTCGATCGCGGCGGGGGTCGACGTCTTCGAGAGTTTCCACGCCGCACTCGTGCAAGAGGACGTCGACGAGCTGCTACGACTCGCCAAGGACCGACCCGGCGACAAGGCTGCGGTCAAGGCCCAGAAGGCCGAGCTGCGCCGGCTCGGCGCCGACGAGTGCGCCGAGAGCTCCCCCGCGGACACCGCACCGCTCCGCGGCTCCGCCACGCTTCAGTGGCAGCTCCTCAAGCACCGCGCCGTGGTCGTGGTCTTCTACTCGCCGGAGTCTGCGCTCGACGCGACCGCCGTCCTCGAGGCCCGCGCTGCGGCCCTGGCGACGAACGCCGGCTTCGTCCCCGTCGACGTGACGAGCGAGAAGCAGGTCGCGGCGATCGCACTCGGCTACGAGGTGCTCGGCTCGCCGACCGTGCTCGTGGTTGGTCGCGGCCCCAAGCTTCGCTCGGAGTTCAACGGCTTCGTCGACCGCGAGACCGTCGCCCAGGCGGTCGAGAACGCCCTCAAGTGAGCGAGACGGCCTCCGAGCCGCAGGAGCTCGCGCTTCGCTCCGCCCGCAAGGAGGGCCGCGAGCTGGTGCGCCTGCGCTACGTCGAGGAGCAGACCGGCTTTCTGGTCGAGTGCGAGGTCTACCCGGTCGGGGGCCTGCGCGTGGAGCCGCTCCGGCCGGGGCCGTACCGCTTCGGGACGCGCGACGAGGCGGACACCTTCATCCGCGAGACGATCACGATCCTCGAGTACCTCGGCTGCGACGTCACCTAGAACTCGCGAAGCGAGTTCGAGAGACCGCCGCCGGCCTCGAAATGCCGAATCCCCTCATCGGGGGCTTCCGAAGACTGGATCTCTGGCCACAGTGGGACGGATGAGGACGCTCATCAGGCGCAACGACGAGAACGGCCAGGTCTTCGTCTTCCTGGCCGTGATGCTCGTGGTCCTCCTCGGCTGCGCGGCGCTCGTCGTCGACGTCGGCCGCGCGTACCTCGCCAAGCGTCACCTGCAGGCCTCCGCGGACGCGGCGGCCACCGCCGGTGCGCTGGAGCTGCCGGATCCGATCGCGGCGCACGACTACGCGATGAACTACAGCGGGCAGGACGGGGCGAAGAACGACAACAACAAGCTTCCGGGTGTCGCCACGAGCGTCACGACCAAGTGCCTCTCGTTCGCTCCGTGCAGCCCGGTGAACACCGTCGTGGTCGAGCAGACCACCGTCGTGCCGACGATCTTCGCCAAGGTGCTCGGCATCGACCAGTTCACGATCAAGGCGAAGGCGACGGCCTGCTCGCCGTGCTCCTCGAAGCCGCTAGACATCATGCTCGTCCTCGACCGAACGGGATCGATGTGCCAGGACTCGGACGGGGACAGCGACCCGGCGTGCACCGACCTCGCCAACGCGAAGGCCGGCCTGCTCGAGTTCGTGCAGTACATGGACCCGGCGATCCACAAGATCGGCTTCGCGGTCTTCCCGCCGAGAGCGAGCGGGACGTCCAGCTGCAGCACGCCGCAGTCCAGCAACTACAACTCGACCTCGTCGGCGTACACGATCGTCCAGCTCTCGAACGACTTCAAGGTCGGCGGCAACCTCAACGAGTCCTCGCAGCTCGTCTCCACGATCCGGTGTCAGCGCGGCGGCGGCACGACCGCCTACGCGCATGCGATCGAGCGGGCCCAGTCCGAGCTCACGAGCTTGCGCGGCCGCCCCGGCGTCCAGAACGTGATCGTCTTCTTCTCGGACGGGGCTGCCAACACGGGACCGACCTATCTCTCCTCGAGCTCGCCGTACCGGACGCGGCCCTGCGGGCAGGGCGTCAGCTCGGCGAGCGTCATCAAGGGCGCGGGCACGCTCGTCTACACGATCGGCTACGACCTTGACGCGTTGGGCGGGGGCGCGAACGTCTGCAGGTCCTACACCGGCTCGCTCGAGTCGCCGGCAATCACGGCGTACGACGCGCTGCGGCTGATGGCGACGAACGGCGACACGTTCTTCAACCGCCCGAACCCCGGCGACCTCACCCGCGTCTACACGCAGATCGCCGCGGAGATCGGGGGCACCCGGCTCATCCCGGACGACACGCTCTAGCCGTCCAGCTCCCGCTAGACGAGGACGCGAGCGAGCTCTTCCAGCGAGGTCAGCCCGGAGACGACCTTGGAGAGGCCGTCGTCCCAGAGCGTCTTCATGCCCGCCGAGAGGGCGGCGCGCTCGAGTTCCTCGCGGCTGGCGTGCTGCGCGGCGAGCCGGCTGACGTCCTCGTTCATGACCATCAGCTGATAGATGCCGATCCGGCCCTTGTAGCCCGTCTGGTTGCAGCGCGGGCAGCCGCGCTTGCGGTAGAGGGCGACCCCGTCCGCGGAGGCGGCCTGCTCGGCGCTGAAGCGCGCCTCGAGCATCTCCTCCCGCGTCGCCATGTACATCTCGCAGCAGTGCGTGCAGAGCTTCCGGGCGAGGCGCTGCGCCAGCACGGCCGTGACCGCCGAGCCCGTGAGGAACGGCTCGACGCCCATCTCGTTCAACCGCGTCAGCGCGCTCGGGGCGTCGTTCGTGTGCAGCGTCGAGAGGACGAAGTGACCGGTGAGAGCGGCCTCGATCGCCATCTTCGCCGTTTCGGCGTCGCGGATCTCCCCGACCATGACCACGTCTGGGTCAGAGCGGAGAATGGAGCGCAGCGCCGCCGAGAAGGTCATCCCGGCCCGCAGGTTCACCTGCACCTGGTTCAGGCCGGCGAGGCGGTACTCAACGGGGTCCTCGACCGTGATGATGTTGATCTCGGGGCGGTTGATCTCGTTGAGCGACGCATAGAGCGTGGTCGACTTACCGGAGCCGGTCGGCCCGGTGACCAGCAGCGCCCCCGTCGGCTTGACGACGATTTCTTCGAAGACGGCCCGCATCTCGTCGGAGAGGCCGAGCTCGGACAGGGTGGGCGGCCGCTTCGACTTGTCGAGTAGGCGCATGACGACGCCCTCGCCCTCGACCGTCGGCAGGACGGCGACGCGGATGTCGAGCAGACGGCCTGCCGCCTTCGCGTTCAGCGAGATGCGTCCGTCCTGCGGCTTCCGGCGCTCGGCGATGTCGAGCTTCGCCAGCACCTTGAGGCGGGTAGTGACGCCCGGGGCTAGACGCTTGGGGATCCGCTGGAGCTCGTGCAGGACACCGTCCACCCGCGAGCGGACGACGAGGGCGTCGTCCTGGGGGTCGAAATGGATGTCGCTCGCGCCGTCCTCGGCGGCCTGGAGGATGATGGAGTTGACCAGGCGGACGAGCGGGGCATCCGAGACGCCGTCGTCGGCCTCGAGGTCATCGCCCTCCTCCTCTTCCTCGTCCCCGAGGTCGAACTCCTCCTCGACCAGGGCGGCGCGCTCCCACGCTTCGGAGGCCTTCTGCAACCGCCTGAGCTCGAGGTCGATCTCCTCTCGCGGCGCGACGCCGATCTCGAGCGTGTAGCGGGTGGCGATCCGTAGCTCGTCGATCGCCTGCACGTTCGTGGGATCTGCGACGGCGATCCTGAGCTGGTCGCCGACGATCCTGTAGGGGATGGCGCCCACCCGCTCGAGGACGTGAATGGGGATCGCCTCGGCGGCGCCCTTCTCGACCCCGCTCGAGGCGAGGTCCACGTACGGGAGGTGGAGGCGCTCGGCCAGCTCGCGCGCCCGGGCGTCGGGCGCAGGGCGCGGCCCTGTGCGCAGGCCTGGGACCTCGAGCCCCCCGGCCGGTGCATTGAGCCGCTCATCCATGATCGCCTCGGCAAGAGAACCGCCGCCGACGCGGGATCGCGCGCTCGCCAGCCGGTCGAGCGGGATGAGTCCGGTCGTCTCGATCAGGTCGGCGACGAGCTGCGCAATCGGATTCGTCGACAGGCCCGCCCCCGGCGGGAACTCGGGCGTGACGTCCGGCACCTCCTCGGCGTCGCCGGCACCGGCCCGTCGCAGCGGCTGAAGATCGTCGAACTCCATCTCCGGGACTTATCGGCTCCGCGCCGTCTATCCCTAAGAGGGGTGATAAAGCCTGCTAGGAGATCGCCGTGCTGCTCAGGTAGGCGTCGAGTAGGGAATCGCCAAAGAAGAGCGCGACGATGGCTCCGAAGGCGAGGAAGGGTCCGAACGGGATCGCCATCCTCCGCGCAGCGCTGCCGTGGCGGGCGAGGAGAACAACCGCAGGCACGAGCGCCGCAACCATCCCGATCATGAGCGCGATGAGTACCAGCTTGCCCAGCATGGCGCCGAGCAGGAGGCAGAGCTTTACGTCTCCCATCCCCATGCCCTTCGGGTGGACGAGCAGCGCGGCAAACAGGAAGGCCGCGGCGCCGAGCGGCGCGAGGATCCACTCCAGCCACTGATCCGGGTGCAGCACAAGCTGCGCAGCCAGGACGATTCCGGCTGAGGGAAGGACGATCTTGTCCGGAAGGATGCGGCGCTCGACGTCGATGGCCGAGAGGACGACAAGCGCCGAGCAGAAAAAGGCGGCCAGGAAGGCATCCGCCGTCAGACCGAAGCGCAGGAAGCAGGCGGCGACCAGAAACGCGGTCAGCAGCTCGACCGCGACATAGCGCGCTCCGATGCGAACGCCGCAGGTTCGGCACCTGCCGCGAAGGAGCAGGTACGAGACGACCGGGATGTTGTCCCGCCACGCGATCGGTACCCCGCACGAGCCGCAGGCGGACGGTGGGTGCACCAGGGAGCGCCCCTCAGGAAGGCGCGCTGCGACGACGTTGAGGAAGCTCCCCAGCGCGAGCGCCGGCGGGAGCACGAGAACGGCGAGGGCGGCGTTCACGCGTTCACTATCGGCGGCACGGGTGCCGATCGTTAGCCGCTGTAGAGCTGTGGCGGATTCGGCTGCGCGTAGACGGCGGGGTTGCCCGGCATCCCGACCGGCACCGTCGTGATCGTGTCGAACTGATCGTTGCTGACGTTGTTGTCGAAGATCATCGTCGAGCCCACGATCGGCCCGTCGGAACGCGAGTTGTTCGCGAACCGAACGGCGTAGGAGGAGAAGAGCCCGCCCTGGAACTGGGCGCCGTTGTCCATCAGGATGCCGACGCCCGAGCCCGCCAGGCCGCCGCTCCCTCCTGCGACAAACGTGAGCATCTCCGTGTTCGGGTTCCACGAGCTGAAATCGCACTCGGACCCGTAGATACCGGCGCAGAGCTTCGTGTTGTTGTTCATGTACACGGTGCCTGAGAGGTAGAGCGTCCCCTGGCCGTTGTACGAGTTGAGAAGGCCGTTCGTGAGCTTGAGGCTTCCGTCGATGAACATCGTCCCGTGGACGGTCAAGACTCTCGTCGTGGCATTCCAGGACAGCTCGCCCGTCGGCGAGGTCTCGGGCCCGACCCGACACGTGTACGAGGCCCAGGAGGTCAGGTTGAAGACGGGCACGCTGTTGTTGCGCACGCCGTCGTTGTCCCAGGTGGGCGGCGTTCCGCTGCGGGCGCCGTTCGCCGTCGAGCAGTCGAGGGACGGGCCCGGGATCGCGTTGTCGTACCAGGCGGAGACGTCGGCCGTCGGCGCTGCGATCACCGGCACGGCTGTGTTCACGCCGACGACATAGCTCGGGGGATTCATCTTCGAGTAGATTCGGCGCGCGTCCTGGTTCCCGGTGCACGGCGTCGCCCAGGAGCCGACTCCGTAGCGGCAGTTCCCGCCCACATACGCCTCGACGCGGGTGCTCATGCTCGTGCTGGATCCCACCTGGGCGTTGTTCATGAGGTCGAGGTTCCCGCGCACCAGGAGCGACGTCTGCATGACCGCGACGTTGTTCTGGAGGCAGAGGTTGCCCTCGACGTAGAGCCGGGACGAGCCCGTGACGTTGTTCGACACCGTCATGTCGCACGGCTGCCCCGTGCCGGTGGCGTAGATGTAGTTCCAGGCCGGGTTGTTGAGCGGCTGGGTGAGCGTCGGCGTCACCGGAACCTTGGCGGTCAACGTGCGCGAGACATCGCTCGCGCCCTGACCGGTCGGGTTGTCGATCCGGCCCGTCGATGTCAGCGACCAGGTCTGGGTGAGCTGGTCGAGGGTTCCGGACCAGGTCACGGTACCGCCCTCGTAGTCGTGCGTGGTCTCCGGGAGAAGATCGGGCATGAGCGCGTTGTTCGTCGGCTTCCAGAGGACCGCCATCATCTCGTCGATCCCCGCCTCGGCGAGGTCGTAGGCGCTCGCGTTGTGCATGGAGTACTCGGCGCTGCGGGCGTTGGTGCTCGAGTAGTAGATGAGCGTCACGCCGGTCAGGGAGAGCATGCCGAGAATGCCGACCGCCATGATCAGCGTGATGCCGTCCTGCCGTTTGAGCAGCTGCCGCAGTCTCATGTTTTCCCGTCCCGGACTAGGGGTCTTGGCGAAGCGTGTTCCGTAGAACGATGTCGTCAACGAGCCGCCAGGTCTTCCATCCCTCGTTCGGGTTGACGTTCACGGCGAGCTCGACATGGAGGAGCGCCCGGGTGTCCCAGGACGGGGCGGTGTACGTAAACGCGTCGTCCTCGACGAGGTAGTCGGCGACCGGGATCGCCGTCCCACCCTGCACCCGCTGCAGCTCCCACCGACCGCTGCCCTTTGCCACCGCCTGGTAGTCGACCGTCGTGGTCGCGCCGACGGCCGTCGGACAGTGCGCCGGGAGCGCAACCCGAATCGCGGTAACCGGCGTGGCCGTGAGCGGAGATCCGTCGACGTTCGTCACGCCGCTCGAGCAGTGGAGCTCGCGGCGCAGCCGGTCGAGCGCGAGGCGCGCGTTCTGCTGCGCCTGAAAGCGGTTGTTGGCGTCGAGCTCGGCCTTCGACCCAGAGATGAAGAGGGTCGTCAGGGCAGTCACCACGATGATGAAGATCACGAGGACCCCGAGTAGCTCGATCAACGTGTAACCGCCCCGGTCCCGGATCGGCCGCACGCGGGGGCTCACGGTCAGGACTTCCTGGATTCGACGAACGCGAGGGTCAGTCGCGCGACTCGCTCGCTGCGGGCGCCGAAGCCGAAGCGGACGTACAGGCTGCGATCGACTTCGATGAGGATTCGCAGCGCGTCGTCGCCGTCCTTCCAGCCGAAGCGCGCACCGGCAACGAGCCAGGCGTGCTGGTAGAGCCAGTGGCCCACGAACCTGCGCGTGGGCTTCCTCAACGCAGCGGCCCGCTCCTTGAGCGCGAGAGCACGCTTCGGGAGCGGCAGCTCGTCGGCGGGCTCACGCGGCGCACCCTCGACGACGAAGTCAGGCTCGCGGTAGGCACCGTCCTCCTCGCCTTGCTCGGGAGCGGTACTCGGCGCCGGCGGAGGGGTCGCGGTCGTCGTCGCGGCGTCCGGCTGCGTCTCGGCCGCGGCCTGGGCCTCCTCGTCCTGTTCCCCATGCCAATCGCGCAGGAGGACGATCGCGGTGCCGGCGTACGATGACGTGTTCTCCGGCACCCCGCGCTCGTCGTACCCATCGCTGCGCCTCAGGCGGAGGACGACGGTCGGGGCGCCGTTGTCGACGACGCGCACGCCCGCCCCCGGGGCCTGGGAGACGACCGTGTTGCCCGCGTAACCGCGCACGGCGCCCTCGACGCGCCACGCAAAGCCGGCGTCCTGGAGGATTCCCTTGGCGAAGACGTAGGCCTGGCGCCGCACGTCTGGGACGACGAGGACGTCCGGTGTCGCGGGCTCGGTTGCTGCGGGAGCCGCAGGCTGCGACGACTCCTGCCCTCCGGCCGCGAGCGTCCAGCTAGCAGCCGCCAGCAGCCAGATCACGATGAGCGCGATCAGGCGCGGAGCGAGCATGGCCAGGCGGGCCGCCATGACCTCCCAATCGGCAGCGGCCGGTGGAAGGTCAAGCCCCTATCGGTATGAGGCGGGTGTGGAAGGCGCGCGGGCTCAGCCGGAGCCGGACGTCGTGAAACGGATGATGCGCGGAGCCCGGATCACCCGGAAGACGGGGCCGGTCGCCTCGTCGCGCGGCCCGAGGGCGCCGCGCGCACGGGCGTTCGTGGGTTTCGGAGTGGGAGCATCCTGCCACCTGAAGGCCACCCCCGCGAAGGCCTGGAACCAGGGCTCGGCCTGCGGATAGCGTCCGGCCGTCACGAACTGGAGGTGGAGATGCGGGCCGGTGGAGTTCCCCGTTGAGCCGACTCGCCCCACGAGCTGGCCGGCGGGCAGCGATCTGCCCGGGACGACGCCGACGCCCAGGGACGAGAGGTGGCAGTAGAGGAACTCGTCGCCGGTGGTCGTCCGCAGCATCAGGCCGATCCCGCACTTGCCGGAGTCCCGCGGGAACGTGTGCGTCACGACCGCGTCATGGAGGGCGAAGAGCGGGGCGCCGAACGGGGCCGCGACGTCGGCGGCCGGGTAGTCGTGGTGGGTGTGGGCAGTCGAGACGCTCCCCGGGCCTCCGCCGACCGGGAAGACCCAGCCGTCGAACGACTCCTGTCCGCCGGCACCCCCGCCGGCTTGCCAGGCGACCAGGTAGGGATAGGGGTTGGCGACGCCGTCGTAGCCCTGCGCCTCGAGCTCGGGCGGGTGGACCTCGAAGTGCAGGTGAGGGGACGTTCCGACCGCGTCGCCGGTTGCGCCGACGAAGCCGAGCACGTCGCCTGCTCGCACGAGTGCGCCCTCCCGCGCGAGCGGCGAGAACGCCGAGAGGTGCGCGTAGTAGAACTCGTTCCCCGCCGCGTCGCGGAGCCAGAGACGCTTGCCACCGACGTCGTTCCAGCCCACGTTGAAGAGCGACCCGTCGGCCACCGCGAGGAGCGGGGCTCCCGAGGGAGCGAAGATGTCGATGCCGTGGTGCCACGTCGTGGTTCGCGGGACGCCGAAGTCGTCGGAGAACGAGGCGTCGCCCGCGACCGGGAAGACGTAGCCGCCTCCGGCGAGGCCGCTCCCGAAAGCCGCCGCCTCCTGCGCGGCCTTGATCTCCTTCAGGGCCTCGACCGCCGCTGCGAAGCGGCGCCTGAGCCTCTCGATCTCCGAATGCGAGGCTCGCTCCGCTCGCCCGAGACCGGCGAGACGGGCGTCGAGCCGGGCGAACTCAGCGTCGCTCAGGCTCGGGTTGCCGAGCCGGCGCTCGAGCCGGAACCGCTGCCAGCCGCGGGCGTCCACGCGTCCCAGGGCGCGGTCGAGCGCATCCGAGAGCCTCTGGACACGAGTGCGCACGCGCTCGAGCTTCGCCTCGAGATCCGGGCTCGGACCGACCGGGAACGCTGTCGGCGGGCCCGCGGTGAAGGGCGCGTCGCCCAGCGTCGCGGCGAGCGCGAGCACGTCGTCCACGTACCACTGCGCATGGTTGTAGGCGAAGATCGCGCGCTCGATCGACTCGTGGGCGCCGGCCGCGGCCAGGTAGCGCGCGGCCGCGAAGACCGCGTCCTCAGGATCCCACGGGTTGGCGAGGCCGTCGCCGTCGGCGTCCATCCCCCAGCGCATCCACGTCGAGGGCAGGAACTGCATCCATCCGATCGCGCCGGCCGAGCTCGGACCCATGTTCTGCCCGTAGCCGGACTCGATCTTGTTGATCGCCCCGAGCACCTCCCAGGGGACGCCGTACGCCTGCCCCGCCTGCTTCCAGAGCGTGACGAGCTGCCCGTAGGAGCGAGCCTCGGGCCGGGCTGGAGCGCGGGAGAACGGCGCGGGAACCCGAAGCGAGCCCGGAGCGTTCGGCACCTTGTAGCTGGGGAGGCTCCGCGGAGTTGCGGCGAGCTGGCCGGAGGCCGCGGGAATCGCCGCCAGCGCGAGCACGGCGGCCAGGACGGGTGCGAGGCGTCTCACTGATCCGAAGTCGCGAGCCGCAGGCCGGAAGCCGGCTCCGGCTCCGGCTCGGGCTCGGCCTCGTCCTCCGCAAGGCTCGAAAAGTCGACGGCCGCGGTCTTGCCTTCCTCGGCGGCGCGCTTGCGGCGCAGCGCCTGCTCGACCGCGATCTCGAAGTCGTGGCGGTTGGTGGCCGCCGCCGCAGCGACCTCGAGCTCGACGACGTCGTCGACGACGAGCTGGACGAGGTGCTGAGAGAAGCTCTGCATGTGGTGGTACGCGCCGTCCTCGATCGCCTCGGTGAGGCCGTGCGTCTTCTCCGGCTCGCGAATCAGGTCGGCGATGCGGGCGGTGTTGACCATCACCTCGATCGCAGCGACGCGGCCGCCGACCTTGCGCGGGATGAGGCGTTGGCTGATGACGCCCCGCAGCGTCCCGGCGAGGATCTCCCTCACCATCATCTGCTTCTGGGGCGGGTAGAACTCGACGAGCCGGCCGATCGTCTCGGCGGCGTCGAGCGTGTGCAGCGTCGAGAAGACGAGGTGCCCGGACTCGGCCGCCTGGAGCGCCGTCTGGCTCGTCTCCTCGTCGCGAAGCTCGCCGATCAGGATGACGTCGGGGTCCTGGCGCAGCACGCGTCGAAGCGCCTGCTTGAAGGACTCGGTGTCGAGCCCGACCTCGCGCTGGTTCACGATCGAAGCCCAATCGTCGTGGATGAACTCGATCGGGTCCTCGATCGTGACGATGTGCTGCTTGCGGTTGCGGTTGATCCAGTTGAGCATCGCCGCGAGGGTCGTCGACTTGCCCGAGCCGGTCGCGCCGGTGACGAGGATGAGGCCGCGGTGCTCTTGCGACAGCTTGGCCACGCCCTCCGGCAGGCCCAGACGCTCGAAGCTGGGGATCTCCTTGGGAACGAAGCGGAAGGCGAACGAGATCGAGCCGCGCTGGCGGAACCCGTTGACCCGGAAGCGCCCGAGCCCGTCGGCGAGGTACGAGGTGTCGAGCTCGCCCGACTCGAGGAACTGCTCGCGCTTCGCCGGCGAGCGGTCGGTGACGAGCAGGAGGACCGCCTCGAGGTCGGAGTCCGTCAGGATCCGCTGCTCGAGCGGCTGCAGGTCGCCGTCGACCCGGACCATGGCCGGAGAGCTCACCTTGAGGTGCATGTCGCTTCCTCCGGCGTCGATGACGCGTGCCAGCAGCTCGTCCAGGTTCATGACGACGTGGAGGCCATCGGCGGGCCATCGGAGGCCGCTTTAGCTCAAAGGGGGGATGAAGCGCCTCGGGGGCTCTTAGCTACACTGAGCCGCGCCGCGGGGGAGTACCCGAGTGGCCAAAGGGGACGGGCTGTAAACCCGTTGGCTCAGCCTACGTAGGTTCGAATCCTACCTCCCCCACCTGATCCCTTTGGAGACGCGAGAACCGCTCAACAGAGCGGTTCATGCGGTCGGGAAATGCCCGGAAGACGCGGATCCTACGCACATCCCTACGTACAT
>DATIBF010000127.1:0-15717 GCA_035457655.1 Gaiellaceae bacterium
GGTCTGGCTGCGTGGGGCGTCGCCGCCTCGGCCGCGCGATCACGCTCCGCCTGCCGATCCCGGCTCGCGAAGTAGTCGCGTATCGCGATTCCCGTCAGGAGGACGAACATCGCCTTGACGTCGTCCGTCCCCTTGGCGACAGGGACGAGCATGATCACGCGGTGATCCCGACGAGGAGCAGGGCCAGCGCGGCCCTGACGCTGCCGTTGGGGAACGCCGAACGGATCCTGGGGCCTCAGCATCGTTCCACCTCTGTTGCGCTGACTTCCCGCCAGACGGCGGTGCCGAGCCCGATCTTCCGAGCTTCTCGGACTGCTAGCCGAGGCGCAGCGACTCGGGCGGGAGGGCCAGCGGCTCGGCCGCCGCTTCGGGCGGCAGCTCGGCGGCCGGCGGGGCCCCGCGTGCCCCGGACTGGATGAGGTTTCGAACCTCCCGAAGCGCGACCGACAGCGTCTCCAGGCTCGACAGTCCACCCATCCGGATGTCGGACAGCACCTGGAGGGCACGGTCGACGCCCGTACGGGTCTGCGCGTGCCAGGCCTCGGCCCGCCCCTCGGGGTCGAGCCCGGGCGGTCCGGTCTCGAGCGCCTCGCGGGCGAGGGCGCTGTGGACCCCGTACAGCTCGTCGCGCAGCGCCGCCCGTGCCAGGGTCTGCCAGCGGTTGTCGCGCGGCAGCGCCGTGATCTCGTCGCGGAGCCACTGGAGCTGGAGGCGCGCGCCGATCGCGTGGTAGACGGCGGCGACCTCCTCCAGGGGAGCTCCCGTCACGCCGGCGACGTCAACGATCTCGAGTGCCGAGAAGAGCGCGCCCAGGCCGGCGACCCGCGTCGCCAGCTCCTCGGGAACCCCCGCACGCACGTACCGGGCGGCCGCCTGCTCGAGCGCGGTTCGGTCGGCGCCGTGCAGCACGCCCTGGAGCGTCTCGGCCAGCAGCGCGGCGCCCGGGGCGAAGCGCTCGATCTCCGCGGCGATGTCGAGCGGCCGCGGCCGGCTGCGGACGAGCCAGCGGGTCGCCCGCTCGACGAGCTTCCGCCCCTCGAGCAGCATGTCCAGCTGGACGTCGGCCGGGATGGAGGCGTCGAGCGCCTCGATCGAAGTCCAGAGCGCGCGGAGGTCGTAGACCTCACGGGCGACCATGTAGGCCCTGGCGATGTCGGCCGCCGCCGCGCCGGTCTCCTCGGCGAGCCGGAAGGCGAACGTGATTCCGGCCCGATTGACGAGGCTGTTGGTGACGTAGGTGGCGATCAGCTCCCTGCGCAGGCGGTGCCCGTCCATCTCGTCGCGGAAGCGTTCGGAGAGGACGCGCGGGAAGTAGCGGACCAGCTCCTCCGCCGTGAACTCGTCGTCGGGCAGGTCCGAAGCGACGAGCGCGTCGAAGAGCTCGATCTTCGCGTAGGCGAGCAGGATGGCGAGCTCGGGCGCGACCAGGCCGCCGGCCGCGGCGCCGCGCTCGGAGATGACTTCGTCGCTCGGGAGGGACTCCAGCTCGCGGCTGATCCGGCCGCTCTGCTCGAGGTGCTGGATCAGCCGCGCGTGGACGCCAAGCATCGAGGGCGCCTGGCGCGCGGCCAGGCTGAGTGCCTGCGTCTGGCGGTAGTTGTTGCGCAGGACGAGGCGGGCGACGTCATCGGTCATCTGCGCGAGCAGCTCGTTTCGCTGCTTCACGGTCATGTCTCCCGCGGCGACGACGGCGTCGAGGAGGATCTTGATGTTCACCTCGTGGTCGGAGCAGTCGACGCCTGCGGAGTTGTCGATCGCGTCCGTGCAGATGCGACCGCCGGCGAGCGCGTACTCGATCCTGCCCTTCTGCGTGAACCCGAGGTTGCCACCCTCGCCGACGACCCGGGCACGAACGTTGCGCCCGTCCACCCGCAGCGCGTCGTTCGCCTTGTCGCCGACGTCCAGGTGGGACTCGGTGGACGCCTTCACGAACGTGCCGATACCCCCGTTCCAGAGCAGGTCGACCTCGGCAGTGAGGATCGCCCTGATCAGCTCGTTCGGCGTCAGGGTCTCCGCCTCGATGCCGAGCGCGGCCCGTGCCTGCGGCGAGAGCTCGATCGACTTCGCGGTGCGCGGGAAGACGCCGCCTCCCTGGGAGATCTTCGCGGGGTCGTAGTCCGCCCAGCTCGAGCGCGGGAGCGCGAAGAGGCGCTCGCGCTCGAGGTAGCTCGTCTCCGGCCCCGGGTCGGGGTCGAGGAAGACGTGCTCGTGGTTGAAGGCGGCGACGAGTTTTAGTTGACGTGAGAGGAGCATGCCGTTGCCGAAGACGTCGCCGGCCATGTCGCCGATCCCGACCGCCGTGAAGTCCGTCGTCTGAACGTCGACGCCGAGCTCACGGAAGTGGCGCTTGACCGACTCCCAGGCTCCGCGCGCAGTGATCCCCATGGCCTTGTGGTCGTAGCCGGCCGAGCCGCCCGACGCGAACGCGTCTCCCAGCCAGAACCCGTACTCGGCGGCGATTGCGTTCGCCACGTCGGAGAACGTCGCCGTGCCCTTGTCCGCCGCCACGACGAGGTAGGGGTCGTCCTCGTCGTAGCGGACGACGTCGGGAGGCGGGACGGACTCGCCCCCGACGATGTTGTCGGTGAGGTCGAGGAGCCCGCGCATGAGCGTCCGGTAGCACACGACGACCTCCTCGCGCAGCGCCGCGCCGTTGGCCGGCGGGCGCTTGACCACGAACCCGCCCTTGGCTCCGACGGGGACGATGACCGCGTTCTTCACCATCTGCGCCTTCATCAGCCCGAGCACCTCCGTGCGGAAGTCCTCGCGGCGATCCGACCAGCGGATCCCGCCTCGAGCCACCTTGCCTCCGCGCAGGTGCACGCCCTCGGCCCGCGGCGAGTACACCCAGATCTCGTACTCGGGCCGCGGCAGCGGCAGATCGGGCACGAGCGTCGGGTCGAGCTTGAAGGAGAGGTACGGCTTCGGCCGGCCGTCGGCGTCGACCTGGAAGTAGTTCGTCCGCAGGGTCGCCTGGATCAGCCGGAGGAAGCCGCGCAGGATGCGGTCCTCGTCGAGGCTCGGCACGGCGTCGATCTCCTGCTCGATCAGCCTCGCGAAGCCCTCTCCGTCGGACGCGCGCCCCTCGGCGCTCTCGGGATCGAAGCGGAGCCGGAAGAGCTCGGCGAGCTTGCGGACGACGCCCGCGTGGTTGCCCAGCGTCTCCTCCATGTACCGCTGGCTGAACGTGGTGCCCGTCTGGCGCATGTACTTCGCGTACGCGCGCAGCATGGCGACCTCACGCCACGTCAATCCCGCCCGGAGCACGAGTCGGTTGAACCCGTCGACCTCGATCTCGCCGCGCCAGGCCTGGCTGAAGGCGTCCTTGAACGCCTCGCCGATCTCGTCCAGGACGATCGGGCCGTTTTCGCTCGTGAGCCCGAAGTCGTAGATCCAGGCGTCGACGGGGCCTGCCCGGTCGATCTCGTACGGCCTCTCGTCGTAGACCTTCACCCCCAGGTCCTCGAGGAGAGGAAGCACGTCGGAGAGGAGAATCGGCTTGCCCGAGCGAAGCAGCTTCAGGACGAAAAAGTCGTCGGCGGCCTCGAGCGGGCGGTAGAGCGCGAGCTCGAGGTCGCCGGCCGGGTCGAGCCGCTCCATGCGCTGGATGTCGAGCACCGCCGCCGCGGGCGTGAAGTCGTCCCGGTATCCCGGCGGGAACGCGTCCCGGTATTCGGCGAAGAGCTCGGTGCCCTGCTCCTCGCCGAGCTGCTCCACGAGCGCATCCAGGAGATCGTCGGCCCACGAGCGCGTCGCCTCCACCAGCCGCGCTTCGATCTCGCGGACGTCGTAGTCGGGCACCTCCTCGTCAGCCCTGGTGTGAATCACGTAGTGAAGCCTCGCCAGCACGGACTCGGACAGGCGGACGTCGTAGAAGGCGCAGCTTCCGTTGAACGCCTCCTGGAGGACGTCCTGGACGCGCTCCCTGACCTGCGTGTTGAAGCGGTCGCGAGGCACGAACACGAGGCAGGACATGAATCGCCCGAACCTGTCCCGGCGGACGAAGAGGCGAACCCGCTGTCGTTCGCCGAGATGGAGGATGCCCATGGCGGTCTCGTACAGCTCGTCGTCCGAGATCTGGAAGAGCTCGTCCCGCGGGTAGGTCTCGAGAATCTCGATGAGCGCCTTGTCTGCGTGGCTTCCCGGCGGGAGACCCGAACGCTCCCGCACCTTGCGGACCTTGCGGCGCAGGAGCGGGATCTCGTCGGGCCTGGCGCTGTATGCGGTCGACGTGTAGAGCCCGAGAAAGCGGCGCTCGCCGACGACCTCGCCGGCCTCGTCGAAGCGCTTGACGCCGACGTAGTCGAGGAACGACGGCCGGTGCACCGTCGCGCGCGAGTTCGCCTTGGTGAGGACGAGGATGGTCTTCTCGCGCGCGAGCTCCTGCGCCTCGCGGCCGAGCTTGATGATCCCCGGGTCCGGGTCGCTGTCGCGGAGGATCCCGAGCCCGGTGCCGGGCACGCGCCGGAGCGCGTCCTCGCCGTCCTCGGTGACGAGGTCGTACTCGTGGTAGCCGAGGAGGGTGAAGTGGTGGTCGAGGATCCACTCGAGGAGCGCCGTCGCCTCCGCGAGCTCCTCGGCGTCGACGGGAGGCGGGTGCTCGGCGAGGTCGGCGATGACCTCGCGCCCGCGCTCGACCATCTTCGGCCAGTCGTCCACCGCCGCCCTGACGTCCGCAAGGACTCGCTCGAGCCCGATGCGAACCTGCTCGAGGTGCGCCGGATCGGTCTCCCTGACGATCTCCGCGTGGATGAAGGACTCGAGCTCGCAGTTCACCGCCTCGGCGTCGTGCGGCAGGACCTCGAGCAGGCGTCGCTCGTCGTCCCGCCGCACCCTGACGACCGGGTGGATGATGAGGTGGACGCCGCTCCCGAGCCGGTTCAGCTCCATGCCTACCGAGTCCACGAGGAAGGGCATGTCGTCGTTGACGATCTCGACCACGGTGTGCGTCGAGGTCCAGCCGTGCTCCTCGAGCTGCGGCGTGTAGACGCGTACCTTGGGCGTCCCCGGCGTCCGCCGCGAGCCGAAGTTCAGGTGGCCGAGCGCGGCGCCGTAGAGGTCGGCGACGCTGCGTTCCAGCAGGTCGTCGGCCGCCACGGCGCCGTAGTAGATGCGGATGAAGGTCTCGAGCCGCGCCGCCTGCTCGGCCGGCAGCTTCGCACGCGCGCGCTCGACCGTCTTCTCGATCAGACCGGCCTTCGCCTCGTCGGGCTTAGAACTCATTTCGGAATGATGTGCGCCCCTTCATTTCGAAAGGGGTTCTTGAAGCTCATCGGGTCTCACCCGACAGTCTGTCCGAGGCGAGGCGGTCTGTCGACCGTGAAGCCCGCTAGCCGGTGACGACCACGGTGCCCTTCATTCCCGGGTGAAGGGCGCAGATGTAGCGGTACTCACCCTGACTGTCGAAGGACGTCCTGAAGGTGCCACCCTGCCGCATCGTGCCGGAGTCGAACGCTCCGTCCTGCCCGGTGACGGTGTGATCGGCCGGATCGTGGTTCTTCCAGACGACATCCTGGTCCGCCGCGACTTCGATGGTCGCCGGCATGAAGGCGAAGGCCTCGATGGACACGGCCGCCTTCTGCGCCTTCCCGGCCGACTGATTCGAGGCGAGCGGCGCGTTCGGCCTCACTTCCAGGAGCATCTCCATGCCCATGTCGTCGTGCCCCTCGACGTTGCACTCGAGCTTGTAGACCCCGACGTCGAGGTCGAGCTCGACCTCGACGCTCTCGCCGGGCTGGAGGATCCGTGTCTCGACCTTGCTCGCGTCGTCATCCACGTCCTCCCGCTCGATTTCGAACCCGTGCGGCATCGTGCCGCGGTTCACGATCACGAACGTCGCGCGGCCGGGTCGGATGGCCGTCGCCTCCGGCGTGACGGCCCACTCGCCGAGGGCGACCTCGAAGCCGTCGTCGCGCGGGTCGGTCCGATCGGCCTCGCCCGTCCCCGCGTCCTGAGCCGGCGCGGACGAGCTGGTGGCGGCCGAGGGCGGGGAGGCCTGGTCGGCCTCCCCGCCGCCGCATGCTGCGAGAAACAACGCGGCAGTCGCCACGGGAGCAAGCAGGAGTACCAGCCTCATCGGTCGGCCTCCTCGCCGCCGCCGTGGCCGCTGCGGTCGTCATCGTGATCGCCGTCATCGTCGCCGCCCGAGTCGTCCTCGTCGTCGTCATCGGAGCCCGAGTTGTGGGAGCCGGGACCCGAGTTGTCGTCGTCGCCGCGGTCGTCGTCCCCGTGGCCCGGACCGGAGCGATCGTCGTCGTCCCGTCCGTTCCCCGGCCCTGAGTTGTCGTCACGATCGTCGCCGACGCCGGTGCAGCGCGGGTCATTCGCGTGCTCGGCTTCGTCGCAGGGCCCGCTGATGTCCGGGCCCTCGGTCGTGGTCGTGCCGGATGTCGTCGTGTCGAGCGTCGACGTCGTCGAGTCGTCGGTGGACGGCGCAACCTGTGCGAGTGGGCTGCTCGACTCGCCGCCGCTCGCCGCGAGGGCGACGCCGACGGCGAAGGCGACGATGAGCGCCGGGACGAGCATGATCTTGGTGATCGTGGACACTGATCTCCTCCTTTGCTCGGTGAGCTGGACGTGCTGTCATCGAGGCTAGGAAGAGCCGGGAAAAGCGTGCCCCCGCCCGGGGTGAAGACTCTCCAGGCAGAGGTAAAGAAGGAGTAGCCGGCCCGACAGGGGCCCTCAGGCCTCAGTCGTCGTCGCCCGAGCCGTGGCCGCTCGAGTCGTCGCCCCCGTCGTCGTCGCCGCCTGAGCCGGGACCGCTCGAATCGTCGTCGTCTCCGCCGGAGCCGTGGCCGCTCGAGTCGTCGTCCTCCTCGGCGCTCCGCGGGTCGCAGTCCGGGTCGAGGCGGTTCTCCGGCTTCCGGCACTTTCCCGGGAGATCGCCGTCGACGTTCGACGTCGTGGAGGGCGGGGTCGTTTGCGTCTCGGACACGGTGGTCGACGCCGCGCGGGCGATGTTCGTCGGCGCCTCGACGACGGCGGGGACGGCCGCCAGGGATCCCGCCGAGGCGAGGTAGACCCCGAGCGCGAGGCCCACCGGCAGGGCCAGGCCGAGGAGGGCCAGGAGAAGCGCACGTGCTCGGCTCATGGCCTCGACGCTAGCAAGGTGTCCCTTCAGGAATGGTTAGCTGGAAGTGAGGAGTCGGCAGGGGCGGCCGGGAAACTGGCACGTACTCGCGTGCCCGGCCCTTCGATGAGTTCCACGCGGCCGTCCCAGCGCTCGGCGAGTTCCGCGACGATGGCGAGCCCGAGCCCGGTGCCGGGCCCCGCGCTTCTTCCTTCTGCGCCGCGGTAGAAGCGGTCGAACACGTGCGCCCGCTCCGCAGGGGGAATGCCGGGGCCCGTGTCCGAGACCACGAACGCCGCGCGCCCGCCGTTCCGGACGAGCGCGACCTCGATTCGCCCGCCCCGCGGCGAGTAGCGAATTGCATTCTCGATCAGGTTGTCGAGGATGTGGGCGAGATCGTCCGGAGCGGCCCAGACGCGGCCGCCGTCGGCGTCGGCCACGGTGAGGACGTGCCCGGCCTCGGCGGCCGGTTGCGCCCAGCGCCGCCCGGCGGCGCGCACCGCCTCGCCCAGCTCGACCGTCTCGCCGGGGCTCCGGTCCGCCGCGGCCCGGGCAAGCCCGAGCAGGTCGTCGACGAGCGCGCTCAGGCGATCGAGCTCGGCCTCGGCCTTCGCCGCCTGCTCGCCCGCCGTTCCGCCCTCCGCCCTGATCGCCTCCAGCCGGAGCTTGATCCCGGTGAGCGGCGTGCGCAGCTGGTGGGAGGCGTTGGCGACGAAGTCTCGCTGCGCCGCGAGGTTCTCCGAGAGCTCGCCGGCCATGCGGTTGAAGGACCGTCCCAGCTCGTCGATCTCGCGCGGCCCCTCGGGCTCCACGCGGGCCTCGAGGTCGCCGCGACCGAGGCGGCCAGCCGCCGCGCGGAGCTTCTCCACGGGCCGCGCCAGCGAGCCTGCGAGCAGCCACGCGAGGACGAGGCCGGCCAGCACGACGGCCAGGCCGATCAGCGCCAGGGCGAGCCAGCTCGAGCGGACGCTCGCGTCCACCTCGCCGAGCGGCGCCGAGACGCGCAGCGCGCCGATCGTGTCGCCGCGATCCGTGACCGGCACGGTCACGAGCAGGAGGTCCTCGCCCAGCGTGTCGCTGCGGCGCTCGCGGACGTCGATACGCCCCTCGAGCGCCGGACCGAACTCGGGGCGCTCACCGGTCGCAAACCCCTCTCCGGCGGACGCGGCGCCGGCGGAGTCGGCGAGCACCGCTCCGCTCGCATCGACGACGACGGTGCGCGCGCCGTCGCCGACGGTGGCCGCGTCGACGACCGTGGTGAGCCGGTCGGTTGCCCCGAGCCTGACGAGGTTGGCCACCCGCCCGGAAAGGGCCGTCGCGTCCGCGACGACGTCCGACTCGAGCTCGGAGGTGGCCCGGCGGTCGACGCTGAGCGCGAGCGGCACCGCCAGGGCGACGACGACGGCGGCGAGCAGATACGCAGCCGCGAGGAGGAGTCGCGCCCGGAAGCTCACGACGCGTCGAAGCGAAAGCCGACGCCGCGCACGGTGTGGACGTAGCGCGGCGCTGCGGGATCGTCCCCGAGCTTCTTGCGCAGCGCGCTGATGTGGACGTCGAGCGTCTTCGTCGAGCCGAACCACGCAGGATCCCAGACCTCGTGCACCAGATCGTCGCGCTTGACGAGCTTGCCGGCATGCTCCAGCAACACGCGCAGGAGCTCGAACTCCTTTACGGTGAGCTCGAGCGGTTCGCCGGCGCGCGTCGCCTCGTGCGTGTCGAGGTTCATCCGGACGTCGCCCGCCTCGAGCACGGTCGCGCCCGGCGCGGCAGCCTCGCCGGCCCGACGGAGGACGGCCCGGATGCGCGCCGCGAGCTCGGCGGCGCTGAAGGGCTTCGTCACGTAGTCGTCGGCGCCGAGCTCGAGCCCGAGGACCCGGTCCATCTCCTCGCCGCGCGCGGTGAGCATCACGACCGGCGTGCGGGAGGTCTCGCGGATGCGCCGCAGAAGGTCGCGCCCGTCCCCGTCAGGGAGCATGACGTCGAGGAGGACGAGGTCCGGCGAGCGGCGCTCGAAGAGCTCGAGCCCGTGCGCGGCGGTCCCGGCCACGACAGGATCGAAGCCCTCGCGCGCGAGCGCCGCCGCGAGCGGCTCCGAGATGGCCTCCTCGTCCTCGATCAGCAGAATCGTCCGCTTCGTCATCCAGGAGGAAAGGGTAGGGAGATACGATCGCAGCCGCCATGGAGCGGATCCAGCGCGGTTGGCGCCTGGCCAGGAAAAGCCTCGTCGTGGTTCGGAGCGATCCGGCGCTCGCCGTCCTGGTGGTGATCGGCGCCGTGCTCGCGGCGCTGCTCGCCATGCCCCTGCTCGCCGCGGCCGCCGTCGCGAGCGAGGGCGACGAACCGTCCGCGGTCGCGTGGATCCTGCTCGCGATCGGCGGCTATCTCGGCTACGTCGCGACGGTCTTCTCCGGGGTCGCGCTCGTTCACGCCGCAGGCTTCGTCCTCGACGGCAAGGATGCAACCGTCGGCGGGTCGATCGGGTTCGCGTTCACACGGCTCGGGCCGATCCTCGGCTGGTCGGTCGTCGGGGCTGCGGTGACGCTCCTGCTCTCCTTCCTCCGCAGCCGCGGTGTCGCGGGGAGCGTCGTCGCGGGCGTCGGCGGAGCCGCCTGGTCGCTCGTCACCTTTCTCGCCGTCCCGGTGATCGCCTTCGAGGGCCTGGGGCCGATCGCGACGCTCAAGCGCTCGGCTTCGCTCTTCCGCCAGCGCTGGGGCGAGCAGATCACGGGCTCGATCGGAATCGGCTTCGTGTTCTTCCTGCTCTCGCTGCCGGGGCTCCTGGTCGCGGGCATCGGGCTCGCAGTGGCGTCCGGCTCGGCGAGCGCCGTCGGCTGGGCCCTCGTCGTCATCGGCGTCCTCGCAGTCCTCGCCGTCGCCGTCGTCGGTCGCGCCGCCTCGGCGGCTTTCGGCGCCGTGCTCTATCGCTACGCGGCGACGGGCGAGACCTCGGCGCACTTCGCCGAGGGCGACCTCAGGTCCGTTGCCCGGCCCGTGTAGGGGCGACTAGACACATCCCTCCGAGGACACGACCTCGGACTGCCGCTCGCCCTCCTCCCGGATGTCCTTCTGAATGGTCTTCGCCATCAGCGCGGCGCCCTCCGGGTTGAGGTGGATGGCGTCGTACGTGAGGCCGCGGCGGTCGGAAACGAGGTCCCAGCCGGCGAGCACGAGATCGTCGCGCACCCGGTCGAGGCGGCGCAGGCGCTCGTTGACGTACGGGAAGTACCACGCGTAGCGGTCGTACTGCCAGAGGGCGGACGAAGGAATCACGGAGCGCCGCGCGGCGCGGAGGGTCACCCAGACGAACTGCCGGGCGCCCTTTTCGCGGAGGGTCGCCAGGAGCGCCTTCGCCTCGGAGGTGAACTTCCGCGCCCACGTCGAGTAGTTCCGGCGCCGCCGCTCCCAGATCGAGTTGTAGCCGACGCCGAGCACGACGAGCCGCGCAACGCCCTGCCGCTCGGCGATGCGCTCCTCCATGGCCGGCAGCATGATCGCCGGCTCGCCCAGGAAGCGGAGCCTCCAGGCGCCGAGCGTCTCGCGTAGCGCCGCCTTGCCGCCGAGCAGGACCGAGTCCACGAGCACGGTCCCACGGCGGGCTGTCCACCATCTCGGCCTCACCACTTCCGGCGGTTCCGTCGGCTCGCAAACCGTGGACGAGCCGAGCCGCTCCTGCTCCAAGGCCTGGACGGGATCGCCGCCGAAGACGAAGCCGGCGAGGAGCGCTCCCACGGCGACCAGCCCGGCGAGGACCACGGTGAGCGCGGTCAGGCGCCGCCGGCGGTAGCGCCGGCGGAGCCGGGCGCGCCGCGCCGCCCGCTCCTCGGATGTGCGCGGTTGCTCGGCCATCTCGATGCTCGCCCGCTCTCCTCCGGGACGCGGTCCACCTTAGCTCGTAGAACCCCTTTCGAAATGAAGCCTGGTGCCGCCGGAACGCCCTGGACGGCGCGACGCGGCGTCCTCGGTCGCGCCCGTATTCTCGAATACGAGCGCTCCCTGCGTCCTTGCCTCGTACTCGCCCAGGACACCCCGGCGGCGACGCATCATTCCGAAGTGAGTTCTTAGCGCCGGAGCCGAACCACCGTCAGACTTCTATCTCGTGAACCTCTTCCGGTTCATCCCCGGTTATGAGACGTCGGTCTACGAGGCCGGCCGCGAGCCGATCTTCGTCGCGCTCCTCGCGTTCCTCATCTGCTTCGCCGTCACGCGCGGGTACACGCGGATCGCGAGGATCCGGGGGTGGGGCAGCGGGAGCGTCCACGGCGTCCACCTCCACCACATCGTGGTCGGCATCGTCCTCGCCCTCGTCTCGGGCACTCTGATCATCGGCTTCGAGCCGGTCGAGAACATCTTCGAGCTCCTCCTGTGCGCCGTCTTCGGCTCGGGCGCCGCGCTCGTCCTCGACGAGTTCGCCCTCGTCTTCCGGCTGCAGGACGTGTACTGGTCGGAGGAGGGCAGGGCGTCGATCGACGCCGTCATCGTCGCGCTCACGGTCGGCGTCCTCGTCCTTCTCCACGTCGTCCCGTTCGACCAGAAGACGAGCGCGGACGGCGGCCGCTGGACGCTCATGACGATCATCGCGATCCACATCACCCTCGTGGTCGTCGCCCTGCTCAAGGGGAAGATCTGGCTCGGGCTCATCGGCATCTTCGTCGCCTTCGTTGCAGTGGTGTGCGCGATCCGGCTTGCCAAGCCGGGCTCGCCCTGGGCGCGGCGGTTCTACAAGCCGGCGAGCGAGCGCCTGCGGCGCGCGGAGGAGCGTCAGCGGCGCCACGACGAGCGCTGGGGCGCGAAGACGAAGAGGCTGCTCGACCTGATCGGCGGCGCGCCGACCACGCCGGAGACCGATTAGGCTCGCGGCGTGCGGATCCTCTACGGCGCCGTCGGGGAAGGGCTCGGGCACGCGACCCGCTCGCGTGTGGTCGCCTCGCACCTGCTCGACCGGGGCCACGAGGTCAAGATGGCCGCTTCGGGTAGGGCCCTGCCGTACCTGCGCGAGCACCTGCCCGACGTCGAGGAGATCTGGGGCACCTCCTTCGTGCTCGAGCAGGGGACCGTCAACACCTGGAAGACGCTGAGCGCGAACGTCCGTGGTGGGCTCCGTGGCATCCCCGACGACTGGCATCGCGGCTCCGCGATCGCCCGCGAGTTCGGACCGGACCTGGTGATCTCCGACTTCGACGGCTTCGCCTACCTCTTCGCGAAGTCACACCGAAGGCCCGTGATCTCCGTCGACAACATCCAGATGGTCGACCGCTGCGCCCACGATGCGGAGATCAGGCGCGGCGTGGAGCGTGACTACCTCGCGGCGCGCGCCTTCGTCGGCGCGAAGATCCCGCGGGCCAATCGCTATCTGATCACGACGTTCTTCCGGCCACCTGTGCGGAAGAAGCGAACGACGCTCATCCCCTCGCTCCTCCGGCCCGAGATCCTGGCGGCGAAGCCGGAGCGCGGCGACCACCTGCTCGTCTACGGGCGGATCTCGGAGGCGTCGATCGCGGCGCTCGAGAAGAGCGGCGTCTCCTGCCACGTCTACGGCGCGCGTGACGGGCTCACGGCCGAGGTCCGCGAGGGCCATCTCAGCTACCGGCCGTTTGCCAACGAGGCTTTCATCGAGGACCTGCGAACGGCCCGCGGCGTCGTCGGCTCGGCGGGCTACTCGCTGATGAGCGAAGCCGTCTACCTGCGCAAGCCGATGCTCGCGCTTCCGCTCGCCGGCCAGTTCGAGCAGGAGATGAACGCGCGGTACCTCGAGCGGCTCGGCTTCGGCACCGGCGCGGCAGCGCTGGACGAGCCGGCGCTCGAGCGTTTTCTCCAGCGCGAGCCCGCCCACGAGGAGGCGCTGGCGGGCTACGAGCAGGACGGGAACCGAGATGCGCTCGCCACGGTGGACGAGCTCGTGGAAGAGCTGGGCGCCGGGCGGCGGCGGTGAGCGAGCTCGAGCTCGGGCGCACGCTCCTCCTCTTCGTTTGGGCCTTCGGCCTCGCGGCGATCGAGATCGAGATCGAGGGAAGTTGGGGCTGGGCCGAGCGCCTGCCCACCTGGTGGCGGAGCCGCGGGCTCGTGGGACGCGTCTACGGCGTGGCGATGGGGAGACGGCCGCTCACCGGGTATCACGTCTGGGCGTTCACGATCCCGCTGGTCGTGCTGCATCTTCCCTACGTCATGGGCGTCGACTGGACGCTCGCCGGTGAGCTGCGCACTCTGGCGACGTTCTTCGCCCTCGCCGTGGCGTGGGACTACCTCTGGTTCGTGCTCAACCCCGCGTACACGGTGACGCGCTTCGAGCGGGGCAAGGTCTGGTGGTTCGAGGTTCCCTGGCTCTGGCGCTTCCCGCTCGACTACTACGCCGGACTCGCGCTGTCGGTCGGCCTTGCCGGGCTCTCCGCGTGGGCCGCGGGCGACGTCGAGCCGCTCCGGCGCCACCTCTGGATGATCGCCGGGCTTGCAATCCTGGTCGGGCTCACGGTGCTCGCTGCGCCGCTCTACCATCGCTGGTACCGGCACATGCGGCGGCCGGGGGCCGACGACCGGGGAGCCGTCCGCACGTATCCGCCTCCGGCGCCCGGCAACGCCTGGGCCGGAGGCATTCCCGACCTGCACCTCGACGACGAAGGGAGAACGAGATGAGGAAGTGGCCATTCGCGCTCGGCGCGGCCGCGGGCGCCGGCGGCTGGGGGATCTACAACGCAATCTCCCCGACGGCGCAGGGTTTCGGCAAGGCCTTCGTCGGCACGCCCGGCCACGGGAAGCTGATGGCGCTCACCTTCGACGACGGCCCGAACACCGCCTGGACGCCCCAGCTCCTCGAGCTCCTGGACAAGCACGGCGTCAAGGCGACGTTCTTCTCGATCGGGCACTACGCGCGCGAGCAGCCCTCCCTCCTCCGTGAGGTCGCAGCGGCCGGCCACGCCGTCGGCAACCACACCTACACGCACGTGACGATGCCCTTGCACACGGACGACACCATCCGCCGGGAGCTCCACGACACGACGACGGCGATCGAGGAGGCGGGCATCGAGATGGCCAAGGTGAACGGTCGCCGGCTGATGCGTCCTCCCTACGGGCGGCGGCGGCCAGGCACGATCCGCGTCCTCTGGGAGGATGGCTACGTCCCGATCCTCTGGTCGGTAACCCTCTGGGACTGGAGCAAGGGCGTGACCACCGAGAAGATCATGCGCAAGGCCGAGAAGCAGATCAAAGGCGGCGACGTCGTCCTCCTCCACGACGGCTGCGACGTCGCGATGGGCTGGGACCGCAGTCACTCCGTCCGGTCGGCCGAGCTGATCCTGCAGCAGTGGAAGGAGCAGGAGGGCTACGAGTTCGTGACGATTCCCGAGATGATCGAGCGCACCGGGTTCACGGTCGACCGATGAGAATCTTCGTCTGGCACGGCTACCTGCTCGGGGGTACGGGCTCGAACATCTACGCGCGCCAGCTCGCCCGTGAGTGGAGGCGCGAGGGCCACGACGTCGTCGTGTTCTCGCAGGAGCCGCATCCGGAGCGGTTCGACCTCGGCGGCGCCGAGACGGTTCGCCCCGACGTCGGCGGCTTCCTGCCGGTCTTCGTCATCGACGAGTACGACGGGTACGAGGTCAAGCGGGTGCAGGACTCGACGCGCGCGCAGCTGAACGCCTGGGTCGAGGCCAACGCGGCGTCCATGCGGGAGCGCCTGCCGGCCGATCTCGTCTTCGTGAATCACGTGATCCTGGGCGGCCCGGTGGGGGAGGCGGTGGGCGGACGGTACGTCGTGAAGGCGCACGGCTCCGAGCTCGAGTACTCGATGCGTGGGAACGCCGAGCTCTCCGCCTGGGGGCGGGAGGCGCTCACGGACGCCGTGGCGACGATCGTCGGGTCCGAGCACATCCGCGAGGTCGTCGCCGAGGTCTGCGGGCAGACGGAGCGCGTCCACGAGGTCCCGCCCGGCGTCGACGTCGAGCTCTGGCGCCCCGCTCCGAAGGAGGAGGCGCTGGCGGCGCTCGTCGCGGAGTCACTGAAGGATCCGCCGAACCCGGGGAACGCGAACGAGCGGCTTCCCGACGAGGGCAACGCCGAGCGCCTGGAGCCGTTTCTCGCCGGCGACCGGCCGACCGTCGTCTACTTCGGGAAGCTCATAGAGAACAAGGGGGTGCAGGTTCTCTTCCAGGCGTTGCGGGGGGTCGACGCGCGGACGGTCGTGGTCGGCTTCGGCGACTACCGGGCCGAGCTCGAGCACCTGGCCGAGGGCCTCGACGTCCTCTTCACCGGCCCGCTCGAGCATCGCCACCTCGTCCACCTGCTCGCGCTCGCGGACGCGGCCGTCGTTCCCTCGATCTTCCCGGAAGCCTTCGGGATGGTCGCCGCCGAGGCCGCCGCTGCCGGCTGCCCCCCGATCGTGGCGAACCACTCGGGCCTCGCCGAGATCGCGCAGGGCCTCGAGCGCCACTACCCGCCCGAGCTGCGCCGCCTCCCGAGCTTCCCGAACGGCGACTCGGCCGAGCTGCGAAAGCGGCTCGACGAGCAGCTGGCCCTCGGGCCCGGCGAGCGAAAGGCGCTCCGCGAAGCCGCGCGCGAGGCGAGCGTCGCGCTCTGGAGCTGGACGAGCGTGGCGCGGCGGATCCTGGAGGCAGCGGCCCGACCTTGAGAGAGGCGGGCGGCCGACGACTCCGGCC
>DATIBF010000128.1:0-2875 GCA_035457655.1 Gaiellaceae bacterium
AGCGCCGGCAGCGGCTTCACGGCAAGGTTCACGCGACCCCGCTCCGGAGCCTGCAGGGTGGTTTCCCGCTTCCCGGGAGACGCGGACCACCGCGCCAGCGCGCGCAGCATCTCGTTCAGCTGCTGAGTTCGGGCGGCCGGCGCCAAGGGCCCGGGCCGTCCAAATGCTCGCTCGATCCCTCGTTCGAGTGATTGCGCGAAGGCGCGCCGCAAAGAACAACGTGAGTAGGGACACGTTTGAACTGCGGCCAATGCACCGGACCTCGACTTCACAGGCGGTCCGCGAAACGCGCGTGGGGGCGTCCAGCGCGCTCATCGTCGACCCATCCCGCCTTTCCCGGCGTGGTACGTGCGAGGTCCTCGTTCGCGCAGGCATCGACTTCGTGGTCGAGACGGCGAGTGGCGAGGAGGCGCTGGAGGCCGCCGGCGCCCTCACTCCCGATCTGGCGGTCATCGAGCTCGAGCTTCCCGGACTCTCAGGGGTGGAGGCGATCCGCCGCCTCCGGGCCCTCTCACCACCGGTGTCCGCGGTGGTTCTGACCGGACGGGCAGACCAGGTCGCGGAGGCCGTCTCTGCCGGAGCCTGCGCCTTCCTGCTCAAGACCTCGCCGCTTGAAGCGCTCGTCGCCGCGCTCCGCACCGCCGCCGCGGGTCACTCCCTCGTGCTGCCGGCGACCGCGGCAACGCTGCTCGAGGCGAGCCGCGAGCAGGCGAGCGTCGGAAGCGGCAAGCTGGCCGATCTCTCCGCGCGCGAGCTCGAGGTGCTCCGCCTCCTCGCCGTGGGCCGGGACAACGCCGAGATCGCGGCCGAGCTCTTCATCAGCCCAAGCACCGCAAAGAGCCACGTCTCCCGCATCCTCGGGAAGCTGAGCTCGGAGAACCGGATCCAGGCGGCCGTCTACGCGGTTCGATGCGGGCTCGTGTAATCGATCCGCACGCGGGCGCCAGGATGGGCCGCGCACCAGGCCTGGACGTAGAGCGTCAGCTCGAGCTGTTCCGCCTCCGGGAGCGGGGACTCCGGTATCCCGACGAGGAGACCGCCTCCTTCGAGCCTCTCGACCGCGCACCCCGCGCGCCGCAGGAAGGCGACGAGGTCGCCGGTCTGCCGCAGATCGTCGAGATGGATCTCCATTGGCCGGTGCCGAGCCTTCTCCGAACCGCTCGGCGGGGTCGGACACACCGTGGCGGACGCGTGCTCCTGGCAAAACTGACCGATCGCGCAGGCCGCCCACCTCGTACGAAGGGGAACGGGAACGGCTCGGTCGGGAGGCAGATTGCCGGGCCTGCACTCGTAGGCGTGAGTGTCGCCGGCCTGGTCGTCGGCTCGTTCGCGCTCCGGGCGGACGCGGCGCCGGTCGACCAGATCGTCGCCGTGTGCGTGTGCGTCGCCATGGTGCTTCTCGTCGCGCGCGGGGCCCAGCTTGCGCACCGGCTCGCCGTGGATGCAGCGGTCGCCAGCGAGCGCCGGCGACTTGCACGCGAGCTCCACGACGGACTGGCGCAGGAGCTCGCCTTCGTCGTTGCCCAGTGCGGTCGCCTCGCCTCGGAGCCGGCGATTGGCAGCATCGCGGAGGCGGCGCGGGCTGCCCTGGCCGAGTCGCGCCGGGCCATGCTCGCCCTCCGACGGCCCGCGGGGGCGACGCTCGCCCACGAAGTAGAACACGCGGCGAGGCATGCGGCGGATCGCGCGGGCCTCGGCCTGGAGCTTCGGCTCGCCGAGGGAGTGAACCGCCCGCCCGAGGTACGCGTCGAGCTCGCGCGCGTCGTGCACGAGGCAATTGCGAACACGGCTCGCCACGCCGGGGCCACCGGCGTCTGCGTCGAGCTCTCGGACGAGCGCGGCGTGCGACTCACCGTCAGCGACGACGGGGTCGGGCTCGATCCGGACCGCCTCCAGGCCGTCTCATCCGGCTTCGGGATCCTGGGCATGAAGGAGCGGGTGAGGGTGCTCGGCGGCGAGCTTTCCATCGTGTCGCGGCCGCTCCGCGGCACCCGGGTGGAGGTTCACCTCCCGTAGCCGCGCGGCGCCGAGTCCTGGTGGCCGACGACCACCCGACGTTGCGGGCGAGTGTTCGGCGAGCGCTCGAGGAGCACGGCTTCGAGGTGTGCGCCGAGGCGGCGAGCGCCGCCGACTCGGTGGCCGCCGCCGAGCGGGAGCGGCCGGACGTCTGCGTCCTCGACGTTTGCATGCCCGGCGGCGGAATCGCCGCCGCAGCGGAGATCGCGGCGTCTCTCCCGGACACGGTCATCGTCATGCTCACCGTTTCGGACAGCGACGAGCACCTGTTCTCCGCTCTTCGCGCAGGGGCTCACGGATACCTCCTCAAAGACATGGATCCCGCGCGGCTCCCGCTTGCTCTGGAAGGCGTGCTCGCGGGCGAGGCGGCGCTGCCTCGGGCCCTGGTCGCCCGAGTGCTCGAGGAGTTCCGGGCCCGTCGGCGCCGGAGGCGTCTCCTCCCGGTCGGACGCGGAGACGGCTTGACCGACCGTGAATGGGAAACTCTCGAGCTGCTCGCACAAGGCCTGTCTACCGCGGAGACCGCCGAGCGACTGCTCGTCACGCCGGTCACGGTGAGGCGTCACGCCGCATCGATCCTCAAGAAGCTGGACATGCCCGATCGCCGCGCTCTGCTGCAGTTCCTGCGCGAGCCGAGACCCCACCCCACCGAAGGGCAGGGGCCGACCTACCCGTCGGCAGGGCGAGCCGGGGCAACCGGCGAGCCATAACAGGGAGACAGCGTCGACCGTGCTTGCGAAGCGGCGTCCCACGTGGCGGGTCGCGGGCCTGCCGGCGGAGAGCCCGGGAGGGGAGATCGCACGTGTTCAACTCGAAGCGCACGCGAGCAGGAGGCCGGCTCGGCCTGATTCTCGCGACG
>DATIBF010000129.1:0-4648 GCA_035457655.1 Gaiellaceae bacterium
GCCGAAGCCCTCGGCGAGTAAGTCGTAGGCCCGGCGGGCGGTCTGGTCCTCCGGCTGCGTTCCCTGGTCGGAGGCGCCGAGCCGGACCAGCAGCGAGGTCGCCGCCAGCGCGAGGAGCACGAGCAGCACGACCACGAACACCGCGCGTGCATGCGCGGTCACGAAGCGGCCCCAGCGGGCGATCAGGGTCTTCTCCCTCACCGCTTCGGAATCATCGATCGGGCGCAGGCCCGGCATCTTCAGCCGGTCGATCTTGTGACCGAGCAGTCGCAGGACCGCAATCAGCAGGGAGTTGGCGATCAGCACGGTCGTCAAGACGCCGAGCGCCGAGCCGATTCCGAGCTTCGTGACGAAGTCGAGGCCGAAGAAGGCGAGGCCGGTCACCGAGATCGCCACGGTCGTGCCAGCGAAGAGCACGGCCCGGCCTGCGGAGGCACCGGCCTCGGTGGCGGCGTCAGCGGGGGAGAGCCCCTCGTGCAGGAGTTGCCTGAAGCGCGTGATGATGAAGAGCGAGTAGTCGATCCCGACCCCGAGCCCGATCATGGACACGAGCAGCGGCGTGATCGTGTTGATGTCGGTGAGGCCGGCGATGATGAAGAGCAGGAGGAATGCGGTGCCGACCGCGGCCAGCGCGAGCCCGATCGGGATCATCGTCGCGACGAAGGTACGGAAGACGACGAGCAGCACGAGGAGCGCCGCGAAGAGGCCGAGCAGCTCCTGCGTCCCCTGCTCGATGGGCGGGAACTCGGCCTCGCCGTTGAACTCGGCGGTGATGCCGGCGGGCTCCACGGTCTCGCGGACGGCGTCCTGGACGGCGACGACCTCCTCGCGATCCTCGGTCTCGATCGTCTCGCTGAACTGCGCCTCGGTATAGGCGATGCGTCCGTCGTCGGAGATCGTGTCGTCGGCGAACGGGTCGCCGACGCTCTCGATCCCCGCTTTGTCCTCGCTGGGGGCGAACTCGTCGCTCTGGAGCCGCGCGATCGCGTCCTCGATCGCCGCCTGGCGCTCAGGGGTGTCGAGCCGTTCCCCCTCCGGCGCGGCGAAGACGAGGTTCATGACCGCGCCCTGCTCGGACGCGAACTCTTCCTCGATCAGATCGATTGCCCGCTGCGAGTCAGACCCCGGGATCTCGAACTCGTCCTTGAGGCTCCCGCCGAAGGCGCCGACGAGGAAGACGAGGAGGACGAGGATTCCGATCCAGGCGCCGACGACGCGCCACGGATGTGTGGCGCAGGCGCGCGTCCAGCGCGCCAGCGCTCCCGTCGAAAGTCGTTCGTGGGCCGCGAGCCGCTCGCGCTCTGGCTCGGGCGCGATCCCGCTGCCGTCCGTGCTCAGGTTGTCGTCCGCCATCGGTCGTGCCCCCTTCGTCGTCTGTTCTCTCGTGAAGACCGGCTCAGGTGCCAGAACTCATCGCCGGACATGCCTATTCCCTCACCAGGCGCCGGTCGCGGTCGGCGCACATACTTGCCGAAGACGCGGGTTCGCGCGTTGTCCATCCTTTCGAAGCCGGTGAGACGGTCGCTCGCGACGTTAGCCGCGCTCCGGTCCGGCTGTCTTCTCCAAACGTGCTGGACGGCCGCTCGAACCGTCACGTCATCCGTGGTCGACGAGCGAGTTAGATTTCTGTAATGGCGCGCCACCGTGCTCCGTTGCGCCGGCAGCTCGGTGCGGCGTCCGCAACGCTCGCGACCACCCTGCTCGTTCCCGCGCGGGACAAGGCTCACGGTCGGCGGGCGCCGGTCCAATGAGGAGCCGGATTCCGGGCTTCCTCCGCCGCCGGCGGGTCGTCGTAGGCCTCCAGGTCGCATCTGTCGCCGCAGTTCTCGCGTTCCTGGGCTACGCGCTCAGGGACGTCTGGGCGGACGCGATCCCCAGGCTCGCCGACACCGACCCGATCTTCCTCGCTGTCGCGCTCGGCGTCCTCGCCGCGTACTACCTCCTCTTCGCCGTCGGCTGGTGGTGGCTCCTCGCGGCGTTGCGAATCCGCGTCTCGTACGGGATCGCGCTCCAGGCCGAGATGGCGTCGATGCTAGCCAAGTACATCCCGGGCGGTATCTGGACGCCGCTCGCCAGGATCGTCTGGCTCCGCCGGGCAGGGGGCGTCTCCGACACGTCCTTCGTGATCAGCTCGATCCTGCTCGAGGCGGGGCTCTCGGCATTGGCGGGCATTCTCGTCTTCACCGCCGGCCTCGCCGCCGTGGACGCGGTCGAGGCGCCTCTCGTCCCGCTCTTCGCCTTCGCGCTGACCACCGCGATCCTCCTCCACCCCCGAGTCTTCACGGCGATCGCGAGGGTCATCTTCCGCCGCTTCGGCGCGCCCGAGCCGCCGCCCCTCCCGTACCGGATCCTGGTCGGGCTTCTCGCCTACTACTCGTGCACGTGGCTCGTCGGCGGCACGGCTCTGTACTTCCTGCTGCGCTCGCTGGACGCCGATCCCGGGATCGAGACGATCCCTTACCTCGGCGGCGCGGCGGCGGTGGGGGCGATCGTGGCGGTGCTAACGGTGTTCGCGCCCTCCGGCCTCGGCGTCCGCGAAGCGTCGATGTACGGTCTGCTCGTCGTCGTCGTGCCGGCGAGCGCGGCGCTCGGCGCCACCGTGCTCAACCGCCTGGCGATCACTTTCGTCGAGGCAGCGCTCCTGGGCGGCGGCGTCCTCGCCACCCGCCTGCGCCGCTCACCAGCCGCGGCGGACAGTGAAGTAGACGAGCGAGCCGAAGAACGGAAAGCAGATCGTCAGGATCGCCCACAGGATCTTCTCCCCGACGCCCATGCCGGAGTTGCGGACGACGCTGATCAGGGTGGCGACGATCAGCACGAGCGCGGCCACCCCCAGGGCCGAGTAGAGCCAGACCATCCCTAGGCCTCGGCCAGGTCGACGAGCAGCGGTCGGGCCGCCGCCGGATCGGGCAGGACGAGCGAGAAATGCGCGAAGGATGCCTCCAGCACCGGCGTGCCCAGGATATCTCGCGCGGGACCGAGTTCCGCCTCTCCGGACCGGACGGCGAGGAGCCCCTCCGCGATCTCGGCCAGGAGCCCGACCTCGGCGATCGCGTGCCCGCAGTGGTGCGTCAGAATCAGGCGGACCTCGTCCGCCAGGTCCGCGAGCCGCCGGGCGGAGGCAACGAGTGCGTCGAGGTCGGAGTCGGCGAACTGCGCGTAGAGCGCGCCGGCGTTGACCGTGTCCGCGCCGAACAACAAGCCGTCCCGTTCCTCGAGCAGACAGATCCCGTCGGGACTGTGCCCGGGCGTGTGCAGGACGGTCAGAACGCGCCCGCCGAGGTCGATGCGGTCGCCGTCGACGAGCGTCGTCGTCGCGCGGCTCGGCCGGATCGTCCAGGCCGCGGGATCGACGTCCGCCGGAAACGGTCGCGGGAGAGTGTCGTCGTCGAGGAGCCCGAAGTACTCCGCGTCGAGCTCCTGGAAGAGGCCGGTCACCTCGAGTCGCCGCGAGCAGAACGAGAGGTAGGAGTCGAGGACGGCCTGGGGGACCCCCCGGCCGATGAGCGGGGCGCCGAGCTCGTGGATCGCGATCTCGTCGAACTCGTGATTGCCGCCGACGTGGTCGAAGTGGTAGTGCGTGTTGACCACCGAGAGCGGGCGGTCCGTGAGGCTCTGCGCCACGGGGCGGACGGGAAGGAAGCCCATCCCGGTGTCGAGCAGGACGGATCGATCCTTCCCCGCGACCAGCCAGGTGCAGACGTGGCCCGGCTCAGCCAGGAGCCAGACCCCCGGGACGACCGCGCGTGTGGAGAACCAGTCGCTCAGGTCGTGGCGCCGTTGAGCTGGTTCCGCCAGTCGAGGAGAATCCCGTGGACGGCAGCCGCTCCCACGATCTGGCCCTCCGGAGGCTCCAGGCCGACGGGGTGGAGGATGAATGGCTGCGTCTGCGGGCCGCCGATCCCGCCGTGGAAGGAGATCAGCTCCTCGAAGGCGCAGCCTTCGTCCAGGTCGGGGTCGTAGAAGCTCCCGACCATGATGTCCGCGACGTGGGCGAAGCCGTCCGTCCGCAGGAGGTGTTGCGGCGCGGTGGGAGAGAACGCGGCCAACGGGTCGTCGCCCTCGACGCGGCCCTCGGCGAGGTAGTGGGCGCCCGTCGCGCCAAGCGCGACCGGGCCGTTCTCGGCCGACCGGACGAGGATCCAGCCGACGTGCGGGTGGCCGCGCAGCGCGGGGATCAGCGCGGGATGGCGCTCCTCGAGCTCCTCGAGCGTCAGCCGCCGATTCTCCTCCATCAGGTAGACGAGTCCGAGGTTGCCGGAGCCGAGGACGACCACGCTCTCGCCGCTGACGTCGTTCTTCGGCCGCTTCTGCTTCTGGGTGCGCCCGGTCGCTTCGCCGAGCGCGTGTCCGACCATTGAGTCCTGCTCGTCGCCGCCGACCACCTCGGTGACGCGGCCGTCCGCGAGCGAGCGCTCGACGAGGTCGTCGAGGCCGTAGCCGTTCCTCTGCTTGAAGGTCGTGCCCTGCGTCTGGCCGTGGTCGGAGAGGACGACGATCTCGTACGGCCGCGGCGCGTAGCGACGGGCGCGGTCGATGCGCCCGAACTGGTCGTCGAGCTTCCGCAGTGCCTCCAGCGTGTCGGCGCGCTCGAGGCCCGAGTGGTGGGCGACCTCGTCGTAGCTCGAGAAGGTCCCGTAGATGGCGG
>DATIBF010000130.1:0-15163 GCA_035457655.1 Gaiellaceae bacterium
TCGGCCTGGAGCCCGCGCGCACCGAGGCGTTGCTCGCCGGGCTCGATCTCGTGCGCGGCGAGTTGCGGCCCGGCGGCTCCGAGCGCGAGTGGTGCGACCCCGACGTCCTCCGGCGGCTCCGCCGCGCCAGCCTGGCGCGGCTGCGGAAGGAGGTCGAGCCCGCCGACCAGGGCGCGCTCGGCCGGTTTCTTCCCGGCTGGCAGGGAGTCGATCGGCGGGCGACGCTCCGCGAAGCACTCGTTCCGCTCCAGGGCCTCTCGCTCCCGGTCGCCCTCTGGGAGGGCGAGGTCCTGCCGCGGCGGGTGCCCGGTTACCAGCCGGCCTGGCTCGACCAGCTGACGGCGTCCGGCGAGGTGGTCTGGGTGGGCGCGGGGCTCGAGCGCGTCGCTCTCTACTTCCGGGAGGACGCGTCGGCGCTCGGACGCCCGGGTGCGCTGCCCCCACCCGGCGGCGAGTCGCACGAAGCAATTCGCTCGTCCTTGGCCGGCGGAGCGCTCTTCTGGTTCGACCTGCTCGCCGCCACCGGTCTCCAGGGCGAGGTCGTCCTTCCCGCGCTGTGGGAGCTCGTCTGGGCCGGCGAGGTGACGAACGACGCCTGGCAGCCGCTGCGGGCAAGCCGCCGCTTCCAGGCCCCCCGGACGGAGCGGCGGCCCCGGCGGTTCTCGCGGGCGCGGGCCGACGCGATCACGGCGACGCAGGGGCGCTGGTCCTCCGCGGGCGGCCTCTTCGCGGGCGATCCGGATCCGCGGGCACTGGCAGAGCTTCTGCTCGAGCGGCAGGGGATCGTGACGCGCGACGGCGTCCGCGCCGAGGGCATTCCCGGCGGCTACGCCTCCGTCTACCGGGAGCTCCGCAAGCTGGAGACTCTCGGAGCCTGCCGTCGCGGCTACTTCGTGGAGGGCCTCGGCGGCGCCCAGTTCGCGCTGCCCGGCGCCGTGGAGCGCCTCCGCGAGCGGCCCGAGGAGGAGACGGCGCTCGTCCTCGCCGCGGCCGACCCGGCTCAGCCCTACGGCGCGGCGTTGCCGTGGCCGAAGCGCTCCGGTGCCCGCGCCGCGCGCGTCGCCGGCGCCCAGGTCGTTCTTCTCGGCGGCGAGCCGGCGCTCTTCGTCGAGCGCGGGGGCCGCTCGCTCGTGCCGCTGCGCGACCCGGAGGAGGCCTGGCTCCGGGCGGCGCTCGCCGCGCTCGTGGAGCACGCACGCCGGTCGGGGCTGAAGCGGCTGGCGGTGGAGCGCTTCGACGGCGAGCCGGTGGGGGAGACCCAGGCGATGGCGCTCCTCGTCGAGGCAGGTTTCCTGGCCGGCCCGCGCCGCGCCGTGCTCCGGTCGTAGATGCCCGAGGGCGACGCCCTCCATCGCGCCGCGGCAAGGCTGAGCGTCCTCGAGGGCGAGGTCGTCGGCGTCGAGACTCCCCATCCGCGGGCGGCCGTCCTGCGGCTGGCAGAACGGCTCGACGGCCTTCGGCTCGAGCGCGTCCGCGCCGTAGGCAAGAACCTCCTGCTCGAGTTCGAGGGAGGGCTCGTGCTCCGCAGCCACCTCCGCATGCGCGGCCGCTGGCGCGTCGAGGTCGCCGGCCACGAGCCGCTGGGGAAGCCGTGGCTGGTTCTGCGCGGGAGCGAGCGCCAGGCGGTGCTCTGGAACGGGCCGGTCCTCGAGCTCACGCGCGGAAGGTCTCCGGCTGTCGTCAGCCTCGGCCCCGACGTCATGGCCGACCCGCCCGACCTCGACGGAATGATCGCGCGCTTGCGCGGGGCGAGCCAGTCGCGGCACGTCGGCGACGCTCTGCTCGACCAGCGGCTCGTGGCCGGCATCGGAAACATGTGGAAGGCGGAGGCCCTCTTCGCCGCCGAGACGTCGCCCTGGCGCCGGCTCGAGGAGCTCGACGATTCCGCGCTGCGCCGGGTGTTGAAGGGGGCCTCGCGCCTCATGCGGGAGGGTCGCGGGACGCGCAGCGTGTATCGCAGGGCGGGCCGGCCGTGCCGCCGCTGCGGGGCCCTGATCCGATCGCGCGCTCAGGGCGACGCTGCCCGGATCGCGTACTGGTGTCCGGCGTGTCAGGCAGGAACGGGCCCGGCGGGGGCGTAACCGTTTCGCGTGTCCGACCGGGCGTCCGACAGCCGACCTCCGAGCGGAGGAGTGGGCAAGGCTCCGCGCTCGCCGCGGCTCTTCACCGCGCTCCGCGGCTTCTGCCTCGGGGCGTTCTTCGACCTGGGCCTCGAGCTCGAAGGAGGCGCCGACCTGCCGATCGCCCTCGAGGAACATGCCGGCCCGAACCGACCGACGCTGTACGAGTACCGACCGCTCGTGGGCTCGTTCATCGAGCAGCGCGCCGGGCGGATCGCGCTGCGCGAGGACGCCCGCGAGGCCCTGGCGGCGCTGAAGGACGAGCCGGCGGCGGGCATCTTTGCAAGCGCTCACGCCGACGAGCGCGTCGGCGAGGACGAGGCGCTGCGGCGCACGATCCTCGTTCCGCTGCTCGTCGCCACGGCCGAGGCGTGCGGGGGCTTCGACTGGGACGACGATGCCTTCGAGCGCTCCTACGCCCAGCTCGAGCGCTCGCTCTACGGCGACCGGCGCTCCTACACGGCGCTGGCGCCGCTCGTCGGCCTGACCGCGGGAGGCGCCGTCGAGCTCGGCCGCGGCGTTCGGGTCCGGCCGGCCGCCGCCAACGAGCTGACCGTCGCCTGGCCCGACGCCGGGCGGCTACTGCCCCGGCACTGGGGCCGTGAGATCGACCGCACGCTCGTTCTCGAGCTTGAGGCCGAGCTGGACTCACGCGCCTGCCGCGTCCCCGACGCTCCCGGCGAGTTCGGGCGGGCGGTCAGCGCCCTGCGGCTGGCGACGCCAGGCGGAATCGCCGCCGGGCCGGTCGTCTTCGAGCGGCTCGATTTTCGCCCCTACGGCGTCAAGCCGATGCCGGCGACGGCCGCTCAGCTCCCTGCGGGCCAGGCCACCCGCCTGGACGTCTTCAGGGCGCCGCTCGTCAGCGAGCTGCAGACGCGGCTGGCGCAGGCGCCCGACGACCTGCTCGAGGCCCTCGACCGCTGGGAGCTCGCGCTCTTCCACTCCGGCGCCCACCGCTCCGACGAGCTCCGCGAGGCGCTGGAAGCGCTCCTCGGTTGCGACGAGGGGCCGTGGGCGGCTGCTATGCGTGCGGCCGTGCTCCTGGGGGAGACCGCCCGCGAGCGGGAGGATCTTCTGATCGCGCTTCGCGCGTTGCTGGACGGCGACGGGCCCGGCGCCCGGGCCGAGGATGCGGTCCGCCGCGCTCTCGTCGAGACGCTCCTCGAAGGCTCCCGGGAGGAGCTCGTCGCCATGCTCGACGAGGCGCTCCTCGGCCTGCGCCCGCGACCACAGGTCAGCTCGTCCTCTCGCGTGCTGGCGGCCGGATGACCTTCCCGAGCCGGGCGGAGCTGATGCGCCGCCGCCGCTGCCGGCTGCTGGCCGTCGGCATGGTGCTCGGAGCGCTTTTGCCGGTCTTCCAGTGGAGCTGGTTCACGCTGGCGATCGGCCTGGGCGGCCTCGCGGCGCTCCTGCTCGTCTACCGGCGTGAATGTGCCGGCACGTCAGCGCAGGAATCGACACAGAACCACACACATCAGCGCGGTCCCGAGGCGTAGCCTCGGAGGCGTGGACGAAGCACGCAAGGTCATCCGGCGACTCGAGCGGATCGAGGCCCTCCAGCGCACCGAGGCACCGGCGGCGGAGCTCCTCGGCGAGGTACGGCTGCTCCTCGCCGAGGGTGAGGCCTGGGTGGCGGCGGAACGAGGCGGAGGCCGGGGAGGCGGCGATCGTCGGGCGGGTGACGGGCAGGCGTCTACCGGACCGGCGGAGGCAGCGCTCGAGGACTGCCGCAAGTCGCTGACTGCGGGGAGGAAGGTGATGCCGGGGACGGCCGACCTCGCACCCCTATAATCGCGGCCCCATGCCGCGCTACGGGCCGCCCGACCCGTTCGTCACGCCTCGATTCTCGGGCCCGCGAACGTTCATGCGGCTCCCCCACGTCCGGGACCTTGACGGTGTCGACGTCGCCATCGTCGGCATCCCGACGGACGGGGCGGTCGTCTACCGGACGGGCGCGCGCTTCGGCCCCGAGGGGATCCGCAGCGTCTCGGTCACGTTGCGCAACTACAACCCGTTGCTCGGCGTGAACGTCGTCGACAAGCTCTCGCTTGTCGACTACGGCGACGTGCCCACGGTGCCGGGCTCGACTGCCGACTCGCTCGGGCGCTCGACGGCGGCGCTGGCCGAGATCGCGGCCGCCGGTGTGACGACCGTCTGTCTCGGCGGCGACCACACGGTGCTGCTCGCCGAGCTGCGCGCGCTCGCGGCCGTCCACGGCCCGCTTGCGCTCATCCAGTTCGACTCCCACCACGACCTCTGGGACGAGTACTTCGGGCAGAAGCTCTTTCACGGGAGCGTCGTCCGTCGTGCCCTCGAGGAGGGGCTGATCGACCCGTCCCGGTCGATCCAGGCGGGCCTGCGTGGGTCGCTGAACGAAGCCGGAGATGCGCGCCTCCCGGCCGAGCTCGGCCTCGACGCGCTCACGTTCGAGGAGCTCGCCGCGCTGGGCCCGGCCGGCTTCTCGGAACGTGTCAGGGCGCGAGTCGGGTCGGGAGCCTGCTTCCTCTCCTTCGACATCGACTTCGTCGACCCCGCCTTCGCCCCCGGGACGGGAACCCCAGAGGTCGGCGGGCCGTCCAGCCGGGAGGCGCTCACGTACGTTCGGTCGCTTGCCGGCCTCGATTTCCGGGGCTTCGACTGCGTCGAGGTCTCGCCGCCGTTCGACCCTGCCGGCGTGACCGCTCTCGTCGCCGCGAACGCCTGCTTCGAGATGCTCTCGCTCCTCGCCTTCCGTCGCTGAGCTCGAACCGGGCGCGGCACCCGCTGCGGGCTCCCCGGATCCCCGCAGAGCCGCTTGGCAAGCCGGATTGCGCAGCGTGAAGCGGAGAAGGATTGTGCTACCCTGGCACGAAACAGGAGCCCTCAATGGGCCTTACCGGAATTCTCACGCGTCCGCGGAAGCGGACGTCTACCTCACAGGGAGTCAAGCTGGGTCAGGTCATCGCGCTCGCCAACCAAAAGGGCGGCGTGGCGAAGACGACGACGACGCTCAACCTCGCCGTCGCCTTCAAGGAGCAGGGGTTCAACGTCCTCGGGGTCGACCTCGACCCGCAGGGGAACCTGACGATGAGCCAGGGCATGGATCCCGACGCTGTCGAGCGCTCGATGTTCGACGTCCTCGTTCACAGCCTCCCCCTGGACGAGGTGATCCACCGCACCGAGATCGACCTCGCCGTGTCCTCGATCGACCTCGCGGGAGCCGAGCTCGCGCTCTCGAGCATGATCGGGCGCGAGCGCGCGCTGCAGAAGGCGCTGCTCCCCGTGCGCAACCGATACGACTACATCCTCGTCGATACGCCGCCGTCGCTCGGGCTCCTGACGATCAACGCGCTCACGGCCTCGGACAGCGTCATCGTGCCGGTGCAGTGCGAGTACCTCTCGCTCCGCGGGCTTGTCCAGCTCGAGAACACCCTCTCCATGATCCGGGAGAATCTCAATCCGACCGTCGAGATCCGCGGGATTCTCGCGACCATGTACGACGGGCGCACCCTCCACTCGAAGGAGGCGGTCGAGATGCTGAAGGAAAACTTCGGCGAGCTCGTGTTCGAGACGAGGATCCGAAAGACCGTGCGTTACGCGGAGGCGCCTGTGCAGGGCAGCTCCGTGCTCAAGTACGACCCGGCGGGGGGCGCCGCCGAGGCGTACCGCGACCTCGCGAAGGAGGTGCTCGATGGCGCGACGCCGAGCCAGCATGCGTGAGGGCCCGCTCGCCGAGCTCTTCCGGGCGACCGAGGCCGCCCAGCGGCAGAAGGAAGGCGAAGCAGGCTCAGCTCCGGCCTCGTCTCCGCCCGAGGACGCCGACGCAACCGTCGAGTCGGCGGCGCCCTTCGAGGAGGCGGCGCCGCGCGCAGCCGAGGAGAGCACGCTAGCCGCGCCCCCGGCGCCTGCAGAGCCGAGCCCGCCCGTCGCCGAGCCCCGGGTGGCCGAGAAACCCTCGCGCCCGTACGCCGAGCCGGCGACCGCTCCGGCAGCGGTACAGCCCGTCCGCCGGCTCGTCGAGCCGGCGCCGCGCATGCGCACGACGCCGCGCCCGGACTCCGCCGCCTACCTCGCGGTGATCCGCGTCGTCGGCGTCGGCGGCGCGGGGCTGAACGCCGTCAACCGCATGATCGAGGCGGGCATCTCGCAGGTCGAGTTCATCGCCGTCAACACCGACATCCAGCAGCTGAAGCAGTGCGAGGCGCCGATCAAGCTCCACATCGGCAGGGACCTGACGCAGGGGCTCGGCTCGGGCGCCGACCCGGACGTCGGCAGGCGCGCGGCCGAGGAGGCCGAGGATCAGATCAAGCACGTCCTGCGCGGCTCCGACATGGTGTTCGTTACTGCCGGGGAGGGCGGGGGAACCGGCTCGGGCGCGGCGCCCATCGTCGCCCGCCTGGCCCGCGACGTCGGCGCGCTCACCGTCGGCATCGTCACGATGCCCTTCCGCTTCGAGGGGACCCGCCGGCGCGCGCAGGCCGAGGGCGGCGCGGCCGACCTCCGCGAGGTCTGCGACACCGTCATCCTCATCCCGAACGACCGCCTGCTCGAGGTGCTCGACCGCTCGACCTCGATGCTCGACGCCTTCCGGATCGCCGATGACGTGCTGCGCCAGGGCGTCCAGGGCATCTGCGATCTGATCACGATGCCCGGCCTCATCAACCTTGACTTCGCCGACGTCCGCACGGTCATGTCGAACGCGGGCACGGCGCTCATGGGCATCGGCTTCGCGACGGGGGAGAATCGGGCGCACGAGGCCGCCGAGCGGGCGCTCCGTTCGCCCTTGATCGACACGGAGCTCGTCGGGGCGAAGGGCATCCTCCTCTCGATCGCCGGAGGCGAGGATCTGACCCTTCTCGAGGTGAACGAGGCCGCCGAGGTGATTCGGCGCGGCGCGACGGAGGAAACGAACATCATCTTCGGCGCGACGATCGACGAGCGGCTCGCCGGTCAGGTCTGGGTCACGGTGATCGCCACCGGCATCGGCCAGCCTGCCTCGGCGGGCACGCGTCCGGCAGAGCCCGATCCGCTCGAGCCGCCCAGCTTCCTGAGCGACCTTTGAGCACGGCAGGTTAGAGCTACCCTCTGCCCATGAAAGGCGCCGTGGCCGCAGGCCACCCGCTGACCGCCGAGGCGGGCGCGCGAATCCTCGCGGAGGGCGGGAACGCCGTGGACGCCTGCATCGCGGCCGCGTTCGTCTCCTGGGTGGCCGAGAGCCCGCTGACCGGTCCCGGCGGAGGGGGCTTCATGCTCGTCCACCGGGCGAGGGACCAGGTCGACAGCCTGCTCGACTTCTTCGTCGCGGTCCCGGGGCAGGGCCTGCCCGCGGGCGAGCGGGGCGAGATGCAGACGGTCGACGTCGCCTTCGACGAGCGCACGACCCAGGTCTTCCACATCGGCCCCGCCGCTGTCGCCGTGCCCGGCGTGCCCGCCGGGCTCGCGGCGGCGCACAGCCGGTACGCGACGCTCCCCTGGGCCGAGCTCCTGGTGCCGGCCGTCGAGCTCGCCCGCGCCGGGGTTCCCCTGAACTCCGGCCAGGCGTTCTTCCACGAGATCCTCGACGTCATCCTTCGCAATGAGCCCGAGGGTCGGCGGATCTACGGGGGCGACTGCCCCCTCGCAGAGGGGGAGCGCGTGGTCATGGACGACCTCGCGGGGACGCTCGAGTGGCTGGCGGCCGAGGGCGCGGCCGTGTTCTACCGCGGCGACCTGGCACGCCGCCTCAGCGAGGCCGTGCGGGGGCGGGGAGGGGCGGTCACGCAGGCCGATCTGGCCGCCTACCGCGTGATCCGGCGGCGCCCCGTCCGCGCCGCCTTCCGCGGCGCGGAGTTCGTCTCCAACCCCCCGCCCTCGTCGGGAGGGCTCCTGATCGCGTTCGTCCTCCGCGTGCTCGACCGCCTGGGGCCGAGCGCCCCCGCGGGGAGCCCCGAGGGGATTGTCCTCCTCGCTGAGGCCATGCATGAGGCTGCCCTCCTGCGGGGCCCCGGCTTCGTCGGCGACCTATACCGCGGGGGCGCCGCGCGGCGCATCCTGGCGGACGAGCGCGTCCGCGCCGCCGCGACCTCGGCCCGCGCCGCCGCTCGGACGGCCACCCTCGAGCCGACCGGTGTTCCCTCGACCACCCACATCAGCGTCGTCGACGCGAACGGGAACGCCGCCTCCCTCTCGGCCTCGACCGGCTGCGGCTCGGGCGTCATCGTCCCGGGCACGGGCGTACAGATGAACAACATGCTCGGCGAGCCCGACCTGAACCCGCCCGGCGCGGCGTCCCGCCCCGGCGCGAGGCTGACCAGCATGATGGCACCGTCGCTCCTGCTCGCAAACGGCCGGCCGCGCCTCGTCGTCGGGAGCGCGGGCTCGATCCGCCTGCGCGCCGCCATCGTGCAGATAGTGCTCAGGGTAGTCGACGACGGCCTCAGCGCGGAGGAGGCGATCGAGGCGCCGCGGGTCCACCTCGACGACGGCGTGCTCCAGCTCGAGGGCGGCATCCCGTCCTCGGTCGCCGCAGCCCTCGAGGAGGCCGGGTACGCCGTCAACCGCTGGGCGGAGCGCAACCTCTACTTCGGCGGCGCGTCGGCCGTCGCGCTCCTCCCCGACGGGACGCTCGAGGCCGCCGGCGACTTGCGCCGTGGCGGCGCGGGGGTCGTGGTGGGCGCATGATGGTTCAGGTCCGCCGGGCGGCTCCGGGAGACGCCTCCGAGCTGGTCGATCTGGCGCGCGCCGTCGGCGCCGAGCCGGAGGGCTGGCTGATCACGAACGGCGAGTGGCGGTCGCCGTCGGAGGAGCGGCGCTACCTTCGAGCCGTGCGCCGTCATTCCCACGCGGCGGTCTTCGTGGCCGAGACCGCCGACGGCATCGTCGGCCGCATCTCCCTGGCCCGGGAAACGCACCCTGCCAGCCAGCACGTCGCCGACCTGGGCCTGATGGTCGCCGCGCCGTACCGCCGCCGAGGGGTCGGGCGGGCGCTCATGGAGGCCGCCGAGGACTGGGCCCGCGAGGTCGGCGTGCACAAGCTCGAGCTCCACGTGTTTCCCTACAACGAGGCGGCGATCGGGCTCTACGAGGGGATGGGCTACGAGCGCGAGGGCTACCGTCGCGACCACTACCGGCGGGCCGACGGCTTCGTCGACGCCATTCTGATGGCGAAGGTGATCCGGTGACCGAGCCGCTCGATCCCAGGCGCGGCTCCGTCCTCTTCGAGGAGGAGCAGCTCGCCGAGGAAGAGGAGCTCTGGAGCGACGACTCGGGTCAGGACCGCTCCGGCTGGTTCTGCGTGCGCACCGACCCGTTCCCCTGCCCGGCGGCCGGGTGCAGCTTCGTCGCCGAGTTCATGACCGCCGTTCACCTCATCCTCGTCTGGCAGGAGCGGGACGACCCGAACCTCCTCTGGCACGCCCAGCGCGCCATGGAAGTCGGACGCAACCCGCGCATCGTCCCGTACGAGCCCTCGTTCGGGCCGAGCGCCTCGTATTACGCCTGGGAGGCGTCGGGCCGCCCGGTCCACGGCGTCCGCCGTACCGCCTGACGCGGCTTCGGCGCGGGGCTTGTGTTTCACAAGCACAAGCTCTGAGTGGCAGCTCTGAACCTTAGCGGGTGACCGCGTCGATGTAGGCGCCCAGGATCAGCCACCCGGCGGACGCAGCAAGGCCAACAAGCCCGAGCACGACGATCACCACGCCGAGCCGCCTGCCTGGCGGCGCACGTCTGTGGAGGCTCACGCCGGCGACCACGAGCACTGCCGACGCCGTCAGGCCCGCGAGGCCGACGATGACTCCGTCCCGTGGCATCTCGGGGTCTATCGGCCCGGCGCCGTGCGGGGCTGAGTGCTCTCGCACCCTGCATGCCGGAAAGCTTGTGCGCGTGGAGCACAAGCCCTGGTCGCACGGCGATGATTCCGGGCTGAGGGAGAGCCTAGAGCGGCTCGACGCGGCCGTTGCCGCCGGCGCGGTGGCGGATCTCCGTCTCGCGCTCGACCGCCTCGGCCGCCTGGCTCAGCATCGGCGCGAGGCGCAGGACCCGCTCGCGCTCGGAGCGCAGTTCGAGGAGGCCCTGCTTGATCTCGGTGCCGAAGTCGACCCGCGAGGCAATCTGGTAGGCGATCGAGTCGGCGTCGAGGTCGAGCTCGTCGAGCTCGGCCTCCGCCGCCGCGACGACGCGCGCGTAGGCGGCGAGGCACTCCTCGACCTCGTCCTCGCTCGGCGTGTCGGACTCGTCGGGAACGGTCTCGATCTCACCGGTCCTGAACGACCGGCCCTCGGTCAGGCCGATCAGCTGAAAGCGCTCGTGGGCCTCGACGACGACGTTCAGGCGTCCGTCGGGAAAGCGGTCGATCACCTCGATCACCGCGCAGCGGACGCCGACGTCGCGCATGCCGTTGTCGTCCTCGAGGACGAGGCCGAACTCGTTCCCGAAGTCGAGGCACTCGCCGATCAGCTCGCGGTAGCGTGGCTCGAAGATGTGCAGCGGCGCCTGCTCGCCGGGAACGAGCACGAGATTGAGCGGAAAGAGACCGATCTCGTCCATGAGGCAACAGGTTAAGGTTTCCGCGTGGCCCGCGACCTAACCAGGCCAGCGCTCACGGAGCTCGTCCCGTACGAGCCGGGAAAGCCGGTCGAGGAGGTCCAACGGGAGCTCGGCCTCGCGCGCGTCGTGAAGCTCGCCTCCAACGAGGGCCAGTTCGGGCCGTTTGCAGCGGCGCTCGCGGCGCTCGAGCGCGGGGCGCCCGAGCTGAACCGCTACCCCGACGGAGGCGCCTGGCGCCTCGTTCAGGCGCTCGCCGAGAAGCACGGCGTCGAGCCGTCGAGCGTTGCCGTCGCGGCGGGCGCCGACGCGATCATCGCCTACCTCTGCCTCGCCACCCTCGACCCCGGGGACGAGGTCGTCTTCGGCTGGCCCTCCTTCGCCAGCTACCCGCTCGCCACGATGAAGATGGGCGCCACGCCGGTCCGTGTGCCGCTCGCCGAGCACGCCTACGACGTGGAGCGAATCCTGGCTGCAGTCACCGAGCGGACGAAGATCGTCTTCCTCTGCAACCCGAACAACCCCACCGGCACGATGATCCCGCGTGACGCGGTGGACCACTACTTCGGGCGCGTTCCGGGCCACGTCCTCACCGTGCTCGACGAGGCGTACTTCGAGTACGTCGAGGAGCCCGACTATGCCGACGGGATCGAGGAGCACGTGAAAGCGGGCCGCGACGTCCTCGTGCTGCGCACGTTCTCGAAGATCTACGGTCTGGCCGGGGTGCGCGTCGGCTACGGCGTGGGGCCGAAGGAGGTCGTCGACTCCGTGAAGAGGGTGCGCAACGCCTTCGACATCACGCAGCCTGCGCAGGACGCCGCGCTCGCGAGCCTCGGAGACGAGGACGAGCTCGCGCGCCGCCGCGCCTTCAACTCCGAGGCACGTGCCCATCTCATGGAGCTCTCCGCCGGCCTCGGGCTCGCCCTCGCGCCACGCCCTGTGGCCAACTTCGTCTACGCAGAGGTGGGGGAGGACGCGCGCCCGGTGTTCGAAGCGCTCCTGCGCGAGGGCGTCATCGTGCGCCCGCTCGCTCCCTTCGGCGCGCCCGGCGGGATCCGGGTGACCGTGGGGACGAAGGAGGAGCACGAGCTCTTCGCGCAGGCGTTCGGTCGCGTCCAGGCGCTTGCCTAGACCTTGGACGCTGGCTGAGCTGGTCGAGGGCGTCCGCGCCGGCGATCGGCGCGCGCTCGCGCGGGCGATCACCCTCGTCGAGAACGGCGACCCGCTCGCCTACGACCTCATCAGGGAGCTCTATCCCGAGACCGGCCGCGCGTACGCGATCGGCGTCACCGGACCGCCCGGCGTCGGCAAGTCGAGCCTGATCAGTGCGCTCGTCCGCCTCGTGCGCGAGGAGGGGGCGAGCGTCGGCGTCGTTTCGGTAGACCCGTCGAGCCCGTTCACGAAGGGAGCGCTCCTCGGCGACCGCATTCGTCTCGCCGACCACTTCCTCGATCCCGAGGTGTTCATTCGCTCGATGGGCACGCGTGGTCACCTGGGCGGGCTCGCGGAGGCGACCCTCCAGGCTGCGCTCGTCCTCGATGCGGCGGGCAAGGAGCTCCTCTTCCTCGAGACGGTCGGCGCAGGCCAGAGCGAGGTCGAGGTCATCGGCATCGCCGACACCGTCCTGCTCGTACTCATGCCCGGCTCGGGCGACTCGATCCAGGCGCTGAAGGCGGGGATCATGGAGATCCCGGACGTCATTGCCGTGAACAAGCGCGACCACCCGGCGGCGAAGACGATGGTGAACGAGGTGCGCTCGATCCTCGCGCTCGACACGGAGCGCGACTGGAAGCCGCCCATCGTCCTCACCGAGGCGGTAACCGGCGAGGGCGTGCCCGAGCTCTGGGAGAGGATCGCAGGGCACCGCGCCCACCTCGAGGAGAGCGGGACGCTAACCGAGCGCCGAGCGGCCAACCTGGCCGGCGAGGTCTTCGCGGTGGCGAGCGCGCGGGCCAAGTCGCGGCTCGAGGCGGCCGTGGCCGAGGACGAGGAGCTGCGCCGCCTGCTCGGCGAGGTCCAGCGCCGCGAGCTCGATCCGCTCACGGCGGTACGTGAGATCATGGAGCGGGTATTCCAGCTCCGTGATGGCAACGGCGACGGCCCCCACACTCGCTGAGATCCAGGAGGCGCGGCAGCGGCTCCAGGGAGTCGCGCGCGAGACGCCCGTCATCTCCTCGGAGACGCTCGGGCGCCTCTCCGGGCGTCCGGTGTGGCTCAAGGCGGAGAACCTCCAGCGCACCGGCTCCTTCAAGATTCGCGGCGCGTACAACCGGATCTCGCTGCTGACCGACACCGAGCGCGCCGCCGGCGTCGTCACCGCGAGCGCCGGCAACCACGGACAGGCTGTCGCCTGGGCCGCGCGCGAGGCCGGAGTGCGTGCGACCGTCTTCATGCCGGAGGACGCGCCGACCGCGAAGATCGAGGCGACCAAGAGCTACGGCGCCGAGGTCGTCCTCGTCGGCGTCGGCTTCGACGAGGCGGCGGCGGCCGCGCAGGAGCGCGACGCGGCGGGGGAGACGTACGTTCACGCCTTCGAGGATCCGCTCGTCGTCGCCGGCCAGGGAACGCTCGGGCTCGAGCTGGCCGAGCAGCTTGCCCCAGAGGTCCAGACCCTGGTCGTTCCCATCGGCGGCGGCGGGCTCGCTGCCGGCATCGCTCTCGCCGTCAAGGAGCTGCGCCCGGAGATCGGGATCGTCGGCGTCCAGCCGGCGGCCTGCGCTCCCTTCGCGGGCCTCGCGCCCACGGGGAGCACCATCGCCGACGGTATCGCCGTGAAGCACCCCGGGGAGCTGACCCGGAGCCTCCTGGACGGGCGGCTCGACGGCGTCGTCACCGTGACCGACGCCGAGATTGCCGGCGCGATCCTCCTCGTCAGCGAGCGCTGCAAGCTCACCGTCGAAGGCGCCGGGGCGGCTTCGGTCGCCGCGCTGCTGGCCGGGAAGCTCGAGGGCTCGGGAGCAGCGTGCGCGCTCCTCTCCGGCGGGAACATCGACGCGAGCATGCTCATCGAGATCCTTCGTCACGGCCTCACCCGCGCGGGGCGCTACCTCGTCGTGCGCACGCGCGTCGACGACCGCCCGGGAAACCTCGCCGATCTGCTGGCGGTCGTCGCCGAGGAGAGAGCGAACGTCCTCGGCGTCGACCACCACCGCGAGGGGATGGACCTTCCGGTCACGGGCACGGAGATCGAGCTCACCCTCGCGATGCGCGACGAGGAACACTGTGTGGAGCTCCTGGCAAAGCTCGCCGAGCAGGGCTACGCAACCGAGCGGCTGCGCTAGGACGCCCGGTCCCGCGAGCGCGCGAAGGCTCCCAGGGCCGCGACGACCCATGTGGATCCGAGGACGGCCAGGGCGACACTCCAGGCACCGGGGAGCCAGTCCGTCCAGAGGTTCACGCCAGCGAAGGCGAGGAGCCCGACAGCGACGAGGAGGTCGGACGCGGCGGCGACGGCCCAGGCGCGCGGGCTCGCTCGTCCGTGCTCCACCTCGGCGGCGGTTGCCAAGAGATACGGAGCTGCGCCGAGGCTGCAGACTACGACCACGACGAGGATCGCCGTCCAGCCGCGTCCGGGCAGCCACCCTCCGTCGATGGCGCCGACGAGGAACCCGATCCCCAGAACGCCGTTCACGATCACCACGAGCCGGAGGAAGAGGGCCTGCCGGGCGGGCGTCGGCGGGGCCGCTGGCGGGATTCGCCCCGTCCGTCCCAGCCACCATTGCCGCCCGAGGTAGAGCGGCCCGACGACGAGGAAGCTCAGCGTCGCCGCCAGGACGCCGCCTCCGAGCCCGTCCCAAAGGAGCCCGATCAGGAAGATGAGCGTCGGCACCCACACGAGCCAGAGCGACATCACCCGCTGGGAGATCGTCGTTCGCATCCGCGCCTCGTCTCCGAGATCGGCACGGTCGCGCCCCAGCCTGAGCCAGCGTAGGCGACGTCGTGACCGGCGCGCCCTGGCTTCCCGTCCTAGTCGTCCAGCTCGAGCCGCTCGTGGGCGATCTCGAGCGTCTCGATCGCGATCTCGTTCTTCGAGGCGTCGAGCTCGGAGAGCTCCCACTTCACGGGCCACGCCTCCCGTAGGGTCCAGCGCAGCACCGGCTGACCGGAGTCGTCGAGGAGCGCGATCAGGACCGTGCGGCGCTGAATGGTGCCGTCGCGCACCGTCTGCCACCAGTCCCACAGGTCGCGCGAGGCCGTGAGGCCGCGCCGGAGGGTCACGTTCGGGTAGCGGATCCGCCCCGGAAGCTTGATCGAGTGGGGGCCGCCGAGCTCCCGATACTCGATCACCTCCGCCTCGGCCGCCAGCCCGCTGACCGACCTGAAGGCCGCCGCGGCCACCCCGTCGATCTCAACGAGGAAGCTGAAGTTCTTGAAGGGATCCCTGCGCGGCATCTCAGTCTCCTCTCGGGTATGCGAGCTCGCGGTAGATCTCGAGGTCGTGGGTCATCGTGCCCTTGTAGGCCTTCGTCTCCGGGTCGGCGTAAACGACCCGGGCGGTGATCATGTTCGAGCGCGCCCGCGCGAACCACGACGCGGCGGAGTCG
>DATIBF010000131.1:0-10640 GCA_035457655.1 Gaiellaceae bacterium
TCCCTGGGTCGTCGACCGCAGGTCCGTCGCGTACCCGAACATCGTGGCAAGCGGGACGCGGGCGCGCACCGCCTGCGCGTTGCCTCGCGGCTCGAGGTGCTCGATGCGGCCTCGGCGCGAGTTGAGGTCGCCCATGACGTCGCCCAGGTACTCCTCGGGCGTCACGACCTCGACGGACATGACCGGCTCGAGCAGCTTCGGCTTCGCGCGCTGCATGGCCTCCTTGAAGGCCATGGAGCCGGCGATCTTGAACGCCATCTCGCTCGAGTCGACGTCGTGGTACGAGCCGTCCACCAGCTCGACACGCACGTCGACCACGGGATAACCGGCGAGCACGCCGGCCTCCATGGCCTCCTGGATGCCGAGATCGACGGACGGGATGTACTCCTTGGGAATCTTGCCGCCGACGACGCGGTCGAGGAACTCGTAGCCCTCGCCCGGCTCGGACGGCTCCATGTTGATGACGGCGTGGCCGTACTGGCCGCGGCCGCCGGTCTGGCGGACGAACCTGCCCTGGACCTTCTCGACGGCTCTGCCGATCGTCTCGCGGTACGCGACCTGCGGCCGGCCGACGTTCGCGTCGACGGAGAACTCGCGCATGAGCCGGTCGACGATGATCTCGAGGTGGAGCTCGCCCATGCCGGCGATGAGGGTCTGACCGGTCTCCTCGTCCGTGCGGACGCGGAAGGTCGGGTCCTCTTCGGCCAGGCGGGCGAGGCCCTGGCCCAGCTTGTCCTGGTCGGCCTTTGTCTTCGGCTCGATCGCCACAGAGATCACCGGGTCGGGGAACTCCATCGACTCGAGCCGGATCGGCGCGGTGTCGATGGCGAGCGTGTCCCCGGTCGTGGTCGCCTTGAGGCCGACGGCGGCGACGATCTCGCCGGCCCCGATCTCCTCGCGCTCTTCGCGGTGGTTCGCGTGCATCTGGAGCAGGCGGCCGACGCGCTCGGTCTTGCCGTTGGTGACGTTCATGACCCGCTCGCCCGCCTTGACCTTGCCCGAGTAGACCCGGAAGTAGGTCAGCTTGCCGACGTACGGGTCGCTCATCACCTTGAAGGCGAGCGCCGAGAACGGCTCGTCCTCGGACGGACGCCGAGAGAGCTCGTGGCCGGTGCGCGGATCGACGCCGTGGATGGGTGGGACGTCGAGCGGGCTCGGCAGGTAGTCGACGACGGCGTCGAGGAGCGGCTGCACGCCCTTGTTCTTGAAAGCGGAGCCGAGGAAGACGGGGGTGACGGCGATGGCGAGCGTCGCCTTGCGCAGGGCACGCTTGATCATCGCCGGCGTCACCGCCGACTCGTCGGTGAGGTACGTCTCGAGCAGCTCCTCGTCCTGCTCGGCGACCGCGTCGATCAGCTGATGGTGATACTCCGCCGCCTGCTCGCGGAGCTCCTCCGGGATCTCGATCGTCGACACCTTCGTACCGAGATCGTCCTCCCAGACGGTGCCCTGCATCTCGACGACGTCGACGACGCCGCGGAAGTGCTCCTCCTGGCCGATCGGAAGCTGGACGGGGACCGGGTGGGCCCCGAGGCGATCGACCATCGACTGGACGGCGGCGAAGAAATCGGCGCCGGTCCGGTCCATCTTGTTGATGAAGGCGATGCGGGGGACGCCGTAGCGGTCGGCCTGGCGCCAGACCGTCTCCGACTGCGGCTCGACGCCCGCGACCGAGTCGAAGACGGCGATCGCGCCGTCGAGGACACGGAGGCTGCGCTCGACCTCCACCGTGAAGTCCACGTGCCCGGGCGTATCGATGATGTTGATGCGAAAATCGCCCCAGAACGCCGTCGTGGCGGCGGAGGTGATCGTGATGCCGCGCTCCTGCTCCTGCGCCATCCAATCCATGACGGCCGCGCCCTCGTGAACCTCGCCCATCTTGTGGGTGCGGCCCGTGTAGTAGAGGATGCGCTCGGTCGTCGTCGTCTTGCCGGCGTCGATGTGCGCCATGATCCCGATGTTGCGCACGCGGTCGAGCGCGACCTTCCCACCTGTCTTGACGGCCGCCACGGTTACCACCTGTAGTGGGCGAAGGCCTTGTTGGCCTGCGCCATCCGATAGAGGTCGTCCTTGCGCTTGAACGCGCCGCCCTGCTGGTTGAGCGCGTCCAGTATCTCGTTGGCGAGCTTCTCGTCCATCGACTTCTCTCGGCGGTCCCTCGCAAACCCGACCAGCCAGCGCACCGCGAGCGTCCGCGCGCGGCGCTGAGGCACCTCGACGGGCACCTGGTAGTTGGCCCCTCCGACGCGGCGGGACCGAACCTCGAGGACGGGCGTCACCGACTTGACGGCCTGCTCGAGGGCCTCGACCGGCGGCTTGCCGGACCGCTCGCCGACCTTCTCCAGCGCGGAGTAGACGATGTGCTCCGCCGTCGACTTCTTCCCCTGGAGCATGACTTTGTTGACCACCTGGGACACGAGCTTCGACCCGTAGAGCGGATCGGGCTCGAGCTCGCGGACCTGAATCTCTGCGCGGCGCGGCATGATCAGCCGCCCCTCTTCGCGCCGTACTTGGAGCGCCCCTGTCGCCGGTCGGCGACCCCGCCGGCGTCGAGCGCGGCGCGGATCACCTTGTAGCGGAACCCGGGCAGGTCCTTGACGCGGCCGCCGCGGATGAGGACGACGGAATGCTCCTGGAGGTTGTGCCCCTCGCCGGGGATGTACGCGCCGACTTCCATCTGGTTGGTCAGCCGCACGCGCGCGACCTTACGCAGGGCGGAGTTCGGCTTCTTCGGAGTCGTCGTGTACACGCGCGTGCAGACCCCCCGCTTCTGCGGGGCGCCGCGGAGGGCCGGGGTCTTGACCTTGGTCGGAGGGGTCTTGCGACCCTTCCGCACGAGCTGGTTCACGGTTGGCACGCGGTGACGATTCCTTCGCTTCGAGGGGTGTGCCTGGACGGCTTCCAGACGCAACAAAAGGTCGGCGTGGGGCAGGCCCAAGCCGAACCTCGCGGCATGCTAGCAGCTGCCGCCGGGCTGTCGCCAGGGATTGTCGCGAGAGCGGCTCCCGCGTATCGTGGGGTCGCACCCAGCGATGCTCCCTCTCGCGGATACCGCCACGTGGGTCGGCGTCGGATTCGCCGCTGGCGCGGCCGTGCTCGCGCTCGCCGCTTCCGCTGTCCTGCTCGTCGTCGTCCTGCGGCAGCCCCGTAGGAATGAGGCGCCGACGGCAGGCGAGAACGAGCTGCCGGAAGAGCCCGAAGAAGACCTCGTCCCCGCCGTTCGCGAGGCGCACGCGGAGACGGCAAGCCCGCGCCGGTTCTCCGAGATCGCCACCACGATCGACCTGGACGCCGTGCTCGAGCGCACCCTGGCGGCAGCCGCGTCGACGGACGGCATCGACGCGGCCATGGCGGTCATCCGGCAAACGGAGGAGCCGCCGCTCGTCGCGACCCTCGGGATGACCACCGATGAGGCAGAGCGGCAGCCGGTGTCCAGCACGCCGTCGGGAGGCGCGCGCACCGTGCGCATCAGCTACCGCTACGACTCCGTCGGCGCTCCGGTCCCCGAGCCGGGCGGACGGCTGATACGCGGCGGCATCGCGGTTCCGATCCGCGAGGAGCACGTGGGGACGATCGGGACGCTCGCAGTCTTCTGGCGCGGGGACGACCGCGTCCCCGAGAACGAGGAGATCGCCGAGCTCGAAGAGCTCGCCCGCACGAGCGCTCCGGCGATCAGGAACGCCCAGGTGTTGCGCGACGTGCGCCAGCTCGCGGACGTCGACGCCCTCACCGGCGTCCACAACCGTCGCTACTTCCAGGAGACCCTCGAGCGCGAATGCGCACGCGCTCACCGGTACGAACGCGGCGTCGCGCTCGTCATTCTCGACATCGACGACTTCAAGGCGACGAACGACGCGCTCGGGCATCTCGCCGGGGACGCCGTCCTGGCGGCCGTCGCAGAGCGCCTGCGCGAAGCCGTCAGGCAGTCCGACGTCGTCTGCCGGGTCGGCGGGGACGAGTTCGCCGTAATCCTCCCCGAGGCCGGCGCGCAGGACGCCCTCCACCTCTACCGTCGGATCCAGTTCGCCGTCGGGTCGGGGGCGTCGGGGCCGGCGGAACGCGTGCGGCTCTCGGCCGGGATCGCCGAGCTCCGGCCGGAGGACGACTCGGTGGCCTTCTTCCAGCAGGCTGACGAGGCCCTCTACCGAGCCAAGGAACTCGGCAAGGGCCAGGTGCAGCAAGCGGACGCCGAAGTCGGTCGCGCCAGCCACGCCCTCGAGCCCGGCTCCCGGTAGCCGAGCAGCGACCTGTTACTTGCGCGACGTCTCAGGCCTCGGAGCCGAGGCGAAGCGGGGTCGCCGCTTGCTCTCGCCGGCGAACAAGCGCGCGGACGTCCTCGAGAAAGCGTGCGCAGTCCGACTCGAGCTCGTGGGAGAGGAAATGGCCCGGAGGCGCGGGCTCGGCCTGCTCGATACCGCTTGGGCGCTCGCGTTCACCGGGTCCAGTCACGTTCCTCCCCACCTCGCTGTGGATGTTGTGGATAACTGGCCGAGGCGCCCCGCCGCCGCTCTCCGAGCGCTTTCTCCGCCGCGGCCTGGGCAGTCTACGCCGCGACTTGCCGACTCCGATCCCCCTTTCGAGTGATGCCGCGAGAAGTCCTCGCAAAGAGCGCGAAAATCATGCTAGGCGACGGCGATCGCCTTCCAGAGCCCCTCGTACTCGAGCACGAGGCCCTGCCCGTCGACCGTCAGCTCGGCCTCGAAGTCGCCCTGCGCGTAGCGGTAGCGGTTCTCGGCGAGCCGCGTGTAGCGCTGGGGGACGCGCCGCACCCGAAGCTCGGGCCAGACGAGCCACGCGACCTGGATGTCGGCCTCCTCGCCGACCTCGAGCCCGAGGCGGCGGATCGGCAGCGTGTTCGTCGCCGGCGTGAAGCTGAGATCGACGTCGACGCAGTCCTCGAACTCGGGCGGACGATCCTTTCCGGACCACAGTCCGCCGATCTCGGCGAGCTCCTGCAGCTCGCCGCCGGCGAAGGCGACCAGCACCTCGACCTTCGAGGTGGCCCAGGCAGCATCGACCGTGACCGCATAGCGGAGCTCGATGGGCTGCTTCGCCTCGTGCGTCAGCACCGTTCCGCGCAGGCGCCAGCCGCGGCCGACCCGCTCGAGCACGCACACCTCGCTGCCGCCGTCACTGGCCTGCCAGAGAACGGAGGTCACCCGGCCCAGAATACGAACTCGAATCGAAATGACGCTTCGTCGTCGCGGTGTCCTGGGTGAGTGCGATGCAAGGACGCAGGGCGCGCTCGTAGCCGGAGGCTACGGGCGTAACCGAGGACGCGGTAGCGCACCGCCCAGGGCGACGCGACGGCACAAGGCTGCATTTTGGTTCGAGTTCTAAGAGGAGGAGGGCGCATTTTCGGCGCCCTCCTCCATTCCTGCGTGAAACGTCCTGGAGCTAGCTCTCCTCGTCGAGTGGCGAGTCGATCTCGGGGATCTCCTCGGCCTCGAGCGAGCTGCGGCCGTCGCCGCCGTTCGTCTCCGGCTCGCCCTCGAGGGTCATGTCGAGGAGGCCGAGACTCTCGCCGTCCGAGCCGATCTCCTCGAGCGCGGCCAGCAGCTGCTCCTCGGTCTGCGGCCGCACGAGCGCGGATGCGGGAACCTTGTCGCTCGGCTTGATCTCGACGTTGCGGTACCGCTTGAGGCCCGTCGCCGCCGGGATCAGCTTGCCGATGATCACGTTCTCCTTCAGCCCGAGCAGGCGGTCGACCTTGCCCTCGATCGACGCGTCGGTCAGCACCTTCGTCGTCTCCTGGAAGGAGGCCGCCGAGAGGAACGACTCGGTCGCCAGCGAGGCCTTGGTGATGCCGAGGATCAGCGGCTCGAAGGTCGCCTGCTCCTTCTTCTCGCTCTTGATCCGCGCGTTCTCCCGCTCGAGCACGGCCTTGTCCACGAGCTGGCCGGGCAGGAGGTCCGTATCGCCGGCGTTTTCGACCCTCACCTTCTTCAGCATCTGCCGGACGATGAGTTCGATGTGCTTGTCGTGGATGTCGACGCCCTGCGACTTGTAGACGTTCTGCACCTCGCCGACGAGGTAGAGCTCCGTCGGCGTCGAGCCCTTGCCCGACTTCGAGTGCAGCGCGAGCAGCTCCGCCGGAGCGAGCGAGCCCTCGTGGAGCGGGTCGCCGGGCTCGACGACCTGCCCCTTCGCCACGAGCAGGCGGGTCCGCCGCGGGAGCTGGTAGTCCTTCGGCTGGAGCGGCTCACCGTCCTCGTCGACGCCGTCGGGGACGATCGTCACCTTCGGCCCGCGGTCGGTCTCCTCGATCTCGACCCGGCCGCCGACCTGCGCGAGCGTGGCCGCCCCCTTCGGGTTGCGGGCCTCGAAGATCTCGACGACGCGCGGGAGGCCGTGCGTGATGTCCGCGCCGGCCACGCCCCCCGTGTGGAACGTCCGCATCGTCAGCTGCGTCCCCGGCTCGCCGATGGACTGCGCGGCGATGATCCCCACCGCGTCGCCGATCTCGCACATCTGGCCCGTGGCGAGGAACGTCCCGTAGCAGGCCCGGCACACGCCGTACTCGCTCTTGCACTTGAGCACGCTGCGCACCGGAACGGTGAACCCGTCGAGGTGCTCCTCCAGCTCGTTCGCGAGCTCGCGGAGCAGCAGGGAGGTGATCTCCTCGCCCTTGGCGAGGAGAACGGTCTTGCCCGGCTTTCCGTCCTTGAGCGGCTTGCGCACGTCGACGGCCGCGACCCGGCCGGCGAGCGAGCGGTTGAGGCCCTCGGGGACGAGCACCGGCATCTCGACCGCCTCCTCGGTGCCGCAGTCCTCGGTGCGGACGATGACGTCCTGGGACACGTCGACGAGGCGGCGCGTGAGGTATCCGGAGTCGGCCGTACGAAGCGCCGTGTCGGCGAGGCCCTTGCGGGCGCCGTGCGTCGAGATGAAGTACTCGAGCACGGAGAGGCCCTCCATGAAGTTGGCCTTGATCGGCAGCTCCATGATCTCGCCCTTCGGGTTGGCCATGAGGCCGCGCATCCCCGCGAGCTGGCGGATCTGCTTGAAGGAGCCCCGGGCCCCGGAGTTGGCCATCATGTAGATCGGGTTGAGCCTGTAGAGCGTCGCCTCCATCGCGTCGGCCACCTTGTCGGTCGCCTCGGTCCAGATGTTGACGATTGACTCGTGGCGCTCCTCCTCGGTGATGAGGCCACGCTCGAACTGGGTCTCGATCGTGCCCACCCGCTCCTCGTAGTCCTCGAGGATCGAGTCCTTCTCCTCCGGGACGACGATGTCGTTCTTCGAGATCGTGATCCCGGCCTGCGTGGCGTAGTGGAATCCGAGCTCCTTGATCGTGTCCAGGAGGACGGAGATGACCGCGGCGCCGTAGACGTCGACGAGGCTGGTGACGAAGTCGTTGGTCTCCTTCTTGCCGAGCGTCCGGTTGATGAACTCGACGGACGTGGTCTCGATGTCGGGCATCGCGCTCGACACCGCCCGGGCGACCTCCTCGTTGAAGACGACCCGTCCCGGAGTCGTGAGCAGGAGTTCGCCGTTGCGCCGGTACTCGACCGGGTCCTGGAGACCGACCTGACCGGCGTCGAGGGCGAGGATGACCTCCTCCTCGGAGCCGTAGCGCCGCGGCCGCGGATCGAGCTCCTCGGCCGTTACCGCGCTCAGGTCATCCCCGCAGTACGTCAGGTAGTAGCCGCCGAGCACCATGTCCTGCGAGGGCGTGGAAAGCGGCTTCCCGTGCGCGGGCGAGAGGATGTTGTTCGACGACAGCATCAGGATGCGCGCCTCGGCCTGCGCCTCCGCGGAGAGCGGCAGGTGGACGGCCATCTGGTCGCCGTCGAAGTCGGCGTTGAAGGCGTGGCAGACGAGCGGGTGGATCTGGATCGCCTTGCCCTCGACGAGAACGGGCTCGAACGCCTGGATGCCGAGGCGGTGGAGCGTCGGCGCCCGGTTGAGGAGCACCGGGTGCTCGGCGATGACCTCCTCGAGCACGTCCCAGACCTCCGGGACCATGGACTCGACGTACTTCTTCGCCGCCTTGATGTTCTGGACCGACTTGCGCTCGACGAGCCGGCTCATGATGAACGGCTTGAAGAGCTCGAGCGCCATCAGCTTGGGGAGACCGCACTGGTGCAGCTTCAGCGTCGGCCCCGACACGATCACCGACCGGCCGGAGTAGTCGACGCGCTTCCCGAGCAGGTTCTGGCGGAAGCGGCCTTGCTTGCCCTTGAGCATGTCGGAGAGGGACTTCAGCGGCCGGTTGCCCGGGCCGGTCACCGCACGGCCGCGGCGCCCGTTGTCGAAGAGAGCGTCGACCGCCTCCTGCAGCATGCGCTTCTCGTTGTTGACGATGATCTCGGGCGCGCCGAGGTCGAGCAGCCGCTTCAGGCGGTTGTTCCGGTTGATGACGCGGCGGTAGAGATCGTTGAGGTCGCTCGTCGCGAAGCGGCCGCCGTCGAGCTGCACCATGGGGCGGAGCTCCGGCGGGATCACCGGGATCGCCTCGAGGATCATCCACTCGGGGCGGTTCTCGGACGTGATGAAGGCGTTGACGACCTTCAGCCGCTTGATTGCGCGCTGCTGCTTCTGGCCCTTCGACGTGCGAATGGTCTCCCGCAGCGACTTCGCCTCGGCGTCGAGGTCGAGGTCCTTCAGGAGGTCGCGGATGGCCTCCGCGCCCATGCCGCCCTTGAAGTAGACACCGAAGCCGTACGGGGAGCCGAAGCGGTCCTTGAGCTCCCGGAACAGCATCTCGTCGTTGACGATCATCTTCGGCTCGAGCTCGCTGAAGAGCTGCCACGTCTGCTCGAGGCGGGCGACGGAGTCGACGGCCGCCTCGCGCGCGTCGCCGCGCCGGGACTCGATGTCCTGGTACATCTCGCGGACCTTGAGCGCCCACTGCGAGAGCGCGTCGAAGTCCTCCTTCTTCGCCCCCTCGCGCAGGCAGAGGTCGTAGGCGAGCTCCTTGACCGCGGCCGGGTCGCTTCCCGGCTCCGCCTGGTCGAGGACGTCCTTCAGCAGCTCGTTGCCGAGCTCGCGGGCCTTCTCGAGGTTCTTCGCGTCGACGCCGGAGACGAGCTCCGCGTCCTCGCCCTCGAGCGGCTCGCCGGCGAGAAGCGCGTCGCGCACCTTGTTCACGTGCTTCGTGATCGCGCCCTTCTTGGAGCCGGTCGCCTTGTCGGCCTGCTTGGCCAGCGGCGCCAGCGCCTCGAGGATCTGGACCGCGGCGTTGCCGACCGCCTCGACGTCGCGGGGCGCAAGCCGGCGGTCGTCCCGGACCGCGGTCGAGCGGACGAGCTCGCGGATCTTCTTCGAGTCCTCCGTTGTGACGGTCTGCGCCACCTCCGTGAAGATGCCGCCCGCCAGCGAGCGCGCTTCCTCGATCGGGGGCAGGCCTTGCTCCTCGGCCCAGGCGGTCAGGCCGCGGACCCAGAACTCGTCGTCCTCGTCGAAGTTCCGCTCCTTGCCCTTCGTGAAGTACTCGCGCCGGCGCGAGAGCCGGTCCTCGAGCGCGGCGAGCGCCTCGTCGCGGTCGACGTTGATGCGCTCGTACTCGCCGCGCACCTTGTCCTCGAGGTCGGCCAGATCGGCGGCGCGCTTCTCCACCTCGACCTGGGTGACGATCGAGGCGGCGAAGTACAGGACCTTCTCGAGCTCCTTCGGAGCGATGTCGAGGAGGTAGCCGATGCGGCTGGGGACTCCCTTGAAGAACCAGATGTGCGAGACCGGGGCGGCGAGGTCGATGTGGCCCATCCGCTCGCGCCGCACCTTCTGGCGCGTCACCTCGACGCCGCAGCGCTCGCAGATGATGCCCTTGTAGCGGACGCGCTTGTACTTGCCGCAGTAGCACTCCCAGTCCTTGGTCGGACCGAAAATTCGCTCGCAGAAGAGGCCGTCCTTCTCGGGCTTGAGCGTGCGGTAGTTGATCGTCTCGGGCTTGGTCACCTCGCCGGACGACCAGTCGCGGATCTGCTTGCTCGACGCGAGGCCGATGCGGATCGCGTCGAAGTTGTTGATGTCGATCACGTTTTGCTCTCCCCTAGCTCTCTTCGATTTCCACGTCGGCCAGGTCCGCTTCCGCGGGGGCGGCGTCGCCCTCGGCCGCGAGCTCGTCGGCCGCGGCCTCGTCGAGGTCGCCGAGCGCCTCGTCGGCCGGAAGCGTCAGCTCTCCGTCGGTGTCGACGCGCTCCTGCCCCTCCTCGGCCTCCTCGGCCGTGGGCTGGCGGGCGGCCGCGCGCAGCGAGCCGGGCGAGAGGTCGATGCCGAGCTCCTCCGCGGCGCGGAGCAGCTCGTCGTCCTCCTCGCGCACCTCGACCTCGGCGCCCTCCTCGGAGATGACGTTGACGTCGAGCGCCAGCGACTGCATCTCCTTGAGGAGCACCTTGAAGGACTCGGGAATCGACGGCTCGGCGATGTTCTCGCCCTTGACGATCGCCTCGTAGGCCTTCACGCGCCCGACCGTGTCGTCGGACTTGATGGTCAGCATCTCCTGGAGCGTGTAGGCGGCGCCGTAGGCCTCGAGCGCCCACACCTCCATCTCGCCGAAGCGCTGGCCGCCGAACTGGGCCTTGCCGCCCAGCGGCTGCTGCGTCACGAGCGAGTAGGGCCCCGTCGAGCGCGCGTGGATCTTGTCGTCGACGAGGTGGAGCAGCTTCAGGATGTACATGTAGCCGACGGTCACCTTC
>DATIBF010000132.1:0-57969 GCA_035457655.1 Gaiellaceae bacterium
GCTCGCCGTGCCCGGCTCGACCGCGTTCGCCGCCGAGTTCCTCGTCCTGAACGGCATCTTCGACATCGGCTGGGGCTGGGCCGTCGTCGGCGCGGTCGCGATCGTGCTCGCAGCGATGTACATGCTGCGGCTGATCTCGGCGGTCCTGCACCAGGATCCGGGAAGCGCCGTCCCCGCCGAAGCGCTCGACCTCCGCCCGGCCGAGATCGGGGTGATTGTGCCCCTGGTCGTCGTCCTCCTCGTCCTCTCCTTCTGGCCCGCGGCGATCACCGAGCGGCTCTCGGGCGTCTTCTTCTGATGGACGACTTCAACGCACCCGTCATCGACTGGTACGCGCTCTCGCCAGTGCTCGTCACCCTCGGCGGCACGGTCGTCGTCCTGCTTGTTGCGCTCTTCCTGCCCGTGCACATCCGGCGCGACTTCGGCGCCGTCGTCGCCGGGCTCTGCTTCGTCGCCGCAGGCGCGCTGGCCGTTGCGCTCTTCGCAGCCGACGATACCGGCACGGGCATCGTCGCGGATGCGATCCGGCGCGACCGGCTGGCCGAGTTCGCCCAGGTCCTCGTGATGGCGACCGGGCTGCTGACCGTCCTCGTCTCCTACCGAGAGCCCGCGCGCGACGATCGCGCGGGCGAGTACTACGCGCTTCTCCTCACCGCCGCGAGCGGCATGGCGTTCTTCGTGGCCGCGAACAACCTGATGACGCTGTTCCTCGGCCTCGAGTGGTTCTCGATCTGCCTCTACATCCTCACGGCCATCGCGGTCGAGCGCCTGAGCGGGCTGGAGGCGAGCCTGAAGTACCTGATCGTCGGAAGCTTCGGCTCGGCGATCCTGCTCTTCGGGAGCGCGTTCGTCTACGGAGCCACGGGCGCGATCGGGTTCGAGGAGATCGCCGCCGGCACGGAGGCGGCCGAGCGCCTCTTCGTCGTCGCGGGGCTGGCAATGATCATCGTCGGGCTGGCGTTCAAGGCCTCCGCGGCGCCGTTCCACATGTGGACGCCCGACGTCTACGAGGGGGCGCCCACCCCGGTCACCGGGTTCATGGCGGCCGCGACCAAGGTCGCGGCCTTCGTCGTCACGCTCCGCCTACTCGTCACGGCCTTCCCGGGCGAGGAGGAGCTCTGGACGGTCGCGCTCGCCGTGATCGTCTGCATCTCGCTCGCCTGGGGGAACCTCGCCGCAATCGTGCAGACGAACGTCAAGCGGCTCCTCGCGTACTCGAGCATCTCCCACGCCGGCTTCCTGCTCATGCCGATCGCGGCCGGGAACGCCCTCGGCGGCCGCGCACTCCTCTACTACCTGATCCCGTACGCGGCCATGAGCCTGGGAGCGTTCGCGGTCGTCGCCGTGCGGGAGCGCGAGTTGCGGGCGCCCGTGACCCTCGCCAACCTCGCCGGCTTCGGCTGGGAGCGGCCCTTCCTGGGCGCCTCGATGGCGCTGTTCATGTTCGGCTTCATCGGGTTCCCGCCGGCCGGAATCTTCCTGGGGAAGTTCTACGTCTTCTCCGCTGTGATCGATCGCGGCTGGGCGTGGCTCGCCATCGTCGGCGTCGTCGCGACCGCGGTTTCCGTTTACTACTACGCGAACGTGATCCGGGCGATGTACATGCAGCCGCGGGAGCTCGCGGTCGTCGCGGCGGGCGGGTCGCCGCCCGCCGACCGCATGCTCGTCGGCGCGGTCGCGGCGGCCGTGCTGGTCGCCGTGGGCAGCTTCGTCTTCGCCGACCCGCTGCTCGACATCGCCACGGACGCGGTCGCGTTCCTTCCCTTCCCCGTTGAGTAAGCGCGTCGTCGTACTCGGCGCCGGCGCCACCGGCGAGGCGTTCGTGGCGGGGCTGCGGCGGCAGGAGCGCGACGCCGAGATCACCGTCGTGGAGCGCGAGCTCGTCGGCGGCGAGTGCTCCTACTGGGCGTGCATCCCCTCGAAGACGCTGCTGCGCCCGCTCGAGGTCGTCGCCCGCGCGCGGCTCGCGCCCGGAGCCGCGGAGGCCGTCGTCGGCAGCGTCGACCCAGCGCGAGTCTTCTGGTGGCGCGACCAGGTGTCCGGGAAGGACGATACGAGCCAGGCGAAGTGGCTGGAAAAGCAGGGCGCCGAGCTCGTCCGGGGAACCGGCGTCGTCTCAGAGCCCGGACTGGTCACCGTCGGAGACCGCGAGCTCCCCTATGACGCGCTCCTGGTGGCGACCGGTTCGGTGCCGCTCGCGCCTCGGGTCGAGGGTCTCGCCGAAGCTCGGCATTGGGGCAGCCGCGAGGCGACGAGCGCGAACGCCGTCCCCGCGAGTCTTGCGGTCGTGGGCGGAGGAGCCGTCGGGTGCGAGCTCGCCCAGTGCTACGCGCGGCTCGGCTCGAAGGTGACGCTCGTTCAGAGCGGAGACAACCTCCTGCCGAGGATGGATCCCGAGGCGAGCGGGATCCTCGCCGAGGTCTTCGCCGAGGAGGGCATCGAGCTGCGCTTCGGAGCCGAGGCGACTCGGGTGGCGGGAGGAGACGGCGCGCCGTTCCGTGTCGAACTGGAGGGCCAGGAGCCGGTCGAGGCCGAGCGGCTCCTCGTCGCCACCGGCCGCAAACCGAACGTCGACGGCTTCGGCCTCGAGCGGCTCGACATGACGATCGAGAGGAGGGGGATCGTGGTCGACGACGGGCTCTCGGCGGGGAAGAACGTCTGGGCAGCCGGGGACGTCACCGGCGTCGCGCCCTTCACCCACGTCGGCAAGTACCAGGGTCGTATCGCCGCCGCGAACGTGGCCGGGCAGCGCGTCCGGGCGGACTACCGTGCGATCCCGGCCTCCATCTTCACCGACCCGCAGCTGGCGTCCACCGGGGACACGAGCGGCGAAGGGGCGATCAGCGCGTCCTGGCCGCTCGAGTCGGTCTCGCGCACGGCGACCTTCCAGCGGCCGAAGAAGCGAGGCCTCGTAAAGCTCTACGCCGACCCCGAGCGGCGCGTGCTGGTGGGTGCGACGGCCGTCGGACCCGAGGCAGGCGAGTGGATCGGGCAGCTGACGCTGGCCGTCCGCGCGGAGGTCCCTGTCGACGTCCTGCGCGACACCATCCAGCCGTTCCCGACCTTCTCGGAGGCCGTCTACTTCGCGGCCCGCGACCTGGCGATGTAGCCTCGCAGTCATGGCGACGACAGAACGAGACGAGCTCGTCCGCAGTCTCGCCGGCCTGGCGCTCTTCGCCGACCTCGGCGACCCGGACCTCGAGGCGATCGCCGACCCCGAGTGGGAGCGTCGCTTCACGGAGGGCGAGCGGGTGCTCCGGCGCGGGCTCTCCGGCGGCGGTCTCTTCGTGATCCTCGACGGCGAGGCGGCCGTCGAGATCCCGGGCGGGGAGCCGCGCCGCCTCCGTCGCGGTGACTTCTTCGGCGAGGTCTCGACCCTGCTCCAGTGCAGGCCGACTGCGGACGTCGTCGCGGCGAGTGCCCTGCACTGCCTCGAGATCCCCGGGCCGGAGCTCGAGGCCTTCCTCCTGCAGTACCCGCACGTCACCTACCGGATGCTCCAGACCGTGGCACGGCGGATCCGGGACCTCCTCCGGTAGTTGTGCCGGACGAGCGGCCCTTTCCGCCCGGGGAGTATCCGGTGGTCGTCGTGGGAAGCGGGCCGGGCGGCCTGCAGACGAGCTACTGCCTCTCGCGCCTCGGCGTCGAGCACGCGGTCGTCTCTCGCGACGAGTCCCCGGGCGGGATGTTCCGGCGTTATCCGATCTTCCAGCGCCTGCTGTCCTGGTCGAAGCCCGACTCGCCGGCCGAGCCGGGAACCCGCGCCTACGAGTGGTACGACCACAACAGCCTCGTCGCGGACGAGCCCGAGCACCAGGCGCTCGTTCCCGGCCTCATGGACAGGTCGTTCATGGTTCCCTCCCGGGAGGAGATGGAGCGGGGGCTGGCGGAGTTCGCCGCGCGGGTGCCGCTTCCGGTCCGCTACGGCTGTGTCTGGGAGGGGACGCGGCGAGACGACGACGGGCGCCTCGTGCTCGTCACCTCCGACGGCGAGTACCGGGCGCGGGCCGCCGTCTTCGCCCTCGGTGTGACCACACCCTGGTTCTCGCCGATTCCGGGCATCGACACCGTGCCCCACTACGTCGACTGCCGCGAGGCGAGCGACTACCGGGGAAAGAGCGTCTTCGTGATCGGCAAGCGCAACTCAGGGTTCGAGATCGCGGACGGCCTGCTTCCGTGGGCGCGCCGCGTCGTCCTCGGCTCGCCCCGGCCGGTTCAGACCGAGGTGATCGCCCAGGCGTCCGTCCGCGTCCGCTACCTGCAGCCCTACGAGGATGCGGCTCTCGGCGGCGGCACCTTCGCACTGGACCTCGCCGTCGAGCGGATCGAGAGGCGCGAGCGAGGTTGGCGCATCGTCGGCAACGGCACGACCCGGCCCGGCCCGGTCGACCTCGAGGTCGACGAGGCGATCGCGGCAACCGGCTTCTCCACTCCGCTCCTCGATCTGGATGCTCTCGGCGTTCGAACGGTCGCTCAGGGGCGGATCCCAGCGCAGACGCCGTTGTGGGAGAGCGAGCCCGGGTCGGGCATCTTCTTCGCGGGAAACGCGACGCAGGGAGCGCCCGGGCTGCGCAAGCACGGCGTCGGCGCCTCGTCGCCGGCCGTGCACGGCTTTCGCTACAACGCCCGCGTGATGGCCCGCCACCTGGCGAGGAGCCTCGGCATGGACGTCCCGGCCGAGCGGATCGAGGGCGACCAGGTTCCGTACCTGCTGGAGGAGCTGACGACGGCGCCCGAGCTCTGGGCCCAGAAGTCGTACCTCGCGAGGGCCGTGACCACCGAGGGCGAGAGCGACATCGTCCCGCTCGCGCACTTCGTCGACGACGCCGGGCCCGACGCGGTCGCGATCGCGGTCGAGATGGACGAGGAGGGGAGTACGTACCCGGCGGTCTACGCGCGGCGCGGCGGTGAGATCCGCGAGCGGCTCCTGCCGCCTCACCTGCTCAACGACTTCCGGGGCCCCGACTACGAGCGGGAGCTCCGCGCGTTTCTTTGAGCCGCGCAGCGGTCACGGCCGGTCTCCTCGCCGCTCCGCTCGCCGGGCTGTTCCTCTTCCTCGGCATTCCAGGGCTGGACGTCGCCTGGGAGCACCAGCCCGCGCACTTCTGGCTCGTCCTCGCGTCCGCGGTCCTCAGCTTCCTGCTCGGACTCCTGATGGCGGAGGCGGCGTCTCGCCGAGGCGACGCGCGCGTTCTCTTGGTCGCGCTCGCGTTCCTCGCCAGCTCGGGTTTCCTCGCGCTCCACGCGCTGGCCACGCCGGGCGTCCTTCTGACCGGGAAGAATGCCGGCTTCCAGATCGCCTCGGCGATCGGGCTCCTGATCGCGTCCGGTTTCGCGGCGGCCTCGGCGCTTCCCCTCGGCGAGGGTTGGGCACGGGCCGTCCTCCGCGAGCGCCGAATCCTTCTCGGCTCGATCGCCGTGTCCCTCGCGGTCTGGGCAGTGGTCGCGCTCGGAACGCTGCCGCCGCTCGAGGAGCCGATCACCCCGGAGGCGGCGCGCGACCCGCTCCTCGGCCTCTGGGGCCTCGGAGTCCTGCTCTACGGCTACGCCGCCTACCGGTACGGGCGCCTCTACGTGAGGCGGCGCGCGCCTGTCGCTCTCGCGGTCGCGTCCGCCTGGGTGCTCCTCACCGAGGCGATGCTCGCAGTGGCCGTCTCGCGGAACTGGCACACCAGCTGGTGGGAGTGGCATCTGCTGATGCTGCTCGCGTTCGCCCTGGTCGCCAGGAGCGTGTGGAGCGAGTGGAAGCGGGAAGGCTCCAGCGCGGAGGTCTTCGCCGACCTCTACGAGGAGCGAACGCTCGGCCGACGCGAGGAGCTGAGCGTGCTCTTTGCCGACCTCCAGGGGTTCACGTCCTTCGCCGAGCGGACGTCCCCCGACGAGGTGCGGGCGATGCTGAACGCGTACTTCTCGGCGGCGGCGCCCGTCGTGCAGAGCGAGGAGGGTGAGATCGTGCAGACGGTCGGCGACGAGCTCTTCGCGATCTTCCGCGGGGAGCAGCACGAGGCGAGGGCGGCGCGCGCCGGGCTCGCGCTCCAGGAGGCGTGCGCGGCCGTCCCGGGACGCCGCCCGGACTGGCCGCGGTTCCGGGTGGGGATCAACTCCGGTGAGGCTCTCCTCGGTCTGGTTCAGGCGCCGGGGGCGCGCTCATTCACGCCCACGGGCGACATGGTCAACACGGGCGCCCGCCTGCAGCAGCAGGCGCGGGTCGGCGAGGTCGTGATCGCCGAACGCACCCGCGGCGCGCTCGGTCAGGAGGCAGCCGTCGAGGACCTCGGCGAGCTCCCCGTCAAGGGCAAGGAACGCCCGGTACGAGCGTATGTCCTACGCTCGCTGGCCGGGCACGGGGGCGAGCGCCACGACCGCCTGCAGGATCAGGACGCCGAAGGAGACGGCTAGCGCGCCGCTCGCAAGCCCGGGGACGACGCCTTCGGGGACGACCGGCGCTCGGATCGCCGCACCGACGACGATCGTGAGCACGAGCGCGCTCGCGAGGATCGCCTGGAGCCGGCCGAGCGGATCTCCGTCGCCCCTGTTTGCCCGGTCGACGACCCGGGCGAAGCAGACGAGGCCGGCAGCGACCGTCATCGGCACGCCGAGCACGAGGAGGTAGAAGGAGGCGGAGGCGTGGCCCAGCGCGTCCGACACGGCGACCGCGAGCAGGAGCGCCCCTGCGAGCTCGACGGCCATAGCGCCCGCGCCGCTTCGCGTCTGCCACATGGGCGCGTGTTCGCCTCCTGAAGGCCCTTTCCTTCGTTACGCTGGCCACACCGAGAGAAGGAGGCCGAATGGCGGACACCGCGGTCACGTGGCTCGGCCACGCCGCTTTCCGGATCGACACGCCCGGCGGGAAGCGGGTCTACGTCGATCCCTGGCTCGAAAACCCCAACTGCCCCGACAGCGAGCGGGAGCCCGAGCGGGTCGACCTGATCGCGCTCACCCACGGCCACGACGACCACATCGGCCAGACGGTCGAGCTCGCGCAGCGCTTCGACTGCCCCGTCATCGGCCTGGTCGAGCTACGCGGCTGGCTCGCCTCGCAGGGCCTTCCCGCTGACCCCACCCTCGCGGGCAACAAGGGCGGCACGATCGAGAGGGACGGGATCAAGGTCACCTTCACCGACGCGAAGCACTCGAGCAGCGTGTTCGAGAACGGCAACCCGGTCTACCTGGGCGAGCCGGCCGGGCTGGTGATCGAGGTGGAGAACGGGACGAAGCTCTACTTCGCCGGTGACACGTGCGTCTTCGGCGACATGGCCCTGATCGGCAGGATCTACGAGCCCGACGTGGCGATTCTCCCGATCGGCGGGCACTACACGATGGACCCGCGCGAGGCGGCCGTTGCGCTCGAGCTCCTCGGCGTGGGCCGCTGCATACCGTGCCACTACGGGACGTTCCCGCTCCTCGCCGGCACGCCTGACGAGTGCCGCGGGCTGCTGACGACCGGGTGCGAGATCGTCGCGCCGGAGCCCGGCGGCACGGTCACCGTGTAAGTGCCCCGGCCCGCCCGCAACGCAGGAATCGGACGGCAGCAGCCGGAGGGACACTGATGCGAGAGCGTTGGTTGGGGGCGACCGGGCGGCGGGTGCCGGAGATCGTGGTGGAGGGAGAGCTCGAGCTCGGGGAAGCCCTGGTGCTGGACGACGTCGACGACGCCGAGCAGCTGCGCGAGGCGCATGCCGCCGGCCGGCCGGTCGTCGTGCGCGCTGCCGACCCGGAGGCGGTGGCGAGGGCTCTCACGCGACCCGAGGTCGCCTGCGTCCTCGTCCCGGCCGACCGCCGCGACCTCGTCGACCTCGATCTGCGCCGGATCACATACGGGGCTTAGAACTCGTTTCAGAATGATGCTTCGCCCGGCGGCACAAGGCTTCATTTTGAGACGAGTCGACGCCGAACGGGATCTGGCCGATGAGCATGAGGATCTCGGTGCCGTCGGGCTGGACCTGGAGATGCTCCGCGCCGACGTCTCGGAACGAGTAGGCGTTGTCGCCCGCCCTTGTCGCCTCGGTGGGAACTCGTCGGCAAAGGTCTCGTCGCTGTCGAGGCGCTCGATCGTCGGCTTTCCGGCGAACGGCGCAAGCCGCCGCTCAGCGGTCGCCGGGAAGGCGCACGCCGTCCCCGCGCTCCCTGAGGGCCGGCACCGGATCAGCCTCCGGCCGCGCGACGAGGAGTACCGCGCCGTAGCCGTCGCCGGCCAGCGCCTCCACGAGAAGCTGCAGCCCGACCGCGAGCGCGAAGGCCTTGTGCGCCTGCTCGCCGCCGAAGGGAATGAGGTCCTCCGGCTGCGCGGAGCCGGCGAGGACGTCGCCGTGGGTGACCCTGCCCATGGAGACGTCGGCGACCACCGGCTCGCCGTCGGAGCTCGGGATCGCGATCGCGAGCGGATTCGTCCCGGCAAGCGGAGGCCCGCCAGCCGGATGGGCGAGCCGAGCCGGCGAGGTCGCGGTCAGCGCCGCGACGAGCCCGCCGTCCGCGAGCCGCCGTGCCCAGTAGCCCAGCACGCCGGTGGGAAAGCACTCCCCGGCGACGACGACCCGGGCGTGCCTCGGAGGCGAGGCGAGCTGGGCGTCCACGATCGCCGCGAGCGTGAGATAGCCGAGCGCGCCGCGCCCCTCCCAGCGCTCGTAGCCCTCCTCGGCGACGACCCGCTCGGGCTCCGCGCCCGTATCCAGACCGGGCAGTGACGCCAGCCAGTCGATTCGCGCCGTTCCGTGCGCGGTCTTCCCCCGCTCGTCCGCGTCGAGGAAGTGGTCCGCGATGATTTCCGCGTCACGCTCGCCGAACCCGAGCGCGCTCAGGTTACGGAAGGCTTCCTCCGCGGTCACTCGTGCGCGTGCGGGCCCAGTACGGGCCAGCGCGCCGGGCCGCCCAGGTCTCCCCCGAGCAGCAGCTCCTCGTGGTTCAAGGTAACGAACCGGCGGTGGTGGAGCGAGAGGAGCCAGATGTCGTCCGAAGCCGGGTACCACAGCTCGTCGAAGTGGTCGGCGAAGTCGTCGAGAGCGATCTCGACCGCGAACGCCTCGAACGGCCAGACGGCGCAGACGCGGTCCCCGAGGTGGTCGCCGAACTCCTTCAAGCGAACGCGGGTCGTGTCGACATCGTCGCCGTAGATCCAGTCGGCGCCGGCTTGCTCGAGCTGCTCGATCGTCTCGTGGTCACGGAAGAGCGGCGTGAGCCACGTCACGATCAGCTCGCCCGTCGTGGCCTCGAGAGGAGTGATCCGCTCGGCGAGCCCGGCCTCCTCGAAGCGTCGCAGCATCGCCTCACGCCTCATGGAGACGAGTCTACGAGACGTCAGCCGTGAACGAGCGGAAGCGGCTTGACGATGCCGACGCCCTGCTCGCGGCGCGTGGCGGCGATCGCCTCAGCCAACCCGACGATCGCACGCGAGACCTCGGCCTCCGGCTGGGCGAGCACGATCGGCTCACCTTCGTCGGCGAGCGCTCCCAGGCGCGGGTCGAAGGGGATCCTGCCGAGCAGCGGCGCCTCGACCTCCGCGGCAAGCGCCTCGCCGCCGCCGGAGCCGAAGAGCTCCTCGCGGGAGCCGTCCTCGCGCGTGAGGTACGCCATGTTCTCGACGACCCCGAGCAGCCGCATGTTCGTCTTCCGCGCCATCTGGGCCGCGCGCACGGCCACCTGCTGGGAGGCTCGGTGCGGCGTCGTGACGACGACCGCCTCGGCCCGCGGCAGCAGCTGGCCGAGCGAGATGGCGACATCCCCGGTGCCCGGCGGCATGTCCACGACGAGCGTGTCCAGCTCGCCCCAGTGCACGTCCGAAAGGAACTGCTCGAGCGCGCGGTGGAGCATGGGGCCGCGCCACATGACCGGCGTGTTCTCGTCGAGGAAGAACCCGATCGACATCACCTTGAGATCGCCGCGAACGGGCGGGACGATCATCGCGCGCTCGCCCCCGTCGACGGCCACGGGGCGCTGGTGGACGCCGAGCATGTGCGGGATCGAGTAGCCGTAGACGTCGGCGTCGAGCACGCCCGCCCGCTGCCCCAGGCCCGAGAACGCCGCGGCGAGGTTCGCGGCCAGGGAGGACTTGCCGACGCCTCCCTTCCCGCTCGCGACCGCGAGCACGCGCGTCGACGAGTCGACGGAGATTCCGGGCGTCCGCTCGCTGACGCCGCCGCGCAGGCGCATGGTCAACGCCGAGCGCTCCTCCGGCGACATGACGTCGAACCCGAGCTCGACATCGTCGATGCCGTCGAGCGGGCTGAGCGCCTTCTCGACCTGCTCCTGAAAGCTCGCTCGCAACGGGCAGCCGGGCACGGTGAGCGCGATCACGACCGTCACGCGCCCGCCCTCGACGGACACGTCACGGACCATGTCGAGCTCGACCACCGAGCGTCCCAGCTCGGGATCGTAGACGCCTTCGAGGGCGCTCAGGATCTCGTCACGCGAGGCCACGAGAGCTAGGCTAGCAGCGGCGCCGTGCAAGATTGAGGCGGTGAGCCAGCGGATCCTCCTGGTCGAGGACGACCCGTCGATCCGGGAGACGACCTCCCTCGGCCTCGAGGGCGCCGGGTTCAAGGTCTCCGCGGTGGCCGACGGGCGAGAGGGCCTCGACCGCTTCCGCAGCGGGTCGTTCGACCTCGTCGTCCTCGACCTGATGCTGCCGGAGCTCGACGGCTACGAGGTCTGCCGGGAGATCCGGAGGACGAGCAGCGTTCCCATCGTGATGCTCTCGGCGCGGAGCGACACGGTCGACGTCGTCGTCGGCCTCGAGCTCGGCGCCGACGACTACGTGACGAAGCCCTTCGAGCTGCCCGAGCTCGTCGCGCGCGTCCGCGCCGCCCTACGCCGGACGTCCGCCGACCGCACGGGCGAGCGCATCACGGCCGGCGATCTCGAGATCGACCCGCAGGGCTTCCGCGCTCGCAAGAGCGGGCAAGAACTCGACCTCACGGCGACCGAGTTCCGGCTCCTGCTCGAGCTCGCGAGGCGGCCGGGGCAGGTCTTTACGCGCGAGCTCCTGCTGGAGCGGGTCTGGAACTACGAGTACCTGGGCGACTCGCGGCTCGTCGACGTCGCCGTTCAACGCCTGCGCGCGAAGGTCGAGGACGACCCGAGGCACCCGAAGCTCATCGTCACCGTGCGCGGCGTCGGCTACCGGTTCGAGAAGTGACGACGGAGCAGCCCCGAGCTGTCTTTCGCGGCCGCCTGCGGCGGCGCCTGACGCTCGCGTTCGCGCTCACCGCCGGGATCGCGGCGGCGGCGCTCGCGGCGGGATCGTTCTTCCTCGTGCGCGAGGCGCGGCTGACCGACTCGCGCGACCGCGCTCTCGAGCAATCGCGCTTCAACCTGGTGCTCGGCGCCGAGGTTCTCCCGGCGGAAGGGCCCGAGGCGCTGGTCGAGGCCTACGAGCGGCGCGGGCGCTTCGAGACCGTCCTTTCCGTGGACGCCGCGAGCTACCCGTCGAGCCTCTCGCTCGGCGCAGGCCAGGTACCCGACGACCTCCAGGAGCTCGTGGCCGCGGGCCAGCTCGCCTACGAGCGGACGGAGGTCGCCGACACGCCGTACCTCGTCACGGGCGGGCAGATCCCGGGCAGCGAGGACGCCGAGGCGTACTTCTTCTTCTCGGAGGAGCAGCTCTGGGACGACCTCGCCGACCTCCGTACGATCCTGCTCGTGGGCCTTGCGATCGTCGTGGTCGTCGCCGGGCTGGCAGGAGCCGTGCTCGCCAGGCGGATCCTCGCCCCGGTCAAACGAGCGAGCACTGCCGCCCACTCTCTCGCCGAGGGTCTGCTCGACACCCGCCTGCCGGTGGAGAGCTCGGACGAGTTCGGCCTCTGGGCCGCGTCGTTCAACGAAATGGCCGACGCGCTCGAGGCGAAGATCACCGCCCTCTCGGAGGCCCAGGCGCGTGAGCGGCGCTTCACGGCGGACGTCGCGCACGAGCTGCGCACGCCGCTCACGGCCGTCGTCAACGAGGCCTCGCTCCTGGCCGAGCACCTCGAGCGGATGCCGCCGGAGACACGCCGGCCCGCGGAGCTTCTCGTCGAGGACGTGAAGCGCCTGCGCGATCTCGTCGAGGACTTGCTCGAGATCTCCCGGCTCGACGCGGGCACGCAGCCGCTGCGGATGGAGCAGGTGGATCTCGGCTCGCTGGTCGAGGCGGCAGTCCGCGCCCGCGGGTGGCGCGAACGCATCCGACTCGACGCCGCCCAGGTCGTGCTCGCCACCGACCCGAGGCGCGTCGAGCGAATCGTCGCCAACCTCGTGGCGAACGCGCTCGAACACGGCGGCCGCGACGTCTCCGTGCGAGTCGGAGCCGACGGGCTGGGCGCCTTCGTCGAGGTCGCCGACGGCGGCCCCGGCATCGCCCGCGAGGACCTGCCTCACCTCTTCGAGCGCTTCTACAAGGCCGACCCTGCGCGCACGGGTCGCGGAACGGGGCTCGGGCTCGCGATCGCGCGCGAGAACGCCCGGCTGCTCGGGGGCGACGTCGACGCCTGGAGCGAGACGGGCGCCGGCGCGCGCTTCACCCTCCGCCTGCCTGTTACGGAACCGTTACCCGGCGGAGAGGAGCACGTTGCAGGCGAATGGCAGGCTTGACGCATCGCGTCATCGAAGGAGGCAGTCATGAAGGCCCTGCTCGTCGTACCCGCCGCCGTCCTCGCCGCGTCGATCGGCTTCCTCGTCGCCAGCTGCGGCTCCGACGACGACGCCACCTCCGCGGGCCCCGTTCCGTCCGTGAGCACGGCGCCGGAAAACACCACCGTGGAGCTCCCGACGACCGAGGAGACGCCCACCGAGCCGGTGCCCACGCAGAGCGAGGCGGTCACCTACCAGGTCTGGTTCACGGACACCGAGGGGCTCTTCGTGACGTACCGGCGCGAGGAGGCGACGCCCCGCGTCGGCACGGCTGCTCTCGAGAGCCTGCTCGCGGGCCCCGACTCCTTCGAGGAGGACTACGGGCTCCGCACGGCGATCCCGGACGGCACGCAGCTCCTCGGTCTCGAGATCGGGGACGGGATCGCGCGCGTCGACCTGAGCTCGGAGTTCGAGTCGGGCGGAGGCAGCGCTTCCATGCAGGCGCGGCTCGCGCAGGTCGTCTACACGCTGACGCAGTTCCCGACCGTCGAGGGCGTCCTCTTCAGCCTCGACGGCGAGCCGATCGACGTGCTCGGCGGCGAGGGAGTCGTCATCGACCACCCGCTCACGCGCCGTGACTACGCCGACCTCCTGCCGGCAATCCTCGTGACGTCTCCCGCACTGAACCAGTCTGTCGGAAGCCCCGTGGTGCTCCGCGGAAGCGCCAACGTCTTCGAGGCGAACGTGGGCATCGAGATCCTCGATCAGAATGGGGACGTGCTCGTCCAAACCTTCACGACGGCGACCTGCGGGAGCGGCTGCCGCGGCACGTTCCGCGCCCGGGTGGCCTTCGAGGTCGAGCGTGAGCAGATGGGGACGATCGTCGTCCACGACGACGACGCGGCCGGCACCGGGACGTACCCGCACGAGGTCCGCATCCCCGTCAAGCTCCTGCCGTGACCCACGAGCGTGCCGACAAGGGTCGCGCCGTCCGGCGTCGAAGCAAGGCTCCGCCGGTAGCCTTGCGTTCCTCCATCCTCTTTGGGCCGTAACGACGTGAGCCATCGCACCTACCGCCTGACCCGCCTGGGGGCACGGGCGGTGACCGTAACCGCCTTCGCCGCCGCCATCCTCATCGGCATCGAGGCCGCGGCACGCGCGCAGGAGGCCGGCGGGCAGCCGGAGGACGCCCAGCGGCCGTCGAGGATCGCCGACGGCGTGACAGTCTCGGGAGTCATCGTCGGCGGCATGACCGCACCCGACGCGAGGCGCGCGCTTTCCGAGCTTGCATCTCGCCCGCTGACCGTCGGCTTCGAGGGGAGCTGGTGGCGCTACGCGCCGCATTCCCTCGGCGCCGAGGCCCAGGTTGACTCGGCCGTGCAGGAGGCATTGGAGGCCCCTCGGGGCGCGGCGCTCGAGCTCGACGTCGACATCCAAGAGCGCAAGCTCGCCTATTGGGCGCGCTCGTTCGCACGGAGCTTCGACGAGCGGCACCGGAACGCCAGGATCGTTCTGCGAGACGAGCGGCCCTGGGTGAAGAGCGCGCGGTTCGGCCGCGAGCTGTCGCAGGGAGGGGCGCAGCTCGCCGTGCGAGACGCTCTCCAGCGGCACGAGCGGGCCGTCGTTCCGCTCCCCGTACACACCGTGGACCCGCGTCGGAGCGACAGGGACGTCGGGTTCGCGATCGTGATCAAGCGCGCTTCGAACCGGCTGATCCTCTACCGGCCCGGCGGCCCGAAGGGGATGAAGGTGGCCAGGCGGTTCGGGGTCGCGACGGGCCAGCCCTCGTACCCGACACCGCTCGGAAGCTACGAGATCGTCACGAAGCAGCGAAACCCCTGGTGGCGCCCGCCCGACTCCGACTGGGCTGCCGACGCCGAGCCGATCCCGCCCGGGCCGGGCAACCCGCTGGGCACGCGCTGGATGGGCATCTCGGCCCCCGCCGTGGGGATCCACGGCACACCCGATGCCGCCTCGATCGGCTACTCCGCCTCCCACGGGTGCATCCGCATGCTCGTGCCCGAGGCCGAGTGGCTCTTCGAACGCGTCGAGGTCGGCACGCCGGTCTACATCCTGGACGCCTAGTGTGGGAGGGCGCTCCCGCGCGGCTCGAGGGAGACCTCGTCGTCGTCGAGCCGCTCGGGCCCGAGCACGAGGAAGACCTCTGGGAAGCGGCGCAGGATCCGGAGGTCTGGCGTTGGCTTCCCTGGCACGCGGCGGCCGACCGGGAGAGCTTTCACCGCTGGCTCGAGGACGCCCTCGCCCGACGGGACGACGGCCTGGAGGTCCCCTTCGCTGTCGTCGACCGGCGAAGCGGGAAGGCGATCGGGAGCACCCGCTACCTCACCCTCCGCCCCGAGCACCGCGGCCTCGAGATCGGCTGGACCTGGAACGCGCGCAGCGCGTGGGGCAGCGGCGCCAACGCGGAGGCGAAGCTCCTCCTGCTCCGGCACGCCTTCGAGACGCTCGGCTGCATGCGGGTCGAGTTCAAGACCGACGCCCTGAACCAGCGTTCGCGCGCCGCGCTCGAGGCGCTGCCTGCCCGCTTCGAGGGCGTCTTCCGCAAGCACATGCTCGTCCGTGACGGCGCGCTGCGCGACTCGGCGTATTACGCGATCACCGACGACGAGTGGCCGGCCGTGAAGGCGAACCTCGAGCGGCGGCTCCACACCAAGTAGGTGTTACTTGGGATCGAGGCGGGCGTGGAGCTCGGCGCAGAGCTCCGGCGTCCCGGCGGCGGCGACGCGCGAGCGCGCGCCGAGGTCCAGCGGGGCGGCGAGAAACGGCGGCGCCTCCGGAAGGTCGATCGCCAGCCCCCGCTCGCGGACGAGGAGCTGCGCGGCGGCGATGTCGACGCTCCTCGCCGGCTTGAGGGAGACGACGGCGTCGACACGCCCGGCGGCGAGATGGCAGAGCGAGAGCGCCAGCGAGCCCATCACGCGGGCCCGGTAGGCGAAGCCGACGAGCCCGGCGGCGTAGTCGGCCACGAGGTCGGTCCGCGTCGCCTCGAGCGAGAGGATCTCGACCTGCTCCTTCGGGCCGGGCCCGTCCAGCAGCGCGTCGTTCAGGAACGCGCCCCCGCCGCGGCGCGCCACCCACTCCTCGCCGCTGCCGAAGTCGTGGACGAAGCCGAGCTCGACGTCCTCCATGCGCGGCCCGGAGGCGATCGCGAGGGAGAGCGAGAAGTACGGGATCCCGCGCTTGGCATTCAGGCTGCCGTCGATCGGGTCGCAGACGACCGTCAGCCCGTCGCCGCCGTCCCCGAACGACCGCAGCCCAAGCTCCTCCGAGACGAGCGTGAAGCCGCCGGGGACCCCCTCGAGCACCTCGACGACGGCCGCCTCGGCGGCGGCGTCCACGGCGGTCGTCTCGTCCCCTCCCTTTCCGGCGCCCAGCCGAGGCTCGCGCTCGACGCGTGTCGGCAACGACTCCAGCGCACCGGCCACGGCCCGGGCGGCCTCGCGACAGACGCCGAGCCAGTCGGTCACTCGTCGAAGGGGGAGAAGAGGAGGCCGCTCGTGAGCTTCGGGAAGAAGTAGGTGCTCTTCGGGGGCATGCGGACCCCGGCGCGGGCGAACTCCTCCACCTGCTGAACCGTCGGCGGCCGCACGATGAACGCGGCGGTCGCCTGCCCGCTCGCGACCGCGCGCTCGGCCTCCGCGGCGCTCGCGGTGTACTCGACCTCCGCAAGCGGTAGCGAGTCGACGAGGGCCGAGTCGAGCGCCTGCTCGGAGCCCTCGACGAGCGCCGCTCCGTCTGCCCGGAGGAGCACGAACGCCGGCCGGTCGCGACCGACGGAGGCGAGCGCGGCCGCAGCCTCGCCGGGGCCGGCCAGGGGCGTCTGCCTGAAGCGGCCGTCGAGCTCGGGCACGGCGCCGGCGGTGACCCGGTGCGTCGGGAAGATCTCGAGGCCGTCGTCGTCGATGCCGACGAGCACCGCCAGCACGTGGGCGGTGGCCTCGGTGCCGTCCTCCTCGTGGAAGCGAAGGGCCGACTCGTAGCGGTGGTGGCCGTCGGCGATCAGGAGCGGGCCCTTCACGCCGTCGAGGACGCGTTCGATCGCCTCGGGCTCGTCGATCCGCCAGAGGCGGTTCGCTACGCCGTCGAGCTCGGCTTCAAGATCCGGCCTCCCGGCGGGCGCTTCGGCGCTGCCGTGCTGGAGCAGAAAGATCGGCGACGGCTTCAGCCAAGTCGCCCGAAGGAGCCGAAGGCGCGCTTCCTTCGGCGCCGTGAAGGTTCCCTCGTGGGGGAGGACGACGCCGTCGCCGTACGGGCTCAGCCGGACGCGTGCGACGATGCCCCGGCGTTTCCGGCGAACGTCGTCGGGGCCCGTGAACTCCTCCTCGAGAAGCCAGACGGCCGGCCGGTCGTCGCGGACGAGCACGCCCCGTTCCTGCCAATCGGCAAGCTCACGGGCGGCTTCGTCGGGATCGTCGGGCCGGACGAGGCGAACGGCGTTCCAGGCGCTGCGGGCGAGTAGGCTCTCCCGCGCCTCGGGGGTGATGACGTCGTAGGGAGGTGCGACCAGATCGTCGAGCGGCCCCGCCTTCCCTTCGTCGTAGCGGAGGGCGCGAAACGGCTTCAGCAGGGGCACCGCGGGCCAGCTTACCATCCGTCCCCGGACCTAGAATCGCGGGGTGTCGATCGCGGAGCTGGCCGAGGACCGGGTCGTCGAGGGCCTCTACGCGGTCGCCCGCAAGCAGCGTCTCCGCACTCGCTCCGGCAGCCCGTACCTGGCACTCGAGCTCGTCGACCCGACGGGCAAGATCGAAGCCCGCGTGTGGAACGACGTCGAGCTTCTCGACAAGCGCTTCGGCGAAGGCGACGCGGTGCGCGTGCTCGGGCGCGTCGAGCGCTTCCGCGATCGGCTCCAGCTCGAGGTGCGCGCCCTCGAGCCCGCCGAGGCCGATCCGGCCGAGCTCGTCCCCGAGCCCCGGCGCGACGTCGAGGAGCTGAACGGGTTCTTCGAGTTCCTCGCTGCGGAGATCGCGCACCCGGGGCTGCACGCGCTCGTGGCCGGGTTCGCGGACGATGCCGACTTCCGCGCCCGTCTGCGCATCCTGCCCGCCACCCAGGAGAGCCACCACTCGTGGGCCGGCGGACTGCTCGAGCACACGGTCGGCGTCGCCTCGCTCTGCCGCGAGGCGGCCCAGCTCCATCAACGCCTGCGCGCCGACCTGCTGCTCACCGCCGCGCTCCTCCACGATGCCGGACGCACACGCGAGCTCGACCGGGGCCCACTCTTCCTCCCCACCGCCGAGGGGCGTCTGCTCGGCCATGTCCACCTCGGGCTCAGGCTGATCGAGGAGCGCGCCGGCCACCTCGACCCGGACGTGCTGGCCGAGGTGTTGCACGCGGTCTCCGCCCACCACGATTCGCGGTTCGCGCGCACCGCGGAAGCGTCCGTCCTCTACCACGCCAACCAGCTCGACGCCGCGGCCGCGATGCGGCCGGTGACGACGGCGGCGTGAGCGTGGAGCGGGATCGCTGGCAACGGTGGTCGCCGCTCGCGGGAGTCGTGTTCGCGGTCCTTCTCCTCGCCGCGCTCGGCGTCAGCCTGGGCGGGCCGGGAGACACGCCGACGGAGGTGGCCGACTGGTACGCGGACGACGGGAATCGAGGCGCCGCGTTCTTCGTCTTCTTCCTGCTCGTTGGAGCGGCACTCGTCTTTCTCTGGTTCCTCGCCGCCCTCCGCGGCGTGCTCGTCCGCGCCGAGGGCGACCCGGCCCGCTGGACGGCGCTCGCCTTCGGGGCGGGGGTGGCGAGCGCGACCCTGCTGCTCGCCTCGGCCTCCCTCTACATCGCCCCCGCGGCCACGGCCGGTCAGGAGGAGTTTCCGTTCGACCCGAGCACTGCAAACGCACTCGAGAACGCAGGCTTCGCTCTCCTCATCTGTTCGACGATGTCGGGCGCCCTGGTCGCGCTCGGCACGTCGATCGTCGCCCACCGGACCGGGCTGCTGCCTCGCTGGCTCTCGCTGGCCGGGTTCGTCGTCGCCGCCGTCCTCGTCTTCGCCGCCTTCTACTTCCCGCTCTTCGTCTGGGCCGCCTGGGTGCTCGCCGTGAGCCTCGTCCTGCTCGTGCGGACGGCGCGCGTGACCGGCTGGCGCAGCGGCGCCAGCTCCTGACGGCTAATGCCGCCGAGGCATGCCGGCGTTCTCGACCCGGGCGCACGTTGCGAGCACTGCACCCGTCGTCGTCACCTCATGCTCGACGAGCCGTAGCGGCCTGAGCGTGCCGTCGTCACGGAAGATGCGCTTGCCTCCGCCGACGACGAGAGGGTCGATCATCACCCGGAACTCGTCGACGAGATCGTGCTCGAGCAGGGTGTAGCTCACGACTACTTTGCGCACCTCGCTCCCCTTCCTTGCTGACTTACCTGCTGGCACGAGGGGGCGAGAACCTGATGTTCATGACGTCCCCGTCCTCGACGATATAGCCCCTTCCTTCAAGGCGCTGAAGGCCGCGTCGCGCCGCCTCGGCGTGGGAGCCGCACTCGACGAGGTCGTCCCAACGGATCACCTCGGCGCGGATGAAGCCGTGTGCGAGATCCGTGTGCACGGCCGCGGCGGCGTCGAGCGCGGTCTCGCCACGTCGAAGCGTCCACGCACGCGTCTCCTTGTCGCCCGCCGTGAAGAAGGTGACGAGGTCGAGCGCCACGAAGAGCCGCCCGACCACCTCCTCCAGCGCTGAGGCGCCGTCGCGGAACGCCGCGGCCTGCTCCCCGAGCTCCACCAGCTCGGACTCGAGCTTCAGGTCGATCCCCTCCGGGCCGTTGACGACCTCGACGAGCGGCTTGGTGGTAAGAGGCTCGAGCTCGGCGGGAATCGGCTCGGGAAAGCTCGCCACCGTCCCCCCGGCATCGAGGTGAGCGGCGAGGCGCTCGAGGAGACCGGCCTCCTCGCGGAGTCCCGGATCGCCCGACTTCGCCTGCTTGGCCACGCGCTCGAGGCGGCGCCCGACGTGCTCGCGGTCGGCCAGGACGAGCTCGAGGCCGAACGTGACGCGGTCGTCCTCGGGGCTCCGCGTCCCCGACCAGCCGTCGAGAACCAGCAGGAGCGCGTCCACCTGGCGCAGGTTCCCGAGCAGCTGGGCGCCGCTCCCCGGCACGTCGACGACGCGGATCGACGCCGGCGTGACCTTGCGTGCGCCGACCACCTCCGCCACCCGGCCGAGCCGCTCGTCGGCGACAGGGGCCATGCCGACGTGCTCCGTCCCCGACAGCGTCGCGCCCGCCCCGGTGAGCACGTTGAAGAGCGTGGTCTTCCCGGAGTTGGGAAGGCCGACGATGCCGACGGCGAGAGACACCTCACGACTCTAGACGGCACCGGCGTAACACCAGTACGATCGCGGCGTGGCCGTCGACACCGTTGAGGCTTTAAAGCGCGTCCCGCTGCTCTCGGGCCTCGATCCCAAGGAGCTGAGGCAGCTCGCGGAGTCCTTCACGGAGCGTGACTTCCCGGCGGGCACGGTCGTGGTCAAGCAGGGCGATGAGCGGGGGATCGGGTTCTTCGTCATCACCGAGGGCACCGCCCAGGTCTCCGCCGGCGGACAGGACGTCGCCGTCCTCGGCCCTGGAGACCACTTCGGGGAGATCGCGTTGCTCGGCGACCGCGTGCGCACGGCGACGGTCACTGCGGAGACGGACCTCCACACTCTCGTCACCTCGGTGTGGGAGTTTCGAGGCTTCGTCAAGAACGACCCCGACGTCGCCTGGAAGCTCCTCGAGCACCTCGCGGGGCTCCTGAACGAGGCTAAGCAGTAGCGGCGAAGCCGATCTGCGTCTCGCGCTCGGAGCGGCGCACGTAGACCACCTTCCCGAGCGAGAGCACGTACGTCCCGTCCTCCGTGGACAGCTCGAAGACGGCGTCGGAGGCGGCGAGCGCCGCCGCGAGCGCATCCGCGACCTCCTGGGAGACGTTCGCACCGACCGACTGGCCGCCCTCGAAGGCGACCTGGATTCGCACCGAGCTATCAGACACCGACAACCTCCGCGAGAACCCCGTGCAGCGAGTTGGGGTGGACGAAGGAGACGAGGTGGCCGCCGAGGCCGGGCCGGGGCTCCGGGTCGATCACCTCGACGCCGCCGGCCGCAAGCTCCTCGAGGGTGGCCGCGACATCGCCGACGGCAATGCCGACGTGGTGCATGCCGGGCCCGCGGCGCGCGAGAAAGCGTCCCACGTACGTGTCCTCTCCGAGCGGGGCGACAAGCTCGATCCTGCCGCTCCCGAGACGGAGGTACGCGGCTTCGACGCCCTGCTCCTCGAGCCTGCCGCGCACCTCGACCTCGGCGCCGAAAAGCGACCGGTACGTCTCCACGGCCGCGTCGAGATCCTCGACGGCGAACGCGACGTGGTGCACGGAGCGCACGTCCACGCGACCGATCCTAACGATGACCGCTAGTCGGCGGCGGAGACGGCGCGGGGCGTCCCTACGCGCTCGGACGCGTTCGACTCGGGCTCCACGTTGAAAAGCAGCGCCTCCAGCTCCTGGCGGTTGAGCGTCTCCTTCTCGAGCAGGTCGGCGGTGATGCGGTCGAGCGTCCCGCGGTGCTTGGAGATGAGGCGAACGGTCTCCGCGTAGGCCTGGTCGGTGAGCCGGGCCTGCTCGTCGTCGCGAAGCCGCTTCGTCTCCTCGGAGAGGGCGTAGTTGTCGGCACGGAGCGTCCGGGATGCCACCTCGTCGCCCATCCCGTACTCGAAGATCATCGCGCGCGCGATCGCGGTGACGCGCTCGAGGTCGTTGGACGCCCCGTTCGTGACCGCACCGAAGACGATCTGCTCGGCCGCCCTGCCGCCGAGGAGCACCTTCATGCGGTCGACCAGCTCCTCCTTGGTGGAGAGGAAGCGGTCCTCCTGGGGCGTGTGCAACGTGTAGCCGAGCGCGAGCCCGCGGGAGACGATCGTCACCTTCTGCACCGGCTGCGGCTCGCCGACGAGGTGCGACATGAGCGCGTGCCCGGCCTCGTGGTAGGCGACGACGCGCTTCTCCTTCTCGGTCATCGTCTTGCGCTGCTGGAGACCGGCGACGACCCGCTCGAAGGCGTCGTCGAAGTCCTTGTTACGAATGCGCTCCTGCGCGGCCCGGCCCGCGAAGATCGCCGCCTCGTTGCAGAGGTTGGCGAGGTCGGCCCCGGTCAGGCCCGCGGTCTGGCGGGCGAGCCCGGCGAGGTCGACGTCGGGCGCAAGCGGCTTGCCGCGCGTATGGACGTGGAGGATCGCCTCGCGGCCTGCGAGATCGGGCTCGCCGACGAGGATCTGCCGGTCGAAGCGGCCCGGGCGAAGAAGGGCGGCATCGAGGTCCTCGAGCCGGTTCGAGGCGGCGATGATGACGACCTGCTCGCGGTGGTCGAAGCCGTCGAGCTCGACGAGGAGCTGATTCAGCGTCTGGTCGTGCTCGCGGTTGAAGCTCGAGCCGCTGCGGCGGGAGCCGACGGCGTCGAGCTCGTCGATGAAGACGATCGCCGGCGCATGCCGGCGGGCACGCTCGAAGAGCTTACGGATGCGCGCCGCGCCCAGGCCGGCGAACATCTCGACGAAGGCGGAGGCGCTCTGCGAGTAGAAGGTCGAGCCCGAGGCGTGGGCGACCGCCTTGGCGAGCAGCGTCTTGCCGGTGCCAGGTGGGCCGTAGAGCAGGATTCCCTTCGGCACCCTGGCGCCGAGCTTCGAGAAGCGGCGCGGGTCCTTGAGGAAGTCGACGACCTCCTGCAGCTCGGCCGCAGCGTCGTCGACGCCGGCGATGTCGGCCCACGTCACCGAGGACTTCGAGGAGGGTTCGACCTCGGTCGGCCGCACGCGTGGCATGAGCGAGAGCGACTTCCAGATCAGATAGACGATCAGCCCGAGGAAGATCAGGGGCAGCCACGTGAGGGCGATCCCCGGAAGGTCGTTCAGGAAGTTCGCGAGCCAGTCCACCCGCCGCTTCCATCGGCAAGGACGGCGGAAAGCTGAAGCGCGGCTATTTGACGAGCTCGAGCCGCGGGCTCGGGCGGTACTCCCGCCCGACCTTCGCCGACGGGAGCCCGTCGGTGAGGACGATGTCGGCGGTGAAGTCGTTGTCGCCGCGGATGAGCGACGAGCCGACGCCGTACGAGTCGACGGGGACGTTCTTCGCCTCGAATTCGCGGATCCGCTCGGCGTCGAAGCCGCCCGAGACGACGATCTTCACGCGCTCGAAGCCGTTCTCGTCGAGCGCGTCGCGCACCTTGTGTACGAGGCGCTCGTTGACGCCTCGCGGATCGAAGTCGCCCATCTCGTCCCAGAGCGAGCGATCGACGAGCGTGCGCGAGGTATCGAGGCGGACGCCCCAGAGCCGGTCGCCCATGGCCCGGGCCACCTCCAGCGATGTCCCCACGGAGTCGTTCTCGAAGTCGACGAGAACGACGACGTTCACGTCCGGCGGAGCGAACTCGGCGAACTTCGTCGCCGCGAGGACCGTGTTCCCTCCGTAGGCGGCGATGAGCGCGTGCGGGACGGTGCCGATGCCTCGGCCTCCCCACCACGTGGCCTGGGCGTCGGTGGAGACTCCGATCGCGCCCGCGACGTGTGCCGCGTACCCGTCACCGGTCTGGACGCGGTGGTGGTCGTGGCGGGCGGGGAAGAAGAGAATCGGCTTCCCGCGCGCGGCCTCGACGACGCGGCGGACGTTGGTGGAGACGAGCGTTCGGCGGGCGAGCACGCCGAGGTAGACCGTCTCCAGGTGAGCGAAGAGCGTGTAGTCGCCCTCGATCGTCATCACCGTCTCCCACGGCGAGATCTCGTCGCCGTCGTAGAGGGCGTGCACGGTCAACTCGTCCCAGTCGTGCGAGCAGAGCTTGAGGATGGCGATCGCCTCGTCCATCCCGCCCAGCACGGCCTGCTTCTTCTGGAAGACCTGCATGACGACGCGCGGGTGCCGCGCGTCCGCGAGCAGGGTCTCGCGGGCGTGGTTGAAGTAGACGTCCGTGTAGTAGCCCTCCCGCATCTTCTCGACCGGGAGGTCGAAGATCTCAGGCGGGAGGCGCTTCTTGCGGGTTTGGATCGCCATTTGCAGGCGATTCTAGGCGGAGGCATTCCCGCAGGGCTGCGTTCGCGACCTCGAGCTGCTCCGGCGACGGCTCAGCGGTGACCAGCCGCTGCTGGAGCTCGTGGCCGGGGCGGGCAAGCGCGCGGGCGAGCGGGTGGCGCTCGTTGGCGACCATCCAGGAGAAGACCTCGGCGGCGGCGGCGACCGAGCCGACGCCGGCGGCGAGGCGGGCGGCCGGTCGCAGGTGGCGGGGAGCGCGGGCCGCGAGCGCGCTTCCGAGCGCGGTGGTGGCGAGCAGTGGGCCGACCATGTGCGAGCCGCAGCGCTCATGCTCGCGGGTGCGCGGCTCCCCGTGCTCATAGGTTCCGATCGAGATGTGCTCGGCGCCGTGATACTCGGCCAGGGAGGTGCCCCGGAGCGCCACGACCGCAGGCCCGAGAGCGAGGAGCGCTGCCAGCGACTCCTGCGTGAGCGGAGAGAAGCGCGTCCGCCGCACGACCTGGATCGCGACGATGCTCCCGGCCATCGCGCCGAGGACGCCGGGTCGTTGCACAGGGAGCTTCGCCTCCGGAAGCCTTCGGCGCACCTCGGGAAGCAGGGCGAAGATCTCTGCGATCCTCGCGGGGCCGCGCACGAAGCGACTCTTCACGTCCGCCGAGCGCACCGGCTTGAGCCCGGAGGCGACCTTCAGCTCGCCGTCGTCCGTGCGGACGGCACAGGACCAGTGGCGAGCGCCGTGCACCAGCACGCCGTTCGCGAGCGCCATCCCGCCCAACCGGACCGACGTTTCTCGGCTCACCCTCCCAGAGTAGCTGCGACGTGCCTGAGGAACCGCACGCCGAGCTCGAGGTCCTCGACGGCGATCCTCTCGTCGGCCGAATGGACGAGGCGGGCGGCCAGCTCCGGATCCATCGCGCGCATGGGAAAGAAGCCGTAGGCCACGGTGCCGAAGGCCTCGCGGAGGAAGTGGCTGTCCGTGAAGCCCGGCGAGACGATCGGGACGACTCCGCCGTCCGGGTCGGTCTCGGCGACGAACGACTCGATCGCATCCCAGAGCGGCGTCCCGAGCGGCGAGCGGGTGCCACCGACCGCCTCGATCCACTCCAGGTCGTAGGAATCCTCCCCGAGCCGGGCGCGCACGATCGGTTCGATGTCCGCGGGGGTCTCCCCGGGAAGAAGACGGCAGTCGCACACGACCTCGCACAGGCCTGGAATGACATTCGTGCTCGTCGAGGCCGAGATGATGGTCGGCGAGATGGCAAAGCCGAGCATCGGCTCGACCATCTGGCGGACGTCGACGGGGAGATCGGCGACCGCACGCTCCAGCTTCGCCGGCTCCGGGACCTCGCCCAGCCGCGCGAAGAGGGTCTCGGTCTCGGGGATGAGCCGCGGAGGCTCGTACAGCCCGTCGAGGCGCTCGATCAGACGCGCCGCCCGGACGAGGGCGTTGTCGGCGATCCCCGGCATCGAGGCGTGCCCGCTGCGCCCGTGCACCTTGAGGCGAAACGGCGCGCTCACCTTCTCCGCGGTCGTGCAGAGGTAGACGGTCCGGCCGCCCAGCGCGACCCGCTCTCCGGCGCCCTCGTTCACGCAGTAGTCGGTGCGAATGACGTCGGGGTGCGCCCGGACGAGCCACGAGAGCCCGACGCCCACCCCCACCTCCTCGTCCGCCGTGGCGGCGAAGACCAGGTCGCCAGCCGGCTCGAAGCCCTCGCGCGCCAGCGTGGCGATCGCGGTTGCCGCGGCGGCGACGTGGCCCTTCATGTCCAGCGCCCCTCGGCCCCAGACGCAGCCCTCCCGGAGCTCGCCGGACCACGGGTCGACGGACCACTCGGCGGGATCGGCGACGACGGTGTCGGTGTGGGAGAGGAGGAGCAGGCTCGGCCCGTCGCCGCGACCGGGGATCCGGGCGACGAGGTTCGCCCGCTCGGGCTCCCGGGCGTAGAGCTCGCAGTTGACGCCGGACTCCTCCAGGTAGGCGCGCAGGAGCTCGGCCGCGACCGTCTCGTTCCCGGGCGGGTTGACCGTGTTCAGGCGCAGCAGCTCCTGCAGGAGCCAGGTTGCCTCGTCGCGGAGCGTCGTGGTCGCCATGTTCGCCGGCGAGCATACTGGTCGGTGTGAGCGTCGCTCGCCACCGGCTCGCTCCCGTGGGGGAACCTCTCGTTTCCCTCACACACCCTCCCCACGCTCATGGGCTGGTGGGCACATGAGCGACCTCTTCTCCGACGCCGCCGAAGAGCGCGCCTCCGAGGTCGCACCGCTAGCGGCACGCATGCGGCCCGAGCGGCTCGACGAGTTCGTGGGGCAGCACGACGTCGTCGGCCCCGGTACGGCCCTCGCACGCTCGATCGCCGAGGACCGGGTCGGCTCGGCGGTCTTCTACGGCCCGCCCGGAAGCGGGAAGACGACGCTCGCGCGGATCATCGCCGGCGCGACCGGCGCGGCCTTCGAGGAGCTCTCGGCCGTGTCCGCGTCGGTCGGGGACGTCCGCGCGGTGCTCGCACGGGCGAAGGAGCGGCTGGGCGCGGAGGGGCGCCGCACCATCCTCTTCCTGGACGAGATTCACCGCTTCAACAAGGCTCAGCAGGACGCGCTCCTGCCGGCGGTCGAGTCCGGGCTCGTGACGCTTATCGGCGCAACGACGGAGAACCCGTATTTCGAGGTCAACTCGGCGCTGCTCTCGCGCACCCAGGTCTACGAGCTGCAGCCGTTGGAGCGAGACGAGGTGGCGGTGATCGTGCGACGCGGGGCGGAGAGCCTCGGCATCTCGCTCCCGGACGAGCTCGTCGACCTCGTCGCCGTGAAGGCGGGTGGGGACGGGCGCGCGGGCCTCAACATCCTCGAGCTCGCCTGGTCGACGTCGGAATCCGAGGGCGTCGAGCTCGAGGCCCGCCACGTCGAGGACGCGGCGCGGCTGCGGCCGGTCGTCTACGACAAGGGCGGAGACGCGCACTACGACTTCACGTCGGCGTTCATCAAGTCGATCCGAGGATCGGATCCGGACGCGGCCCTCTACTACCTCGCGGCCATGCTCGAGGGCGGCGAGGATCCCCGCTTCATCGCGCGGCGACTCATCGTCCACGCCTCGGAGGACATCGGCATGGCCGACTCGCGGGCGCTGCTTGTGGCAACCGCGGCCGCGCACGCGGTCGAGCACGTCGGCCTGCCGGAGGCCCAGCTCAACCTCGCGCACGCGACGATCTACCTTGCGTCCGCGCCGAAGTCGAACGCGGTGCTGAGGGCGATCGGCGCCGCCCGCCGCGCCGTCCGCGAGCAGGGCGCGGTCCGACCTCCGAAGTCGCTGCGGGACACGCACTATCGCGGCGCCGGGAAGCTCGGTCACGGCGAGGGCTACGTCTACCCGCCGGACGACCCGGCCGGCTACGACGTCGACCACCTTCCCGAGAAGCTCCGCGGCAGCCGCTATTACGAGCCCCCAGGCGAGTAGGGAGCCGTCCCCGGCCGTCGCGGCCGTGTCCCAGCGCCGGGCCCTTGGCCGTGCCCACGAGGAACGGTCCGGCTGCGGTTAGGCTGCCCGGCGTGAAGATCGTCGTGCTCGTGAAGCAGGTGCCGAGCCCCCAGCACGTGCGGCTCGACCCGGAGACGAAACGGCTGGTGCGGGAGGGCGTGCCGCTGGAGCTCAACGAGCTCGACGCCTACGCGGTCACCGAGGCGATCCGTCTCCGCGACGAGCACGGCGGCGAGGTCGTGGCCATGACCATGGGCCCGCCGCAGGCGGAGGACGCGCTGCGGACGACGCTCGCCATGGGCGCCGACCGCGCGATCCACCTGAGCGACAAGGTCTTCGCCGTCGCGGACACGATCGGCACGTCGCGCACACTGGCCATGGCGGTCGCGAAGGAGGGCGCCGACCTCGTCCTCTGCGGGCACAAGACCGTGGATTCCGAGACCTGGCAGGTGCCACCCGAGACCGCCGCCTTCCTCGGCTGGGAGCAGCTGACGCACGTCGACCGGCTGGAGCTCACAGGCAACAGCCTGCGCGCTCGCCGGGAGACCGACGAGGGCTTCGACACCTACGAGCTCGGGCTTCCTGCGGTGGTCTCGGTGACCGAGGGGATCAACGAAGGCATCTGGCCGGCGAAGCGGGACGTCGAGGCGACCGACACCAGGGGACGCATCGAGACGTGGGCCGCGGCCGACCTCGCCGACGACGTCGAGGAGGACGATCGCCGCTTCGGCCAGACCGGCTCCCCGACCCGCGTGCTCGCCGTGAAGGACGTGACGCCCGACCGCCATGGCGAGATCGCGGCGGATCCCGAGCAGGCGGCGGCGCGCGTCCTCGAGCTCCTGGGCGAGACGGAGGGGCCGCCCGCGTCCTCCTGGGACAAGCCCGAGCGCCTGGGCAAGGAGCCCGGCAAGAGCTACGACTGCTGGACGGTCGTCGAGCTCGTCGACGGAGAGCCGCGCCGCGTTTCCCTCGAGCTCCTGGGGAAGGGTCGCGAGCTCGCCGGGAAACTCGGCGGGACGAATGTCGCCCTGATCCTCGGGAGCGGCCTGGCCGGCGCCGCGCGAGAGGCCGCCCGCCACGGAGCCGAGCGCGTCGTCCTCGTCGACGACGAGCGCCTGGGCGAGTACCACCCGGAGACGTGCGCGGCCGCGCTCCGCCGGGTCATCGAGGACGAGCGCCCGCACGCGCTCCTGATCCCCTCGACCACCCAGGGCCGCGACTACGGGCCCCGTGTCGCCGGGGAGCTGGAGCTCGGGATGACCGGCGATTGCGTGGATCTCGGCATCGACCGTGCCGGTCGCCTCATCCAGTACAAGCCCGCGTTCGGGGGCAACATCGTCTCGGTGATCATGGGCGCGACCACCCCGCAGCTCGCGACCGTGCGGCCGGGCATGTTTGCTCCCGTCGAGCCGCGCGACGACGCCGAGGCCGAGGTGGTCGAGCGGCCCGCAGGCGACCTCCCGGAGCCCCGTACCCGCCTCGCCGCCCGCGAGCGCGACCAGTCGACGGCCGGCTACGAGCTCGACGCGGCGAGCGTCTGCCTCTGTGTCGGCAAGGGCGTCGGAGGCCCCGAGGCGCTGGCGGAGGTCGCGGCCCAGGCGCGCCGCCTGGGCGCTGCCGTCGGCGCGAGTCGCGACGTCACGGACGCCGGCTGGCTCCCCAGGAACCGCCAGATCGGGCTCACGGGGAGGGCGATCGCGCCCAGGCTCCTCGTCGAGGTCGGCGTCCGCGGCGCCTTCGAGCACATGGTCGGATCGGTGCGCGCCGGAGTCATCGCCGCACTGAATGCGAACGAGCGTGCACCGATCTTCGGGCACTCCGACGTCGGTGTCGTCGGCGACTGGCGTGAGACGCTCCCGGCTCTCGTCGACGCGCTCGAAGGGAAGCTTCCCTGAGGCTCAACGAGCACACGTGGGGACCGGAGGACGGGCCCCAGGTCGTCTGCCTGCACGGCGTCTGCGCACACGGCATGCGCTTCCGCCGCCTCGCAGAGGAGCGGCTCGCCGAACGCTTCCGGGTGCGCGCCCTCGACCTGCGGGGACACGGCCGATCGGGCTGGGAGGAGCCGTGGACGCTCGAGCAGCACGTCGAGGACGTGCTCGAGACCGTCTCGGAGCCGGGAGCCTGGATCGGGCACAGCTTCGGCGGCAGGCTCGTCGGCGAGATCACCGCGCGCCGGCCGGACCTCGTCGAGCGCGCCGTCCTGCTCGACCCCGCTCTCTGGGTGCCTGAGGACTTCGGCGAGCCCCTGGCGAAGGGCGAGCTCGAACGGGAGCCGTACGCCTCGCCGGAGGAGGCGCTCGCGGCGCGAGAGGGGAGCGTCGAGCACACGCCGCGCAAGTTCCTCGAGGAGGAGATGCGCGAGCACCTCGTCGAGCAGCCCGACGGCGGCTGGTTCTACCGCTACTCCACCGCCGCCGTCGCGACGGCCTACCGAGAGATGGCGGCGCCCCCGCCGGCGTGGACGTCGCTGCGCGTCCCGACGCTGCTCGTCGCCGCGGAGCACGCGAAGCTGGTCAGCGCCGCCGAGCTGGTCGGCTACACGGCCGCACTCGGCGACCTCCTGGAGGTCGTGGTCGTCCCCGGCGGGCACATCGTCCTCTGGGACGCCTACGAGGAGACCGCCGAGGAGATCGACCGCTTCCTCGGCTAGAGGATCCTGGCGCCGAACGCGCTCGCGGCCAGCTCGACAGCGAGCGCCGCGGTCTCGTTGCCGCGGTCGAGGATCGGGTTCACCTCGACGATTTCGAGCGAGCTCATGAGCTCGGACTCGGCGACGAGCTCGAGCGCGAGGTGCGCCTCGCGGTAGGAGAGTCCACCGCGCACCGGCGTCCCGACCCCCGGCGTCGTGTCCGGGTCGACGACGTCCATGTCGAGCGAGACGTGCACGAACGAGGCGCCGTCGACCCGCTCCAGCGCCTCGCGGACGACCGGCTCGATGCCGCGGCGATCGAGCTCGCTCATGGTGTGGACGCCGATCCCGCTCTCGCGAACGAACGCGCGCTCGCCTTCGTCCAGCGAGCGGACGCCGAAGAGAACGACGCGGGTCGGGTCGAGCGCCGGAAGCGGCCAGGAGTCGCTGGCGAACGCTTTTGGATCCCGCCCCAGCGCCGCCGCGAGGGGCATGCCGTGCACGTTCCCGCTCGGCGTCGTCTCGGGGGTGTTCAGATCGCCGTGTGCGTCCAGCCAGAGCGCGCCGCCAGGCCCGTAGACCGAGGCCAGCCCACCGAGGGTCCCGAGCGCGATCGAGTGGTCGCCCCCGAGGACGATCGGCGTGCGTCCCTCCTCCACCGCCCGGGCGACTGCGCCGGCGATGCGCTCGCAGGTCTTCTTGATCTGGTCGAGGAACCGCGCCCGCGGGCTGCCGCTGGCCGTAGCCTCGGCGACCGCCGTCTCCACGTTCCCCCAGTCCTCACATTCGATCCCGAGCTCCTGGAGCCGGTCCTCGAGCCCGGCGTAGCGGATCGCGGACGGGCCCATGTCGACGCCGCGGCGCCCCGCGCCGAGGTCGAGCGCGGCGCCGATGATCGCCGCCTTCTGCTTCTGCTGCTGCTGTCCCTCTGCCACGGCCCGGGAGGCTACACGCCCCCGCCGAAGCCGTCCGAGAGCTCAGCTCAAGCAGCCGGGAAGCACCAGAAGCGATCGAGGACGAGCCTGCCGTCGAGGGGCGAGCTCGCGGTCAGGAGGTTGCCGTGCGCGTTCACGAAGTACTCCCGCACCTTCTTGTTCACGGTCGTCGGTCCGACCGTCCAGACCTCTCCGCTGTCGAAGCTCGCGGTGACCGTCCCAGGCTCGGTCGAGGTGGTCTGGTTGAGCACGAACGCGAACGTCCCTTGCTGACCGTCGGGACAGCCCGAACCAGCGCCCTTCTCCAGAACAGCCGCCGAGGCCAAGGCCGGAGTCACGAGCGCAACCGTAACACCGGCGACGGCAAAATACCTCCGCATTTCTCTCTCCCTTGTTTGTCCGCAGTTTCGGACGCTGACCGCACCGCGCGTCCTCGTGCGATCCTAGCACGATGTCCGCTACCCTGGAACCCCGCTCTCGTTGGCTCGGCGAGGTAGCTCAGTTGGTAGAGCACACGGCTGAAAACCGTGGTGTCGCCGGTTCGATTCCGGCCCTCGCCACATCACGACTGCTCGCCCGTATCCCGCCGCCGCTCGAGCAGGTCGAAGTAGAGGAGCATGCCGGCGATCGCCGTGTACGGAAACACGACCATGTAGATCACGGAGCCGACCGCGTCGATCAGCGCGGGCGAGAGGCCGGTCTCGAAGAGGAGCACGAAGCCCACCACCGGCCCGGTTCCCACGAGGACCATGTAGAGCATCCCGGCGAGAAGCGCCGTCCGCCACCAGTGCCCGCGCACGAGATCGACGGAAGCGCCCTGGGACGAACGGGCGGATCGGCCGTGGACGACGACCTCGGGAAGGACGAACACGCGCCTGACGAAGCGGTAGATCGCGAGCGGAATGCCGATGATCGTGAGCGCGATCGCCAGCTGGACGAGGACCGCGATCAGGGCAGCTCCTAGGAGGCTCCAGAACCGCCTCAGGACGAACCTGTATGCCGGAGCAGCGCGCCGCGGAGGCCGTCCGGAGGTACTGCCGCGTCAGGATCGCCGACCTCGAGCGCAACATCCGCGAGGTGACGCGTCACGGGATCCGGGCGCTTCTCGTCGGCCTGCTCGCGGTGCTCGTCCTGAACGCGCTCGCTCGACCGCTCGAGACGAGCGGCGACTCGCTCCTCGAGCTCTTTGCGGAAGGGCTCCAGGTCACCTCGTGGGTGATCCTCTGGGTGCCGATCGGGCTCCTCGTCTACGACCGCTGGTACTACACCCGCGATCGCAAGGTCTACGCGCGGATGGAGGAGCTGGAGTGGAGCGTCGTCCCGCAGGCCTGAACGGCGAAAAAACGACGTCCGGGCCGGTGCGACCGTGCCGCGAACGCCGTTTCGCAGGATCCTACTCGGCGGCGGTCTTCCGCGCCAGCAGCGCCGTGCCGCCGCCGGCGGCGAGCTCCTCGAAGCTGCCGAACCCGAGTGGCGCGAGACGTGCTCGCAACGTTTCCGGCGGCGTCCAGATCGGCGTCGCGGGCCCGGAGACGTGGGCGACGACGAGCGTCCCGCCCGGCGCCGTCACCCGGTCGAGCTCGTCGAAGAACGGGATCATGTTGAGGAGGACGACCAGGTCGACCGCACCGTCCGGAACCGGGAGGGCCGAGGCGTCGGCTACCTGAAAGCGGACGCGGTCGGCGAGCTTCGGCGGCAGCAGGCGGCGAGCCTGCTCCACCATCGCAGGCGCCAGGTCGACTCCCAGGACCTCGGCCTCCGGAAAGCGCTCAGCCGCGAGGCGGGCGGCCTTCCCGGTGCCGGTCCCCACGTCGAGGACGCGCGCCGGCGGTGCGTCGAGGCGGTCGAGCGCGGCCGCGAGCGGAGCGAGCGCCTCGGGACCGAGGAGTTCCTCCCACGCCGGGGCCAGTGCGTCGAACTGAGCCCGGAGCGGCCCGCGGAAGAGGCGCCAGAGCGACGGGCGGGCGACGACGGCCCGCGCGGCGAGGCGGGCGAACCGCCGTCCCGCGTCCATGACGAGGGCGTTCACCGGAGCGCCGTCAGCTCGAGCTCCTGCCCGAGGACAACCCCGAACATCTCGGCCGCGTTGCCCTGGTTGATGGCGAGCGAGACGTTCCGGTAGGCGTCCTCGTACAGGACGATGTCCCCTCGCCTCACCTCCGCGAACGTCGAGGCGGCCACCGCGTAGTAGCGCTCGAAGCCGACGGCGACCTCCACGCGCGTCTGAGGCTCGATCCCGACGCTCTCGAGCTCGGCGCTCGTCAGGTTGAGCTGGACGTTGCCGAAGCGGTCGACGTACACCACCGTCGCCCGGATCCGGCTGGTTCCCATCCTGGGTGCGGGCAGCTCGAGACGCACCAGCTCGTCCGGCCGCACCGGCGGGCCCAAGGCCTCGAGCTCGAGCCCTACCGCCAGATGAGCGGCCGCCGGCGAGAAGATGTCCCGGCCGTGAAAAGTCCGCGCGACGGGCTCGAGACGGTACGCCGGCTCGGCCAGCTCGACGGCGGCCGCGACCCCGCCGAGGCGCTCGGCGGCCACGACGAGGAGCCCGTTGTCGGGCCCGACGTAGAGCCTGCCGTCTCCCCCGCGAACTGCAACCGGCTTCCGCTCGCCGCCGACGCCCGGGTCGACGACGGCGAGATGGACGCCCTCCGGCATGTACGGGAGCGTGTTGGCGAGGACGAGCGCGCCCTGGAGGACGTTCGTCGGCGCGATCCCGTGTGTGATGTCGATCACCTCGGCGTCCGGCGCGATGCGCTTGATGACGCCGCGGCACGTGCCGACGAAGTCGTCCTCGAGCCCGAAGTCGGTCAGGAAGGTGATGAACCGAGGGATGCGGCGAGCTTAACCGCTGCGACGAGCCCCTCCCGATCGTGCGTCTCCGCCTCGGCGACCAGGTGGAGGCCGTGCTCGCGGGCCGTCGCGGAGGTGACCGGCCCGATCGAGACGCACGGGACGTCGCGCCCCAGGACTGCGAAGCTCCGTGCCGCCGACGAGGAGGCGAGGACGACGAGGTCGGCCTCCGGAAAGCGCTTCGGGCGCAGCTCCACGGTGCGGTAGAGAGGGACGAAGTCGGCGCCGAGCTCCTGCACGAGCACGTCGCGGGCGTCCTCCGCCCCTGCGAAGAGCACACGGCCGGCCGGCTTCGGCAGCTCCGCGGCGAGGCCCTCCTGGGTCGACGTGATCGCGACGAGGGCCGGCTCGATCCCGTGTTCGCGCAGAGCCTGCGCCGTCCCCTGCCCGACGACCCCGACGCGAGGCAGCGGCCCCTCCATCCTCCCGACCAGCGCCTCGACGCCGTTTCGACTGGTGAGCAGGAGCCAGTCGTACCCTGCGAGCCGCATAGGCGGACCTTCGAGCACCTCGACGGCAACCAGCGGGCACGTCTCGACCTCGAAGCCCTCGCGGTCGAGTAGCTCAGCGAGCGGCCCCGCCATCCCTTCCGTTCCCGTGAGGGCGACCTTCATCCGCGCCGTGCGACGGCGGCAACGAGCTCGTCAGCCAGCTCGACGGGGTCGGCGCCGCTTCGCCGCTCGATCCAGGCGCCGTTTTCGTCGGCGACGAGCGCCGTAAGCGCCGCCCCGTCGTGGTGGGCGCCGACCGGCGCGAGGCAGCCGCCGCCGATGCGCGCGACGCACGCGCGCTCGGCCTGGACACGCCTCCGCGTCTCCTCGTCGTCGAGAGAGGCGACCAGCTCCTCCTCTCCGGCACGCACCTGGAGCCCGAGCGAACCCTGCCCCGCCTCCGGGAGTAGCTCCTCGGGAGCAAAGCGATGCCCGATCTCGCCGGCGAGCCCGAGACGCTCGAGCCCTGCGGCCGCGAGGACGATGGCGTCGAGGCCCCGTTCGGCGCGCTTGCGCAGCCGCGTGTCGACGTTGCCGCGCAGGGGCTCGACGGCGAGGCTCGGCTCCAGCGCGAGCAGCTGCGCCCGTCGGCGAGTGGAAGCGGTGCCGACGCGCATCCCCGGGCGCAGGCTGTCGGCGCCGCAGAGCGCGTCGCGGGCGTCCTCCCGGCGAAGGTAGGCGCCGACGGTGAGCCCGTCAGTGTCCGTCGAGGTCATGTCCTTGGCGGAGTGGACGGCGACATCGATCCGCCCGGCGAGGAGGGCTTCCTCGATCTCCTTGACGAAGACACCGCGCGCCCCGATCTCGCCGAACGGCTTCGAGCGGTCGCGGTCGCCGGCGGTCGTGATCGGAACGATGGCGACCTCGATCCCGTTGCCGGCGCTCGCGCGGAGCGCGTCCGCGACGAGCTCCGCCTGGGTGAGCGCCAGCCTACTGCCGCGGCTTCCGAGCCTGACCAGCATCGTCGCCGAGCCCGAAGAGGTGCCGCACCGCGTCCGCGTAGAGCACGCCGTCGGCTCCCGCCGCGGCCTCCTTCATGCGGACGGTCGGCTGGTGCAGGAGCTTCGCCACGATCTGGCTCGTCAGCGCCTCGACGGCCCGCCGCTGGCTCGGGGAGAGCGAGGCGAGGCGGCCCTGGGCGCGCTCGAGCTCCTCACGGCGGATCAACTCGGCGCGGGCCCTGAGCGACGAGATCGCGGGAACGACGTCGAGCGAGAGCTGCCAGGCGCGGAAGGCGTCCGCCTCCTCGCTCACGATCGCCTCGGCGCGCACGGCTTCCTCGCGCCGCCCGGCGACGCTCTCGGCGACGACGCGCTCCAGGTCGTCGATGTCGTAGAGGTAACAGCCCTCGAGCTCGATCACGGCGGGGTCGACATCGCGGGGAACGGCGATGTCGATGAAGAAGATCGGCCTGCCGCGACGCTCCTTCACGGCGCGCTCGACCTGAGCGGCGGAGACGACGAAGCCCTGCGAGCTGGTGGAGGCGACGACGACGTCCGCCGCGGCGAGCTCGGCCTCCACCCGGTCGAGCCCGACTGCCCGGCCACCAAACCGGCGTGCGAGCGCCTCTGCGCGCTCCTGCGAGCGATTGGCGACGACGATCTCGCCGACGCTGCGGGAGATGAGGTTCGCCGCGGTCAGGTCGGCCGTCTTGCCCGCGCCGAGGAGCAGGATTCGCCGGCCGGCCAGGTCCTCGAAGACCCGCTCGGCGAGCTGCGCGGCCGCCGAGGAGACCGACGCAGGGTTCTCGCCGATCGCCGTCTCCGTCCGCACGCGCTTGCCGACGCGGAGGGCCTGGCGAAAGAGCCGGTGCAGCGTCGCACCCGTCGTCTCGGTCTCCCGCGCCGCCTCGTAGGCCTCCCGCACCTGGCCGAGGATCTGCGCCTCTCCGGGCACCATCGAGTCGAGCCCGGCGGCGACGCGGAAGAGGTGAACGGCCGCCGCCTCGTCGCTCACCGAGTAGAGCGCCGGCGCGAGCTCGGAGTGCGAGAGGCCCGAGAGGCTTGCGAGCTCCCCGTAGATCCGCCCCTCGAGCTCCGCCGGCTCGGCGCTGACCCCGTACACCTCGGTGCGGTTGCAGGTCGAGAGGACGGCCGCCTCGGCGCCTTCCGCCGCCAGGCGCCCGAGCGCCTCGCGCCGAAGCGACGGATCGTACGCGAGCAGCTCCCGCAGCTCCACGGGCGCGCGCTGGTACGAGGTGCCGACAAGGAGGAGGTTCATCAGAAGTGCACGAACGGCGTCAGGACGACGCGGACGAGGACGACAAGCAGGAAGCCGGCGAGCGCGAGGTAGGCGCTTCGCCGCCCGCGCCAGCCCGCTTCCCAGCGCAGGACGAGGAACGCTGCGTACACGACCCAGGTCAGCAGGGTGAGGCCCATGATCGGGTCGAAGGCGGCGCCGTCGGCCTGCAGGCGGGCGAGACCCAGGCCTGCGCCAAGGGTGAGGGCGGGCAGGGCGAACACGATCGTGCGCCCGGTCAGCCGGTCGAGCGTCTCGAGGGATGGAGAGCGGAGCCGGAGCACTCCGGGCGTGCGGCGCTTCAGCCGGCGTTCCTGCCACAGGTAGAGCGCAGCCAGCGCGGCCGCGAGGGTGAATCCCGCGAAGGCGGCGAGGATGAGGCCGACGTGGAAGGCGAGGAAGGCGTTCCCGAACTCGCTGTGCACGGGCTCGCCGGCGCCTCCCGCGGCCCAGGCGAGCACGAGCAGCACGGCGGCCAGCGGCATGACCACGAGGCCGAGCAGCCGGAAAGGCGCACGGCAGCCCCAGATCAGGTACGCGCCGACGCACATCCAGACGAACAGGTTCAACGACCCCGCCCAGCTGCCCCAGGGGAAGGCATCGGCGCTCGCCGCCTGCGCCACGAGGAGGGCCGTCTGCGCCAGCCAGCCGAGGCGGACTCCCCAGATCGCGTAGCGCACGAGGCGCCCGGGGCGCACCGTGTCGCCAGCGTACGCGACCGCCGCCTCCGCGTAGCCTGCGAGCGCCGGCCAGAAGAGGAAGAGGGCGGCCTCGGTCACGAGACGGCCTCCTCCTTGCGACGCCGAGCGAGCTCTGCGAGCTCGCTCACCTCGCGCTCGAGGCGCGAGAGCTTGAACGCGTAGATGACGACATAGGTGAGGACGACGGCGAGCACGACGAGGTAGGCGGCGGTGACGTAGCGCTCGGCGGAGGTCACGAGAGAGCCTCCCGAAGCTCGCGCAACCGCTCGTCCACCCGTTTCCCGGTCAGCTCGTTGACGTAGAGGGAGCCGGCGAGCGCAAGCATCCCCACGAAGCAGACGCAGAACGTCAGAAGCTGGCTCCCGCTGAGGTTCGAGCCGACGTCGCGGTCGAAGACGACCGGATGAATCAGCCCCTCGGCGAGCCGGATGGCGAGGAAGCTCACGGGGATGAGGACGACGCCGAAGAGCGCGTAGACCGCCGACATGCTCGCCCGCCGCGGGCCCGGCTCGACCGAGAACCGGAGCATGAAGTACGCCGAGTAGAAGAGGAAGAGCACGAGGAAGAGGACGAGCTGGCGCTCGCTCCACGTCCACCAGACCCCCCAGGAGGTCCGCGCCCAGATGGAGCCGGTGACGAGCGTGAGGATCCCGAAGATGACGCCCATGTGGACCGCCGTGTAGCTCTCGAGGTCATAGCGCTGGTTGCGAGTCCAGAGGAGGCGGAGCGCCTTCCACGCCGCCCAGAAGAAGCAGGCGTACGCCGTCAGCGCGATCGGGACGTGGATGTAGAAGATGCGCTGGCGAAAGCCCTCGCCCGGCGCATCCGGGACCCAGTAGAAGGCGAGCGCGATCCCGAGGAGCAGGAGGCCCGCGGCTCCGGCCGCGAGCACGACCGCGCTATTCCGTAACGACGTACTCAAAGCTCGCCCAGGACAGGATCGCAAAGATCAGATCGTAGAGGGCCAGGAAGCCGAGGTAGCGCCCCGGATCGTCGGCGATCGAGGCGCCCACCCCGCCGACGACGATCGGGATCGCGAGCGGAAGGAAGAGGAGCGGCAGAAGCAGTTCTCGCGCCCGGCTCGCGGCCGCCATCGCGGCAAGGAGCGTGCCGACGACGGCGAAGCCTACGCTGGCGAGGGCCACCGCGGCGACGAGCTCCCAGCTCACCGGCTCGAAGAAGAGCGCGAACGCCGGCAACGCCACGATCTCGGCGAGCGCGAGGAAGGCGACCACGGCGATCGCCTTGCCGAGCCAGATTGCGCTCCGGTCGGAGGGCGCCAGGACGAGGCCGTCGAGCACGCGCTGCTCCCGCTCTGCGGCGAAGGCCCGCGTCAGCCCGAGGATCGCGGTGAACACGAGGGCCACCCAGAGCAGCCCGTAGGCCGCATCCGCGGAGGTACCGGCCGGCAGCGAGAAGCTGAAGACGACGAGGGTGGAGACGACGAAGAGCAGCATCGCCGGCACGGTGTCCCTCGAGCGCAGCTCGAGACGCAGGTCCTTGGCGGCGAGAGTGCCGACGTCGGCCAGGTACCTCACGCGAGCGCAAGCCTCCCGCTGGCGAGCGGCGCCACTCGCTCGGCGTCGTGAGTGGCGAGGAGGACCGTCCTCGTCCCGGCGAGCGCCCCAAGCTCACCGTCGAGAAGCCCGGCGCCTTCCTCGTCGAGGCCTGCGTACGGCTCGTCGAGGAGAAGCAGCTCGGGCTCGTGCAGGAGCGTGCGGCAGAGCGCGAGCCGCTGCTGCATCCCGCGGGAGAGGGTCGCCACTCGCTCGCGCCGAGCCTCCCAGAGACCGTAGCGCTCGAGGAGCATCCCGATCCGCTCGCGCCGCTCGGGCACGCGGTAGAGGCGCCCGTAGAGGTCGAGGTTCTCGAGCGCGGAGAGCTCGCGGTAGACGAGCGGCTCGTGGGCGAGGTAGCCGATCCGGCTGCGCTCGACCCTCACCTCGAGCTCGCCGCGGGTCGGCGCAAGCAGCCCCGCGCAGAGCGCGAGCAGGGTCGACTTCCCCGACCCGTTCGGCCCCGTGACGAGCAGAAGATCGCGCTCGGCGACATCGAGATCGAGGTCGCGGAGAACGCGCTTCGCGCCGAAGCTACGCCCCAGGCCCCGAGCCGCGATCACACGATCACGTCCGCGAGGACGAAGAGGAAGAACGTGACGCTGATGACACCGTTCAGGGTGAAGAAGGCCATGTCGAGCCGGCTCGTGTCACGCGGCGAGACGAGGGAATGCTCGTAGAGCAACAGTCCCGCGACGACGGCGACGCCGAGCCAGTAGAGGACGCCGACGCCGATGGTGAGCCCGGCGAGCCCGAGGAAGACGACCGTGGCGGCGTGGCAGGCTCGGGAAACCACGAACGCCGCCGGCACGCCGAACCGCGCCGGCACCGAGTGAAGGCCGTTGGCGCGGTCGTGCTCGAGGTCGAAGAGCGCATAGAGCACGTCGAAGCCGGCGACCCAGACCGCGACGGCGGCGCCGAGGAGCCAGGCCTCGAGCGGAAGGTCGTTCGTAATCGCCGCCCAAGCGCCGACGGGCGCCAGCCCGTCGACCGCACCGAGCCAGAAGTGCGACAGCCACGTGGCCCGCTTCAGGTACGGGTAGAGCACGAAGGCGGCGACAGGGATGGGCCAGAGCCAGCGCACGATCGGCGCGAGCTGGTAGACGGCGACGAGAAAGACTGCGAGCGAGACGAGGCAGAAGAGGACGACCTGCCAGGGCTTCAGGGCTCCGCGCGGAAGCTCCCGACCCGCGGTGCGCGGGTTCCGCGCGTCGATGCCGGCGTCGATCAGCCGGTTGAGGGCCATCGCCAGGCTCCGCGCGGCGACCATCGCCACCGTGATCCAGACGAGGTCGGACGCGCTCGGGACGCCGTCGACGGCCAGGAAGGCGCCGATGTAGGCGAACGGGAGCGCGAAGATCGTGTGCTCGAACTTGACGAGGGAGAGGAAGAGCTTCGGGTAGCGGACGGCGGCGGACGTCATGTTTGACGGTGGGCGGTCGCCTCGCCGGCGAGCAGCTCGAGCGCGTGCCCCAACGCCGGCCGGAGCACCTCGAAGCCGTCCCGCGCCCCGCCCGGCGAGCCGGGGAGGTTGACGACGAGCGTGGAGCCGGCGACACCCGCCGCCCCGCGGGAGAGAAGACCGTGCGGCGTCTTGGCGATCGCGTCGGCCCTGATCGCTTCCGCGATCCCCGGGACGGGACGGTCGAGGACATCCCTGGTCGCTTCGGGGGTGACATCTCGGGGCCCCAGGCCGGTGCCGCCCGTCGTGAGCACGACCTGGGCCGACCCGGACAGCTCACGCAGGGCCTCCACGATCGCCTCGCGCTCGTCCGGGACGACGCGGCGCTGCACTTCGTACCCCTGAGCCGCGAGCAGGTCGGCCAGGACCTCGCCGCTCCTGTCCTCCCGCTCTCCCGCCGAGACGCCGTCCGAGACGGTGAGGACGGCCGCCCTCACTCGGCGGCGTCCTTCGTCTTCTCGAGTAGGCGAAGGTCCTCGATGACCATCTCGCGGTCGATCGCCTTGACCATGTCGTAGACGGTGAGCGCTGCCACTGATGCCGCCGTGAGCGCTTCCATCTCGACACCGGTTTGCGCCGTCGTCTCGGCGCTCGCCTCGATCGCGACGCCGTCCTCCTCGACCTCGAGCCGCACGTCGACGTGGCTGAGCGGAAGCGGATGGCAGAGCGGGATCAGCTCGGACGTCCGCTTCGCCGCCATGATCCCGGCGAGCTGGGCCGCCGTCAGGACGTCGCCCTTCGGCAGGTCGCCGAGACGCCCGGCCGTCCCGGCGCTCATGCGGACGAACGCCCGGGCACGGGCACGGCGCCGCACGGCCGGCTTGGCACCGACGTCCACCATGCGGACGGCGCCGCTCTCGTCGACATGGCTGAGCCCCTCGCCCTGCACGAGGTAAGCCTACGCCGAGACCGCCGCCCGCCGACCCACCTCGTCAAGGTCGGCGAGCTGCGTGTCGATCCAGCGGGCGATGTCGTGCTCGCGCACGTACGCGGCGATGGCCCGACGCCGCCTGCGGCGCTCGTCGGCGGCCATCGTCAGCGCTTCGTGGATCGCCTCGGCCTGGCCGGCGACGTCGAAGGGATTCACAGTAAGCGCCCACTCGCCGAGCTCGTGGTGAGCACCCGCGTTCTCGGAGAGCACCAGCACGCCGTCGCGGGTGTTCACGAGCGGCGCCTCCTTGGCCACCAGGTTCATCCCGTCGAAGATCGCGTTCACGAGCAGGACGTCGAACTGCTTATACGCTGCGACCGCCTGCGGGAAGTTGTCCTGGATCTGGACGTCGAGCGGCATCCAGCCCTCGCGTTGGAAGCGGTCGTTGACGACACGGGCGGCGCGCTGAATGGCCCCCAGGTACTCGGCGTACTCGGGAATGTCCTGGCGGGAGGGGTCGAGGAGCGCGAGCATTTGCACGCGCTCGTGCATCTCCGGGTGGGCGTCGAGGAAGAGCTCGTACGCCCGGAACCCGCGGACGACGTTCTTGGACGGATCCGTCCGGTCGACGCGGAGGATGAGGAACTCCGGCCGCCCGGCTTCGATCCCCTCCTCGGCGGCGATCACGGGCTCGCTGCCCGCCAGCTCATCGAACTCGGCCGGGTCGACGGAGATCGGCCGCGCGCGTAGGCGCACGAGGCGGCCCTCGAGAGCGATCTCGAACCTCGTCCGGTCGGGCTCGACCCCGAGGATGTCCACGCACGAGCGCTGGAAGCTGTGGCGCCACCGCGGGGTGTGGAAGCTGACGACGTCGTTCGCCAGGACGCCCTCATGGATCGCACGCCGGATCGGCTCGGGAAGAACCCGCCAGTAATCGGGCATCGGCCACGGGATGTGGATGAAGTGTGCGAGGAGGGCGTCGGGCATCCGTTCGCGCACGAGGCCCGGGGCGACGTAGAGATGGTAGTCGTGGAAGAAGACGGCGGCGCGGGGCTCCTGCTCGAGCTCCGCGACGACGGCGTCCGCGAAGCCCTGGTTGACGGCGACGTAGCCCTCGCTCCAGGCGTGATGGAGGCCGTGATCGACGTCGGGCGCCGCGGCGAGGCCCCAGAGATAGTGCTGGACGAACCACAGCATCGGGTTCGCGATCACGTTGTAGTGCCAGTCGTACGCGGTGGGGTCGTGGGCGACCAGGCGGAGCCTGTACGGGGCGCCGCCGCGGGCGAGCTCCTCGATCGACTCGCCCCCCGCCTCCTGGGCGACGGCCCGATCCTCCTCGGACATCGCGCTCGCGATCCACGTGACGTCGTGGTGCTCGACGAGGCTGCGCAGGGCGGTCACGAGCCCGCCGCCGCCGCGCCGGGCGACCCGCCCGCCGCCCTCGGCGCGGTCGTAGACGACCGGGCCCCGGTTGGAGACGACGATGAGCTTGCGCCGGTCCGCCATCGGGGACACCTTAGAGGTCCCAACATTGTGATGGGAGCTCTGAGAGGTGCTGCTAGGCAGTTCGCAGAGACTCGGCCAGCTCAGCCACCTCGCCGCCGTTCCCCTCCAGTTCGTTGAAGTGCACGAGCCAGTCGCGGAGGAGTCGCGGGGTAAGGAAGTGCCGGCGGACGTGCTCCTTGCCGCGCAGGGCGAGCTCGCGGGCATGCGCCGGCGTGTCGAGCACGAGCCTCGTCTTCTCGGCGCACTCCTCCACGGACGAGACGAGGAAGCCGGTCTCGCCGTCCTCGAGCTGGTCGACGATCCCTCCCACCCGGCCGGCCACCACGGGCCGCACCTTCCAGAGCGCCTCGGTGACGGTGAGACCGAAGCCCTCGCGGATCGACTTCTGGAGGACGGCCGCCGAGTGGACTTGGAACGCGTTCACCTCGACGGAGCCAACGTTGTTCAGGTTGGAGAGGATGAAGATGTTCGGGTCCCCGTCGGCCGCGGCGACCGTACGGTTGTAGTACTCCCAGCCCTCCGGGTCGTCGTGCGCCATCGAGCCGACGAGGGCGAGCTGCACCTCGGGGTGCGACTGCCGCACGATTCGCCACGCCTCGATGACGCCGAGGGGATCCTTCCAGGGGTCGAACCGGCTCACCTGCGTGACCAGCGGATGGTGGACGTCGATCCCGAACTGGTCGACGATGTAGGCGGCGTCCTCGGCCGAGAGCGCCATGTTCTTCGGAGCGAGCGGGTCGATCGCAGGCGGCCAGATCCACGGCGCCGGCAGCGCGTCGGTTTCGGGTACGTACTGGCGGCGATGGAAGACGGCGGCGTCGTGGGCGCAGATCCAGGGAAGCACGAACTCGAGCACCGAGCGATTCGGCTCCGAGAGATCGATGTGACAGCGCCACGTCCAGTGGCGGCCGACCTGGCGCGCGTGCTCGATCACCCCCAGCGGCTGCGGGTCGTGGACGATGACGAAGTCGTAGCTCCCCTCGAGCGCCTCGGCGTTCAGCAGCTGGTAGGCCTCGAAGATCTCCTCCTGCTCGGGCGTGAGACCGGTGGGATCCCCCTGGAGGGCGTTGTGAATGGTCTTCGTGACGTCGAAGAACTCGTCCTGGCCCTGGATGATGCGCCACTCGACCTCGAGCCCGGCGTCCCGCATCAGCGGCACGAGCGTGTACAGAATCTCGGCCACGCCGCCCCCGAACGCGGTCGCCGAGAGATGGAGAACGCGCCTGCCCTGAAGCGGCTCGGCGAGCTCCTTGATCTGGGCCATGAGACCGCGCGTGGCGATGGACGCATAGTCGGTCAGGACCTTCGTCCCGACGTTGACCTGATGAAGCGGCACGGACGCGGACGATACCGCGCGCGGCGGGCGCTTCCGGCCCAGTGCGGCTAACTCAGGGCCTTGGTGAACCGGACGCTGTAGCCCTTCCCGCCCGAGCGGGGCCCCACGCTCAGGTCGTCGGCGAGCGCGCGGATGATGGCGATCCCGAGCCCGCCCTCGTCGAGCGCGCTCGGGCCCGGCTCGAGGAGTGCAGGGTCGAACCCGCCGCCCGCGTCCGAGACCTCGACGACGAGGCTGGAGTCTGCGAGCTCGTAGCGGATCTCGACCTCGCCCTCCCTGCCGTCCGCGTACGCATGCCGGATGGAGTTCGAGCAGGCCTCGGTCAGCGCCAGCTTCACGTCCGCGATGACCTCGGGCTCCACCGCTCGCGGCCGCAGGAGACCGGTGAGCGCAAGACGACCCAACGCGATGTACTCGGCCTTGGCCGGGATGACGAGTGAGACCACGCTTGCTGAGATTCCGTTTCTGTTCTTCACGCGCGAAGCTGCCGCAGACGCGTCCGCCCGCCGTGAAATCTAGCGCCTCCAAGGCGTTCCCGGGCGATCTCGACCGCCTCCGGGCTCGAGTCGACGAGGACGTAGCGCCGGCCGAGCTGCGCGCAGACGGCACCGAGGGTGCCCGAGCCGGCAAAGGGGTCGAGGCACCAGTCGCCCGGACGAGACGAGGCCTGCACGATGCGGCGAACGACACCTTCCGGCTTCTGAGTGGGGTAACCCGTCTTCTCGCTCCCGGTGGGCGAGACGATCGTATGCCACCAGACATCGGTCGGAAGCTTCCCCCGTCTGGCCTTCTCGGCGGTCACGAGGCCGGGCGCCATGTACGGCTCGCGCTCCACCGTCTCGGCGTCGAACCAGTAGCGCCGGGGGTCCTTCACGTAGACGAGAATCGTGTCGTGCTTCGCGGGCCACCGCCGACGGGGGCGGGCGCCGTAGTCGTACGCCCAGACGATCTCGTTGAGGAAGCACTCCCGACCGAACAACCCGTCGAGGAGCACCTTCGCGTAGTGCGCCTCGCGGTAGTCGAGATGGAGGTAGAGGGTTCCGGTCGGAGCCAGCAGGCGGTGGAGCTCGCGCAAGCGCGGCTCCAGGAAGCCGAGGTAGTCGTCGAAGGAGTCGCTGAACGACGACTCGCCGAGAACCCTGGTCGCGTACCGCCTGCCGCCGAAGCCTGTCCGGTCGCCGTCCGGGCTCGGCACGGTCGTGACGGTGAGACGTCGCTGCCGCCTGCCCGTGTTGAAGGGCGGGTCCGCGTAGACGAGCTGGAAGCAGCCGTCGTCGAAGCGCGCCAGGACGTCGAGGTTGTCACCCAGGACGATCAGATCCTCGCTGGGCAGCACACCGTGAGTCTACGGAGCTAGCAGGTCAGCCTCGGAGGGTTCGCCGGTCGGTCGCCGAGCGTCGCGACGAGCTCGAGCCGCTCCCTTCCGCGCAGCACGGTCAGGTGGATGTCGTCACCCGGAAGCCGCTGCTGGTTGACGGCCCTCACGACGTCCTCGGCCGAGCGCACGGGTGCGCCGTCGATCGCCACGATGAGATCTCCACCCGGGCAGAAAGCCTGACCGTCGATCTCCTCCTCCGCACCGCCCCCGAGAAGGCCGGCCCGGTCCGCGGGGCTTCCGCCGGCCACGGACTGGACCGCGGCGCCCCTCGGCTCGCCGAGGCCGAAGCGCTCGGCGATCCTGGGCGTGACGGTCTGCGTAGTCACGCCGAGCCACGCATAGCGAACCTCGCCGGTCTGGATCAGCTGCTCCATCGAGCGCTTCGCCGCGTTGATCGGGATGGCGAAGCCGACGCCCTCCGCCGTTCCGGACTCGCTTCTGATCTGGGCGTTGATGCCGATGACCTGGCCGGCGGCGTTGAACATCGGACCGCCCGAGTTGCCTCTGTTGATGGGCGCGTCGGTCTGGATGGCATCGACAAGGTTGAAGTTGGAGGTGATCGACTCGATCGACCGCTCTGTCGCCGAGACCACGCCCACGCTCAGAGAGCTCTCCTGGCCGAAGGGGCTCCCGATCGCCGCCACGGGCTCGCCGACCACGACCGTGCTCGAGTCGCCGAGGGGCAACGGGCTGACGGCGTGGTCCCCGGGGTCGACCTTCAGAAGCCCGACGTCGTCGAACAGATCCCAACCGACGATCGTCGCCGGGACCCGCTCCCCGTCCCGGAACTCGACGTAGACCGTGTCCGCCTCGATCGGTGGGTCGTCGGTCTCGGACTCCCCCGCGGTGGTCACGACGTGGGAGTTGGTGAGGATGTAGCCGTCGTCGGAGACGACGAAGCCCGAGCCCTGCGAGGCGGCTGTGCCGGTCTCCTCCCCGCCGAACAGCGCGAAGATCGTGACGACTCCGGCGGCGCGCTTGCGATACAGCTCGGCTGCATCGAAGCCGTTCCCGACCAGGGGCTTGGCCGCGTCGCCCGAGCCGCTCTGAGCCGCGGGTGTCGCCTCGGACGGCGCGGGGACGACCACCGTCTCGACGCGCCCGTCGTCGTCGATCCAGCCGGCGGTCTTCCCGATCGCGAGCGCAAACGTCCCGCCGAGGAGGGCAGAGACGACGGCGATCACGGCGATGGCCCCGGGGCGGGTCACGTCCGCCTCATCGTAGTGACGGTGAGCCGGTCTGCACGGCAGCCCGTTAGCTTGCTACATCCGCCACGAGCGGAGCCGGCGGGCGGCCGGGGTCGGCCGGAGGGAGATTCAACGTGAAAACGGTGGCGCCGGGTCGCGAGGACAGCTCGATCGTCCCGTCGAGGCGCGAGGCCAGCTCCCAGGCGATCGCGAGCCCCAGTCCGCTGCCCGATGCCTTGCCACCGGCAGCCCGGTAGAAGCGCTGGAACAGGTGCTTCCGGTCCTCCGCGGGAATGCCGGGCCCGTCGTCGCGGACCTCGAGGACGGCATCCCGCCCGCGGCGGACGACGCGGACGACGACCGTCGTGCCCGCCGGCGTATGGCGAATGGCGTTCTCCATGAGCGCCCGCACGATCTGCTGCACCCGCAGCTCGTCGCCGAGGGCCTCGACCCCGACGTCGGCCTCGACGAGAACGTCGTGCTCGGTCGCCTCCGCGACGGCGCGAAACTCGTCGGCGACGAGCCGGGCCGTCGTCGCGAGGTCGAACGGCCCGATCTCGATCTCGAGCTGACCGGCATCGAGGCGCGAGAGGTCGAGCAGGTCGGTCGCCAGCCGCGTCAGCCGGTCGATCTGGTCGCGCATCTCCGCGAGAAACTCCCGTCTGATCTCGGGCGTGATCTCCTCATCGTCGAGGAGCTCGACGAAGCCGCCCAGGGAAAACAGCGGCGTCCGCAGCTCGTGCGATGCATTGGCAATGAATTCGCTTCGCGCGCGGTCGAGCACCGCGAGGCGCACGCGCATGCTGTCGAAGGCGTCGGCGAGCTGTCCGACCTCGTCGCGCCCGCCGTCGACCACCGGAGTCTCGAAGTCTCCCTCGGCGAGGCGCTCGGCCGCGGCCTCGAGCCGCCGGATCCGGCGCGTGAAGCGCCAGGCGAGGAGGTAGCCGACGAGCCAGGACACCGCGAGGGAGGCGGCTCCCGCGACGACGAGGCTCCTGCGCATGAGACGGACGTTCGCGAGGACGTCGTCGAGCGGCGCCGCGAGGACGACGACGAGGTCGTTCTCCGGCCGTGCGACCTCAGCGTAGTGTTCGCCTTCGTGCTCGGTCCGGCCCGAGACGGGCCTTCGGGTCGCCATCGCTTCGAGCGCAAGCCGGTCGGCCGAGAAATCTCCAAACGGGCTGTCGCGCGAGTCCGCGACCTCCCGCAGCTGGTCGTCGGTCAGCCGCTCCAGCACGATGACCCGCGAGCCGACGCTCTCGCTCTGATCCCGCGCGACCTGCTGCATGGCGAGGTAGTCCCCCAGGCCACCCACCTGCTGGCCGACTTCGGCGGCGGCCTGTTCCAGCTCGTCGATCTTCGCGTCCACGAGCCGGTTCTCGAGCTGCGGGACGACGGCCAGATAGACGATCGCCAGCGCCCCGGCTACGACCGCGAAGAGGACGAGGCCGACCTTGACGCTCAGGCTGATGAGCGGCGGACTCCTCATCCGACGTCGCGGAAGCGATAGCCGGCGCCGCGAACGGTGAAGATCAGCTCGGGCTCGCTGGGATCCCGCTCGATCTTCTCCCGCAGGTGCCGGACGTGGACGTCGATCGTCCGCGGATCGCGGAACTCCGAACCGCCCCAGAGCTCGTCCAGCAGCGCTTTTCGCGTGAAAACACGCCCGGGACTCGCCGCCAGCATGCGCAGGAGCTCAAACTCCAGGTACGTGAGTTGGACCGCCGTGCCCCGCGCCTCGACCGTGCGGCTGGCGGTGTCGATCCTGATCCCGTCCACCTCGAGCACCTGGGCGAGCGCGCCGGCCGGGGGCAGCTGCGCGCGCCGGAGGAGCGCGCGCACTCGGCTCATGAACTCCCTGATCGAGAAGGGCTTCGTAATGTAGTCGTCGGCGCCGAGCTCGAGGCCGAGAACCTTGTCCCCCTCGTCGCCTTTGGCCGTCAACATGATGATGGGAACCGCGCTCCGCTCCTCCCGCAGGCGGCGGCACACGGCGAGGCCGTCGAGGCGGGGGAGCATGAGGTCGAGGACGACGAGGTCGACGGGATCTTCCCGGTAGCGCCGCAACGCTTCCTCGCCGTCCCGCGCCTGCACGACGCGGTAGCCCTCGCGCTCGAGCGGGTACGTGAGGAGCTTCTGAACCGACTCCTCGTCGTCGACGAGGAGCACCGTGGGTCGCGCTTCCATGGCTCAGCTACAGGATAGGGGCCGCATCCGCACGGGCTAGACTTGACGGGCTCATGGCCGCAGAAGCGCCACGCCATCGGCCGCGGCGCGGGTCGCTGGAGCGGCCGGTCTCGACGCGCATCTATCGCGCCGCCTGGCTCGTCGTCGCCGTTCCCGTGCTCGTGGCCGCCTTCAGCGTCGGCAGGCCCGACGCGCTCCCGCCACCCCGCGCACAGCCCTTCTTCGACCAGGAGACCGCTGTCCAGTTCACCACGGAGCTCACACGGTTTCCGGACCGCTCCCCGGGCACGGAGGGGCAGCAGGAGGCGGCCGACTGGGTCGAGGATCAGCTCGAAGGCTACGGCTTCATGGTCGAGCGCCAGACGTTCTCGGCCGAGATCCCGGGCCTCGGGACGGAAGAGCTCGTCAACCTCGTCGCGCTCGCACCCCGCAGCGGGCCCGCCGCCGCCCAGGCTCAGCGCGCTATCGTCGTGCTCGCGCACCGGGACAACACCGGTGTCTCGCCCGGGGCCGACGACAACGCGTCGGGAACCGGCGCGCTTCTCGAGCTGGCACGGGATCTCGGCAGCGCCGCGCACGCGCACCCGATCGTCCTCGTTTCGACGGACGGCGGCGCATACGGAGGGCTGGGCGCGGCCCACTTCGCGGCGAGCGAGCCCTACGCGGGCCGGATCGCCGCCCTCGTGAACCTCGACGCGATCGGAAGCGGCGGCCATCCGCGAATCGAGTTCGCCGGGGACACGCCTCGTGTCCCGAGCCCGACACTTCTCGCGACCGCCGACGACTCGATCGCCGCGCAGGCAGCCGTCGAGCCGAACCGGCCCGGAGCCCTCGCGCAGCTGGTCGACCTCGCCTTTCCATTTAGCTTCTACGAGCAGGCTCCGTTCGTCTCGCGCGGCGTGCCGGCCGTGACGGTCACGACAGGGGGCAGCCGCCCCCGCCCGGCCGACGGCGACACGCTCGGCGACCTCGACGAGAACCGCCTGGGAGAGCTCGGCCGCGCGACCCAGATGCTCGTCACGTCGCTCGACGAGTCCGCCGAAGTCGCAAGCGGCACCCAGTCGTACCTCTACTTCGGGACCCGCCTCCTCTACGGCTGGACGCTTCAGCTCCTGCTCGTCGCAGCGCTCGTTCCCTTCCTCGCCGCGACCGTCGACCTCTTCGCGCGCTGCCGCCGCCGCCACATCGCACTCCTGCCCGCGCTGCGCAGCTACCTCAGCCGCCTGGCCGTGTGGCTCTGGATGGGGCTCTTCTTCGCGCTCTTCGTCGCGGTCGGCATCCTGCCCAACGGCGAGAACCGGCCAATCGGGCCCGAGACTGCCGCGGCCGGCGACTGGCCGGTCGCCGCGCTTGCCACCTTGCTCGGGGTCTCGGCTCTCGCCTGGCTCGTCGTCAGACCGCGCCTCGCGCCCACGCGGTCGATCGCGCGGCAGGAGGAGCTCGGTGGCCACCTGGCAGCGATGCTCGTCCTGGCGGTCGTGGCGCTCGTCGTCGCCGCCGTCAACCCCTACTCGCTGCTCTTCGTGCTTCCGTCGCTGCACGCCTGGCTCTGGCTTCCCCAGGTGCGAGATCGCGGGCGCCTCGTCCAGATCGCCGTCTACGCGCTCGGCTTCGCCGGGCCGCTGCTCCTGCTCGCGTCTTTCGCCGTCCGCTTCGGGATGGGGCTCGACGCCGTCTGGTACCTGATCGCCCTGACGGCCGTCGGCTACGTGCCGGTGCCACTCGTCGTCGCCTTCCTGGCCTGGGCCGCGGCGGCCAGCCAGGTTGGGGCGGTCGCACTCCGGACGTACGCGCCCTATCCGGACGTGAGCGAGCGGACACCGGGTCCGTTCAGGGAAGCCGGCCGCCAGCTCGTTCTCGCCGTTCGCCGTTCACGCCGGCGACATCTGGTCGCCGTCGACTCACAGGAGGACCGGGCGGAGAGCCCGTGACGGCATCCTAGAGACCCAGGAAGCGGACGGCCGAGCCGGCTGGAAGCTCCCCCTCGCCGGCCGGGATCCAGGCAAGAGCCGAGGCACGACCCGTCCTCACGATCATGTGCGACTCCTGGCCGAGCACGGGGCTCAGCCGCGGCTCGTCATCGTCCCATGTCAGCGTCGCCCTGACGAACTCGTCGCGGTCGGGATTCCGGCTGACAGCCGCGGCAAGCCTGCCCGGCCGGAAGACGGGCAGCGGTCGGGGAATGCCCAGAAGGGCGTTGACAGCGGGCCGGACGAGCAGCTCGAACGTGGCGAGCGCGGACACGGGATTGCCCGGGAGGTTGAACACGAGGTGATCGCGGCGAATGCCGAAGGCGACGGGCTTTCCCGGCTTCATGGCGACACCCCAGAAGACCTCCTCGACCCGGAGACCCTCCTGCACCTTCCGCACGAGGTCATGCGGCCCGACGGAGGCACCGCCGGTGGTGACGAGCATGTCGAAGCCGAGCAGCGCCCGCTCCATCGTGCGCCGGTGCTCCTCCTCCGTGTCCGCGACAACCCCGAGCTGCGCCGGGACGGCGCCCGCAAGCTGCAACGCTGTCGCGAGCAGGAGCCCGTTCGACTCGTAGATCTGCCCGGGCTCGAGCTCCTCACCGGGCTGGCGTAGCTCCGAGCCCGTGACGAGGATGCCGACACGCGGCCGCTTCGTACACTGCACCTCCGCGACGCCCGCAGCCGCGAGCGCCCCCACCTGACCGGGGCCGAGCACGACCCCCGGCTCGAGAACGCTCTCGCCCACCCTGACGTCGCCGCCGCGGTCGCGGACGTTCGCACCGGCCGGCACGGGCTCCGAGACGGTCAGCCCGCGCTCGCTCTCCTCGACCACCTCGATGGGAACAACGGCGTCCGCGCCGTCGGGGACGGCGCCACCCGTGGCGATGGCCATCGCCTCGCCCGCGCGCAGCGGGCGTGGGGCCGGGCTGCCCGCAGGGATCCTGGCGACGACGGGGAGTGTCACCGGCGCGCCCTCGGTGTCGGCTGAGCGAACCGCATAGCCGTCCATGGCCGAGCTGGGGAAGGGCGGCAGGTCGACAGCGGCGGCGGCGACCTCCGCGAGCACTCGCCCGGACGCGCGCTCGATCGGTACCCGCTCGGCCTCGAGCGGCTTCGCCCGTTCGAGAATAAGCCGCTGCGCCTCGGCAACGGAGATCAACGCTCCCACGACGCCCGTACCGTACTGCGCTACAACGGCACGGCGTCGCGAAGGAGATAGGCGGACAGCGCGAGCGCGAGCACGCGGGCTGTTCGATCCTCCTCCACGGCGGCCAGCGGCACGGCCCAGACGGCGTACCACGGCACGAGCCACGACGTGCACACGAGCAGAAGCCCTGTCGTGAGCGCCAGCCGGGCCCGCCCGCGCCAGGCCTCCCGTAGAAGCCAGGCGTAGGCGGCGAGGAACGCGACCGCGAAGGCGGCAGCGACTCCCGCTTCCGGAAGCCCGATCGACGCCACCCGAATCGGAATCGCGTAGCGGGCGCGGTCCTCGGCGAGGTTCGACGCCAGCGGGCCGACAGCGCCCAGCCAGGAGAGGCCGTACCGCCATGTGGCAATCGCCACGACAACGCCCAGCCCCAGCGCCAGGCCGCGATGGTCGATCCGCCGGCCGGTTCTCCGCGCCTCGAGCAGGCGGAGGGGCAGGAACAGGAGCGGCACCCACTTGATCGCGATCGCCAGCGCCCAGGAGACACCGGCCAACGCCGTCCTTCCTGCCGCGGCGAACGCGAGCGCCGCAAGGACGAAGGCCATCATCCAGGCGTCGTTGTGGCCGCCTCCCGCAAAATGGACGGCGAGCAACGGGTTCCAGCCGACGAACGCCGCTGCGAAAGCGGGTCGCGTCGACAGCCGCGCGGCGAGCAGGACGAGGGCGACCATCGCCGCTGCGGCCAGCACCCGGTACGTCCACGACGCGGCCTCCGCCGACTCGCCCACGGCGAGCGCGTGAGCCTCTGAGGCAAGCGTGAACCCCGGGCCGTAGACCGACGAGGTGTCGTACCAGTAGGAACCCATCAGCGGGTATGCGACGTCGTCCGGGTAGTCGCTCGGCACGTCCACGTACGGATTGCCGCCGTGCTCGGTCGAGATGCGGGCGTAGTCCCAGTACGTGTAGACGTCCGTGGACAGGAGCACGGGGCCCGCGAGAGGAAGGAGCTGGAGCGCGCAGGCAAGTGCGACAACGGCGTTCCGGCGCGCGATCCCCCCGGCCCTGCTCAGGAGGCCGAGGCCGGCGAGGTACGCGGCGAACGCGGCGATCAGCAAGCCGAGGTAGAGCCACGCCCAGGTCGAGTCGCCCCCGTCGTGCTCGGGCACGAGGGGCGACGAGGACGGGAAGGCGAAGGCGACGGCCGCGGCCGTGAGCGCCAGGACGAGCGCTCCCGCGACGAGCGCCCAGCCTGCGGCGCGGTTACCGGCCTTCGGTGGTGGTGGGGGGTGGCTCAGTCGTTGTCGGCGGGGGCGCCGTCGTCGTCGGGGGCGAGTCCCCGTCCGTTCCCTCGTCCTCGTCCTTGTCCTTCTTCGGCTCGGCCGGCGCGCCCACGAAGGCGAACTCGCCCTGGAACGGCAGCCAGACCGCCGGATGCTTCGGCTGGGGCCAGCCGACCTGCGGCGTGTGACGCAGCGCCCGAGACATGAACAGCTGCCAGATGGACGCCGGGAACGAGCCGCCGGTGACCGTGATCCCGTGCACGCTCGTCATCGAGATCTGGGCGTTGGGATAGCCGACCCAGACAACGGTGGACGCCTTCGGCGTGTAACCCGCGAACCACGCGTCGGCCGAGTTGTCCGTCGTGCCGGTCTTTCCCGCCGCCGCCGGATCGCCGTAGTTCGCGCCCGTGCCGGTGCCGCCGGCGATGTTGTTCTGCAGGATCCGCGTCACCTCGTACGCGACCCCGTCGGGCATGACGCGCTTGCGCTTCGAGACTCCCCAGCCGGCTTCCTTGTCGACGGTGCCATCCGCCAGCACGACGCGGCGGATCGCCATCGGCTCGGAGTAGACGCCCCCGGCGGCGAGGGTGGCGTACGCCGACGCCATCTCGAGCGGCGAGACGGCGTTCGACCCTAGGCCGATGGACGCGACCGGGAGCAGCTCCGTCTGAATCCCCATCCGCTTGGCGATCCTGACGACGTTCTCGGGCCCCACGTCGAGCGTGAGGCGCGCGAAGACGGTGTTGTCGGAGCTGAGCGTGGCGGTGGCGATCGGCACGGCCCCGATGTACGAGTGGCTGTAGGTCGCCACGTCCCACGGCTCGGAGTTCGGGTCCGGCTGCCAGTGGAACGGCGCCGACAGGTACCTCGTGGTGTACGGGTTGATGCCTTGCCGGATCGCCTCGGTCAGCACGAAGGTCTTGAACGCGGACCCGGACTGCCGCCGCCCCTGGGCCGCCAGGTTGAACTGGATCTCCTTCTTGCCGGGGACGACGCCGGTCATCGCCCGGATCGCGCCGTTCGCGGGGTTGATGGAGACGATCGCGGAGGCGGGGTCGCTCCGCTGGTTCAGCACGGACTTCATCGATTCGATGGCGATGCGCTGGTAGCGCGGGTCGATCGTCGTATAGACCTCGAGGCCGCCGCTGCGGACGGCTGTCGCGCCGTACTTCTCGATGAGCAGCTCGCGCACGTAGCTGAAGAAGAACGGCTCCCGGATTCTCGTGTAGATCCGACCTCGCTCGAGCTGGAGCGGCTGGGAAACGGCGGCCTGGTAGGCCGACTCGCTGATGTAGTCGTCGTCCCGCATCGCGCGCAGCACGTCGTTTCGGCGCGCCAGCGCCGAGTCGGGGTCCTGGAACGGGTCGAAGAGGGAGGGCGCCTGCGGAAGCCCGGCGAGCAGAGCCGCCTCCTGGAGGTTCAGCTTCGATGCATGCTTCGAGAAATACGTCTGCGCGGCCGCCTCGGCGCCGTAGGCGTGAGCGCCGAAATAGACCTGGTTCAGGTAGGTCTCGAGGATCCGGTCCTTGCGCCATCGCTTCAGCTCGTCGGGCGTCAGCCCTGCCGGCGCCACGCCCCAGATGTTCGGCAGCCCCTCGTCCTCGATCTTCAGGGCGAGGCACGCCTCCTTGGTCTTTCGCTCCCAGGAGACGTCGCGCCCGATGTAGAGGTTCCGGACGAGCTGCTGGGTCAGCGTCGAGCCGCCCTGGACGATCTCGCCTTGTTGGATGTTCTCGAAGGCGGCGCGAGCGATGCCCTCGAAGTCGATGCCGGAGTGCGAGTAGAAGCGCTTGTCCTCGATGGCCACGGTGGCCTGTGCGAGCAGCGGCGACATCTGGTCGAGCGCGATCGGCTGGCGGTTCTGCTCCGCCGGAATCGAGCCGAGGACGGAGCCGTCTGCCGCATAGACGAAGGAGTTCTCACCGATCGATACCGGCTTCAGCGACGCCAGCGAACAGCTGTTCAGGAAGGCCTGCGCGCCCGTAAAGGCGGCTGCCGTGAGGACGGCGCCACCGGTCAGGACGAGCGCGATGATCGTGACGATCACGAAACGCCGCGACTGGATCTTGTCGCGGCGGCGGCGGTTGCGGCGGCGGCGGCGGTTGCGGTTGTCCACCGCCCAGGAGCCGTTGCCGTTTCTGCCGCTGCCGTTCCGGCCGTTCCTCGGTCCGTTTCGGCCGTTGCCGGTCATCCGTAGATCCCCTCGGCCTTGAGCCGGTCGACGATCGCCCGGCGTAGCCTCGAGGCGAGCTCGGTGGCCTGCGACGCTTTCCTGGCCCAGGCCTCCACGGTGACCACCGCCTCGGCCTGATCCACCTGGCTCACGTAAACATTCGGTTCTCGCACGATCACGTCATCGGGAAGTCGCTTTGCCTCCGCGAGGAGGAACTCGAGCACACGATCGAGGTCGGCGCTGAGTGGCACGGCGACCTTCACTGCAACCAGGTGCTCCGCACCCGCGATGGTCGCGTTTCTGATGGTATCCGAGGCGAGCTTCGCGTTCGGCACGTAGTACCGCGCGCCGTCCGCGGCGCGGATGACCGTGTACGTCAGCCCGATCTGTTGAACCGTGCCGGACGCGCCTGCAACGGCGACGCTGTCACCGAGCCGGAGCGGCTGGGCGAACGCCACGAGGATCCCGGCGACGAAGTTCGACAGCGTCGTCTGCGCGGCCAGGCCCACGACGAGCGCGATCACGGCGGACGAGGCGAGGATGCTCCCGGCCACGGCGCGCACCTGCGGGATGACGAGCAGCGCGCTCAGCACGCCGACGCCGACGATGACCGCCAGCACGCTCCGACGGACGACGCGGTAGACGGTCAGCGTCTCGGGGCGCAGCTTGAGGCGCTTCACGATCATCCGGTCCGCGATGCGGGCGGCGATCAGGGTCGCGAGCAGCACGACTCCGGCGACTGCCAGCCGCTCGATCCACTCGGTGTCCATCGGCACGGAGTTCTCTAGAAGGGGAGCGGCTTCCTGCCGGCGAACCCGGCGTCCGTGTCGTGCCAGTAGGCGACCTCGGCCTCGCCGAGCTCCCAGCAGAGCAGGACGGTGTCCCCGCGCTCCGGATGACGGGCGGGGAAGTCGACGAGGCCCCGATCGAGATCCTTCATCTGCACGCCGAGTTCGTTCAGCTCGTCGACGAGCGCAGTGAGCCCGGCGGCCCCCTGCGCCACAGCCTCCTGGAGCTCGCCGATGCGGCTCGGATCGAGGCTTCCACCGTTCCCCCCGATGAGCGCCTGCATCGCCTCCAGCTCCTCGCCGAGCGCGACGAGCGCACGTCGCTCCTCGACCAGGCGCTCGACCAGGGCCCGCACCTTCGGGAGCAGCGCATTCGCCTCCTCCTGCGTGAACAGCCGCATCTTCGCCATAGTGCCAACCGACATGAGAACGTGCCTCGCGCTCCCATTCGCGCTGGCCCTGCTTCTGGGGGCCGCGGCCTGCGGCGAGCGCTCGGAGCCGCTTGGAGAGCTGGAGCAACCGTACCCCGTCACCGTGCGGGGAGCCGGAGAGGAGCCCGCCATCGTCCCGAGCCGGCCGGAGCGCATCGTCGCGCTCGACGCGGGAGCTGCGGAGCTGATCATCGCCCTCGGCGCCCGCGATCGGCTCGTGGGCATCCCTGCGGGGATCCCCAAGGGCGACGGGCCGAGGCAGGCTCCCCCCTCGGCGGTCGAGGTCGTCTCGCCCAGCCTCCGCATCCGCACCGACGAAGTCGTCGAGCTCGAGCCGGACCTGCTCGTCGCGGCGCCGACCACCGACCAGCTCGACGTCTCGCGGATACGCCGGGAGACCGAGGCGCCGCTCTACGTCCAGCCGGGTTCGTCGGTCGACGACGTTCTCCGCGCGGCGCTCGAGCTCGGCTTCCTCGTCGGTGAGCCTGTCAACGCCAGGGCCCTCGCTTCCAGGATCCGGTCGGACGTCGCGGTCGTCGAGGACCGCATCGCCGACGAGCCGGTGCCGACGACCTTCGTCGACACGGGGTTCTTCGTCACGGTCCCGCTGCGGTCCCTGCTCGGGGACATGATCGTGCGGGCGGGCGGCGAGAGCATCGCGGGCGAGACGCCCGGCGTCGACCCGGTCCCGCTCAGCCGCATCCTGCGGCTCGACCCGCACGTCTACCTCGCAACATCGGACAGCCGCGTGACCCTGCGGACCCTGCGGGACGACCCGCGCACCCGCAAGCTCACGGCCGTCGAGGACGGGCGCGTCCGCGTGCTCCCCTCGGACCTCGTCCAGCGGGCCGGCCCCAACGTCGCCCAGGCCCTGGAGCGAGTTGCCAAGGCCCTGCACCCGGATGCCTTCCAGAACGGCGGCTAGCGCGCTCGACGCGATCACGGTCGACGCGATGGGGACGCTCGTCGAGCTCGACGACCCTGGCCCGCGTCTGCAGACGTCGCTCGCCGAGCGGGGCGTCGACCGCGCGCTGGACGAGATCACGGCCGCGTTCCACGCCGAGGTTGCCTACTACCTTCCGCGCACGCTCGAGGGCCGCGACGCCGAGAGCCTCGCCGACCTCGGCAGGCGGTGCACCGCCGTCTTCCTCGAGCACGCCCGCGCCGAGCTCGATCCGGCCGAGTTCGCCCCCGCGTTTCTCGCCGCCATCGTCTTCCGGCCCCTGCCCGAGGCTGCGAGCGCGCTCGAGCGCCTCCGACGAGCCGGCCTCGTCCTCGCCTGCGTCTCCAACTGGGACGTGTCCCTTAGCGCCCATCTCGAGCGGGCGGGGCTGGGGGGCTACTTCGCGGAGATCGTCAGCTCGGCGGAAGCCGAGGCCGCGAAGCCGGACCCACGCGTGTTTCTCGTCGCGCTCGACCGCCTGGGTGTCGCACCGGACCGGGCGCTCCACATCGGCGACGGGGACGGCGACCGCGAGGGCGCCGCCGCCGCGGGGCTGGCCTTCGAGCCCGTGCCGCTCGCTACGCTCCCGGAACGGCTCGGACTGGGCCGGCGACCATGAGCAAGCGCAGGCTCGGCCTCTCCACGCGCGCAATCCACGCGCCGCCATTGCCGGAAGGCTCCGGCACGCCTGTGGTCGGTCCGATCGTCGCGTCCACGACCTTTTCCTTCGAGCGGGTCGCCGAGCTCGGAGCCGTCATCGCCGAGGAGGAGTACGGCTTCACCTACGCGCGCCTCCGCAACCCGACGGTCGAGGAGCTCAACGCGGTCATGGCAGAGCTCGAGGGAGCCGAGGCGGCGCAGTGCTTCGCATCGGGTATGGGGGCGATCA